>NZ_JBHYOP010000001.1:0-479730 GCF_042745235.1 Streptomyces sp. NPDC058796
CCCCTTCACATACACTCTATGCGTGGCGGGCTGCTTCTTTTTTTTATACCCCCCCGCCGGGGGTGCCCCCCCCCCCGCGCCCCCCACCGCACGCGGGGGGGGCGGCCCCCCCCCCCCCCCCGCTCCCGGTGGCTCCTGCCCGTGCTGGGGCGGGTACTTCCGGTCAGGCCTCGATGCTGTCCTTCGGGGCCTCGTCGCTCCTGCTCTCCGCGGCCTCCGCCTCGGCCTGCTTCTTGGAGGCTCGCAGGCTGGTGATCGTGGTGACGATCAGGACGGAGCAGATCACGCCGAGCGAGACCGGGATGCTGATCTCGGGGACGTGAACCCCGGACTCGTGCAGGGCGTGCAGCACCAGCTTGACGCCGATGAAGCCCAGGATGACCGACAGGCCGTAGGAGAGGTGCACCAGCTTCCTCAGCAGACCGCCGAGGAGGAAGTACAGCTGTCGCAGACCCATCAGGGCGAACGCGTTGGCCGTGAACACGATGTACGGGTCCTGGGTCAGGCCGAAGATCGCCGGGATGGAGTCGAGAGCGAAGAGCACGTCGGTGGTGCCGATCGCGAGCATCACGACCAGCATCGGGGTCATGACGCGCTTGCCGTTCTCCTCGATCCACAGCTTGGTGCCGTGGTAGCGGTCGGCGACGCCGAAGCGGCGCTCGGCCGCCTTGAGCAGCTTGTTCTCCTCGAACTCCTCGTCCTCCTCGTCGGCACGGGCCTCCTGGATGAGCTTCCAGGCCGTGTAGATCAGGAAGGCGCCGAAGATGTAGAAGACCCAGGCGAAGTTGGCGATGATCGCGGCACCCGCCGCGATGAAGACAGCCCTGAGGACCAGGGCTATGAGGACACCGATGAGGAGCACTCGCTGCTGGTACTGCGAGGGCACCGCGAACTTCGCCATGATCAGGATGAAGACGAAGAGGTTGTCCACGCTCAGGGACTTCTCGGTGATGAAGCCCGCGAAGAACTCGCCGGCGGGCTGGCCGCCGCCGAAGATGAGCAGGCCGACTCCGAAGAGGCCCGCCAGGGCGATCCAGACGGCCGTCCAGATCCCGGCCTCCTTGATCGATACGTCGTGCGGCTTGCGGCCGATGAAGAAGTCGGCCCCGATCAGGACGGCGAGGCCCACGACGGTCAGGACCCACAGGGTCACGGAAACTTCCACTACTACGCCTCCGGCAGTACGTCACACGGCAGATGTCAGCGTCGTCGCTGCCGGAGGTCTCTTCCACCCCGGGTGCCCGGGACGCGTGACGCGTCCGGAACCCACGGGCCGACGCCCCGGGATCTGGCCTGATCCGTATTGACGGGTACGCCGCAGTAGTTGGCAGGGAGTACTCCCCTCCGTACGGACGACAGTACCCCATTCCCCAAGGGAAGGTAAAGAGATTTGCAAATAAAGCCCAAGAGGGCAGCTCAGGGCCTTTACCGACGCCACGAACGGCGGGCTGCGGCGACCTGCTCGAGCACGTGCCGGAGCACCTGGCTGCCGGGCGGGACGAGCGAGGGCTCGTACGTCCAGGCGTGCCCCACCCACGGGTCGGCGAGGTGGTCGTCGGCGACGGGCGTCAACCGGAGCAGCGACCGCCACAGCGGGTCGAGCAGCGGCCCGTACCCGGCGGAGTCCTCACGGTCGGCGACCAGCATCAGGTGGACTCCGACGGCCGGTCCCTCGTCGGCGAGGTAGCGCAGCTGGTTCACCGCCCGGTCGTCGAAACCGTGCGGGAAGTCGTTGACGATGAGGAGCTGCTGGGACGTGTCCAGGCCGGGCGGGAGCGCGTCGGGAGCGCCACCGCGCAACGCCATCTGCACCAGGTCGACGCGCTGGGTGAGGCGCGTGAGCACGTCCGCGGTCCCGGCGGCGCCCAGGGCCGGCGGGGCGTCGAGCACCCCGGAGTGCACCAGGGGTGCCAGCGGCTGTGTCCCCGATCCGGCCGGGTCGACGACGTGCACGGTGAACTCGCCCGCCGGGTAGACGGCGAGCAGCCGGGCCGCGTGGGCGACCGCGGTCTCCAGGCCCAGGCGCCGGGTCTCGTGCGGGTCGGTGTACGCGCCGTCCAGCGAGGCCGCGCGTCCGCTGTCGATCCACAGGCCGCGCTCCAGCGGTAGCCGGACCAGCAGCGGAATGCGTATGCGGTCCGCCTCGGACAGATGGAGATCGCCCAGCCTGACGGCCATGGGGATCTCCATGGGCACGCGGTAGGCGTGCCAGACGGGGCTGTCCCAGCGCGCGTAGGCCGCCGGCAGGGCCGGCTCGACGACCTCGGCCTCGGCCTCCAGCTGGGTCACGTCCCGCTCCAGGGCCTCCGCGGCCTGTGCCACGAGCTGCTCGTACCGGGCGCGGGCCGCCTCCCGGGCGGCGTCGCCCTGACCGCCGATCCGGCTGCGCGGGTCGGACAGGACCTGGTCGAGCTCCTTCTCCATGCGTGAGTCCGCGAAGTCCACGGCGCTGCGGTAGGCGGCGGTGGTGCGGGCCAGGTCCTCGAACATGCCCCAGACCTGGTTGTAGAGCCGCTCCTCCATGGACCAGCCGGTGGCGTCGCCCGCGACGGGGGGCGCGGGCTCCCCGGGTGCGGTCGGGGGCGTGGCCGGCGGGGGCGGGGGCGGAGCGCCGTGCTGCCGACGGGGGTGGCTGTAGTCGATGGGACCGCCGCCGGTGGCCGCGGACGGCTGGCGGGTCACGGAGGAGTCCGCCGTGGCGGCCGGGTACGGCTGTGGCGCGGCGTGCTGTCCCGGGGTCGCGGGTGTCTGCCGTGCCGGCGGGCCTTGGGGGTCGGTCTGCGGCGTGGGTGGCACGCCCCCCGTGGCGCCGTGGGCCGCGGCCGTGCCGGGGTCGTGCGCCGAGGCGGTGGCGGGCCGGGAGCGGTCGCCGTCGGGAGTGCGGGACGAGGGGGCCGGCACCGAACGCGCCAGACCGCGGGCCACCGCGTCCTGGATGTCGTCGGCGAGGCGGTGGGCCCCGGGCAGGTTCTGGTCGGTGAGCAGCTCTGCGAGCCCGCCCGCGTAGCCCTGGCCGACGGCACGCACCTTCCAGGCGCCCTGGCGCCGGTAGAGCTCCAGCGCGACGACGGCGGACTCGGCCTCCAGGCCGGTGAGGGTGTAACTGGCGACCTCGTCGCCGTCGAGGCCCGTGACGGCGACAAAGGGGGCGGCCACGGCTCCGAAGCGGGCCGGTCCCCGGCCGCCGATGGGCAGGGCGAGCAGCACGCTGACGCGGTGCACGGCGTCCGGGACCGCGTCCAGGTCGACCGCGAGGCGGTGGTCGGCGGCGGCCTGCCGGGAGACCTCCACACCAGGCAGGGTGGGCGCGCCCGGGTGGGCCACCCCCTCGACGCCGTGGACCTCGCCGTTCTCGTCGCCGAGCGTGGCTCCGGCCACGACCGGCGTGCCGGCCGAGACCCGGATCTCCAGGCGAGCCCGGGGAAGCGGGTGGTTCTGTCCCCGCGTCAGCTCGGCCGTCATCGCCTTTCCCCCTGTGTCACTCGTGCTCACTCGGCGGCTGTGTCACTCGGCGGCGCTCGTGCTTGCGTCCGCTACAGGACCGGCAGGATCGCCGGCATCAGGTCCTGGAAGGTGCGGCCGTTGGCCGGGGAGCCGATGGCGGTCATCGACCAGCCCTGCCCCACCCGGTGCACCTTCGCCATGATCTGGGCCGTGAAGGCGCCCCCGCCGGCCAGTGTGTAGCGGGCGAGCTCCTGCCCGTTGGTCTCGTCGACCAGGCGGCAGAACGCGTTCTGCACTTCCTGGAAGGTCTGGCCCGTGAAGGAGTTCACGGTGAAGACGATCTGGTCGATGTGGACGGGGACGCGCTGCAGGTCGACGAGGATCGCCTCGTCGTCACCGCCCTGGCCGACGCCGCCGACGAGGTTGTCCCCGGTGTGGCGCACCGAGCCGTCGTCGCTCACCAGGTGACGGAAGAAGACGACGTCGACGGGCTGCTTCTCCGCGAACAGGACGGCGGAGGCGTCCAGGTCGATCTCCCGCGTGCGCGAACCGAACAGGCCGCGCCGGGGAGCCGCCTGCCAGCCGAGACCCATGCGCACCGACGTCAGGCTGCCGCCGTCGTCCTTCTGCAGACTGATGGCCTGACCCTTGGTCATATTGACGGTCACGCGCTGATCCCCTCTCGAGCTGTCCCCTGTTGCCGCGGCGCCCGCGGTTGACCAGAACCCTACGCAGGGGCACGGACAGCGCCCCACCCAGGACCGCACTTTGTGTCGGTCTTGCAACACAGCGCGTGCCCGGGTGGGCCGTCAGGCCAGACCTGCCTCCTTCATCTGGCGCAGTTCCTTCTTCATCTCGGAGACCTCGTCACGCAGCCGGGCCGCGATCTCGAACTGGAGGTCCGCGGCGGCGGCCCGCATACGGGTGGTGAGGTCCTCGATCTGCGCGGCCAGCTCCGCCGCCGGACGGTCGGTCACCGGCGTCTCCTTGGCCTTGCCCCTGCCCTTGGCCGCCTTGCCGCCGGTTGCCGTCTCGCCGCCCAGGGAGGGGACGGGGGCCTTGGCTCCCTTGCCGTCCTTGGTCTGGCGGTAGCCAGAGCCGAGCAGTTGCTCGGTGTCGATGTCCTCGCGGGCGATCTGCGCGACGATGTCGTTGATCTTCTTGCGGAGGGGCTGCGGGTCGATGCCGTTCGCCTGGTTGAACGCGATCTGCTTCTCGCGACGGCGGTTGGTCTCGTCGATCGCCTTCTCCATCGCCGGCGTGATCTTGTCGGCGTACATGTGGACCTGGCCGGACACGTTGCGCGCGGCACGGCCGATGGTCTGGATCAGCGAGGTGCCGGAGCGCAGGAAGCCCTCCTTGTCGGCGTCCAGGATCGCCACCAGGGAGACCTCCGGCAGGTCGAGACCTTCCCTGAGCAGGTTGATGCCGACCAGGACGTCGTACTCGCCGACGCGCAGCTCACGCAGCAGTTCCACGCGGCGCAGGGTGTCGACGTCGCTGTGCAGGTAGCGGACCTGGATGCCGAGCTCCAGGAAGTAGTCGGTGAGGTCCTCGGCCATCTTCTTGGTGAGCGTGGTGACCAGGACGCGCTCGTCCTTCTCGGTCCGCGTGCGGATCTCGTGCACCAGGTCGTCGATCTGGCCCTCGGTGGGCTTGACGACGACCTCCGGGTCGACGAGGCCCGTGGGGCGGATGATCTGCTCGACGGCGCCGTCCGAACGGGAGAGCTCATAGGCGCCCGGGGTGGCCGACAGGTACACGGTCTGCCCGATGCGCTCCTGGAACTCCTCCCACTTCAGCGGGCGGTTGTCGAGGGCGGAGGGCAGCCGGAAACCGTGGTCGACCAGGGTCCGCTTGCGGGAGGCGTCGCCCTCGTACATGGCGCCGATCTGCGGCACGGTGACGTGCGACTCGTCGATGACGAGCAGGAAGTCGTCCGGGAAGTAGTCCAGCAGGGTGTTCGGCGGGGAGCCGGGTGAGCGGCCGTCGAAGTGCATCGAGTAGTTCTCCACGCCGGAGCAGGAACCGATCTGGCGCAGCATCTCGATGTCGTACGTGGTGCGCATCCGCAGCCGCTGCGCCTCCAGGAGCTTGCCCTGCTTCTCCAGCTCGGTCAGGCGCTCGGCGAGCTCCTTCTCGATGTCGTTGACGGCCCGCTCCAGGCGCTCGGGGCCCGCGACGTAGTGGGAGGCCGGGAAGACGTACAGCTGCTGGTCGTCGCTGATGATCTCGCCGGTGACCGGGTGGAGGGTGGACAGGGCCTCGATCTCGTCGCCGAACATCTCGATCCGGACGGCCAGCTCCTCGTAGACCGGGAAGATCTCGATGGTGTCGCCGCGGACCCGGAAGGTGCCGCGGGTGAAGGCCATGTCGTTGCGCGTGTACTGGATGTCCACGAAGCGGCGCAGCAGCTCGTCCCGGTCGTACTCCTCGCCGACCCGGAGGGGGACCATGCGGTCGACGTACTCCTGCGGGGTGCCGAGGCCGTAGATGCAGGAGACGGAGGCGACCACGACGACGTCGCGTCGGGTGAGCAGCGAGTTGGTCGCGGAGTGCCGCAGTCGCTCGACCTCCTCGTTGATCGAGGAGTCCTTCTCGATGTAGGTGTCCGACTGCGGGACGTACGCCTCGGGCTGGTAGTAGTCGTAGTACGAGACGAAGTACTCGACGGCGTTGTTCGGCAGGAGCTCTCGGAACTCGTTCGCCAGCTGGGCGGCCAGGGTCTTGTTGGGCGCCATCACGAGGGTGGGGCGCTGGAGCTTCTCGATCATCCACGCGGTGGTGGCGGACTTGCCGGTGCCGGTCGCGCCGAGGAGGACGACGTCCTTCTCGCCTGCTTCGACACGCCGGGCCAGCTCGGCGATGGCCGCCGGCTGGTCGCCGTTGGGCTGGTACGGACTGACGACCTCGAAGGGCGCCACCGTGCGTTCGATCTGGGAAACGGGCCGCATGGGTTCCACCGTACGACCCCGCACTGACAACCGGTCCGGATCAGCGGTTCTGCGGGGTGCGGGAGCGGCGGTGGACGAGGGGGCGGCGGGTTCGCAGCGCCGGTGGGTGCGCCCGGCGGGGGACCGTGCGCGGGGCCACGGTGTGGGCGGGGATGCCCGGCTTCCGTTCGACGGGGGCCCCGGCGGGTTTGCCCGTGACCATCAGCGGATCGAACATCACCACCACGGCTGCGAGGAGGAGGAAGGCGAGAGGACCGATCAGCATCGGGGCGAGCAGTTCCGCGGGGGACCCGCCGGTGCCGGGGTCGGACGTGCCGTGGAGGTGGACCTCCAGGGCGGCCATGCCGGTGTAGTGCATGCCGGTGACGGCCAGTCCCATGACGAGGCTCGCTCCGACGCTCCACAGGAAGCCCCGGACCTGTCCGGCCGCCCACAGGGCGGCGGTGGCGGCGGCCATGGCTATGACGACGGACACGGCCACGGTGAAGGTGTTGTACGTCAGCTGCCCGTCCAGGCGCATACCCGCCATGCCCAGGTAGTGCATCGAGGCGATGCCCAGGCCGGTGATGGTGCCGCCGGTGAACAGGGCCGTTCCCCGCGCCCCCCGGTAGCCGACGATGAAGATTCCCACGCCCACCATGACGATGGCGACGGCCAGGCTGGCGAAGGTCATCAGCCAGTCGTAGCGGACCGGCGTGTGTTCGATCGTGAACCCCATCATCGCGACGAAGTGCATGGTCCAGATCCCGGAGCCGATCGCCGCCGAGCCGAGGGCGAGCCACCCGGGACGCCAGGAGCGGGCGACCCGCAGGGATCTGGTGGTGCAGCACAGCCCGAGGGCACCGCCGAGGCAGGCCATGAGGTAGGCCACCAGCGGTGTGACCAGTCCGTAACTGAATCCGTCGACCGTGCCTTGCATCTGCGGCCGCCCTTCCGCGTTCTTGCTGCCCGGATACACCCCGGAATTTCCTGATGTACCCCCCCTCCCAGGACCGGTTGAGACGCCCAGGGTCGAGGCAGAGAGTATGACTCCCACCGGAATGGTCGAACGATTCTCCTGCAAAGAATCACGGCCTTGCCCCACTTGTGCCGCCCCGGTGTGCGGAGTTGAGCATCTCCATTCAGCCTGCGGCCACTCCGCACCCCTCTCCTGTTGACTCTCTGATGTCACAGTGATGCTGTCCGTGATCGCTCGACGCGAGGAGCACGCATGTACGCACGCGCAGTCGCCGTGACGACCACCGCGTTCCTGGGGGTTGCCCTGCTGACCCCCCTCTCCCACGCCCGGGCCCCCCAGAGCGGTGAGGACGACGGGCCCGTGGTCGTCGCCCACCGGGGTGCTTCCGGGTACGCCCCGGAGAACACGCTGGCCGCCGTGGACCGGGCCGCCGAGCTGGGCATCCGCTGGGTCGAGAACGACGTCCAGCGCACCAGGGACGGGGAACTCGTGGTCCTCCACGACGACAGCCTGCGACGCACGACCGACGTGGAGGAGGTCTTCCCCGACCGCTCGCCGTGGAAGGTGAAGGACTTCACCGCCGCGGAGATCGCCAGGCTGGACGCGGGGAGCTGGTTCGGTCCCGAGTACGCGGGCGCGCGCGTGCCGACGCTGGAGCAGTACGTGGAGCGTGTGGAGCACAACCACCAGAAGCTGCTCCTGGAGCTGAAGAACCCCGAGCTGTACCCCGGCATCGAGCAGCAGACCCTCAAGGTGCTCGCCAATGAGGGCTGGCTCGACCGGCGGCACCTGGCGGGCCGGCTGGTCGTGCAGAGCTTCAGCGCGGACAGCATCCGGACCGTCCACGAGCTCAAGCCTGCCGTCAAGACCGGATTCCTCGGCACGCCGTCCGTGTCGGACCTGCCCGAATACGCGGAGTTCGCCGACCAGATCAACCCCTCGCACGGCTCGCTCTCCATGAGCTACGTCTCCTCCGTCCACGCGTTCACGGGGCCGCACGGCCGTCCGATGGAGGTCCTGACCTGGACGGTCGACGACGCGGCCACCGCCCGGCGGGTCGCCGGGTACGACGTCGACGGCATCATCACCAACAAGCCCGACGTGGTGCGCGAGGCCGTGGGTGAGGACGAGGACGAGAACCGGGGCGGTCTCCTCACCGGGTGGTGACCCGTTGTCAGTGGCCGGCCGTACCGTGGGCGCATGGACAGCAATGGGCAGTACGAGCAGCGGATCGTGTGGACCGTCGTCGACACCGGCATCGGTCCACTGCTGCTGGCCGCCACCCGCGACGGCCTGGTCAACGTCGTGTTCCACGCCACCGGCGCCGTGCGCGGCCGGGCCCTCGAGAGGCTGGCGGCCCGGCTCGGCACGGAGCCCGTCGAGGCGCCCGGCTCCCCACTGCTGACCGAGGCGATACGGCAGGTGGAGGCGTACTTCGCGGGCCGACGGCGTGACTTCGACCTGCCTCTTGACTGGTCGCTGATCTCGGGCTTCAACCGGGAGGTGCTGCGCGAGCTGGCGTCCGGCGTCCCCTACGGCTCGGTCGTCGGTTACGGCGACCTCGCCGGCCGGGTCGGTCAGCCGGGCGCCGCTCAGGCGGTGGGCACGGCCATGGGGGCCAATCCGCTGCCGGTCGTCGTGCCGTGCCACCGGGTCGTCGGCAGTGACGGCGGCATCGGCGGGTTCGGGGGCGGTGTGGACACCAAACGGCAATTGCTCGCGCTGGAGGGTGTGCTGCCCGAGCCGCTGTTCTGAACGGCCGGCCGCCGGGCGTGGCGGTGGGCGGGCTACTCGTGGTGCCGTGCCTCGATGATGTTGCCGTCCGGGTCTCCCAAGTAGAAGCTGCGCTTCGCCAGGCCGCGTGCGCCATAGGAGTCGTGCGAGAGCTCGGACACCGGAACGGACTGCTCCGTCAGGCGGGCGCGGAGTGCGTCGAAGTCGTGGGTGACAGGGACACGCGGATG
Source organism: Streptomyces sp. NPDC058796 (assembly GCF_042745235.1). Classification (NCBI taxonomy): domain Bacteria; kingdom Bacillati; phylum Actinomycetota; class Actinomycetes; order Kitasatosporales; family Streptomycetaceae; genus Streptomyces; species Streptomyces sp. NPDC058796. The sequence goes on from NZ_JBHYOP010000001.1 coordinate 9,321, forward strand.
TGGTTGACGGGGTGGCCCGCACTCGTGTCGGCGCCGGGGATCATTCGCATCCGTTCCGCCATGGAACGGGGCGCGAGATCGAGGATGGTCTCCTCGTTGAGGCGCACGGGGGGAAAGCTCACGGTTCCCGCGGCGTGCTCGGTGACCCGCAGGGGCTCCGTCCCCAGGGTCTTCTCGTAGAACGCGGCCGCGGCGACCGGGTCGCGCACCCAGAGGACTACGTGGCCGAGGCGTGTCTTGTGGTCCGTCGTGCGCCCAGACTCGTTTCCTCCCGAGCGGGCCGCAAGAGGCCGCTGGGGAGCCGGGGAAGTCCGGCCCGCCCCCGGCTGCGGGTTTGGTCCGCTCCCGTGCCCGCCAGAGATGAGGAAGGACCGACGACAGGAGGCGGACGCGTGAACCTGGTGGTGTCGGAAGAGGTACGGGCGGCGATCGGCGCGCGCCGCCCCGTGGTGGCCCTGGAGTCCACGATCATCGCGCACGGGCTGCCACGCCCGCGCAATCTCCGGGTGGCGCGGGAACTGGAGGAGGCGGTCCGGGAGGAGGGTGCGATACCGGCGACGATCGCCGTGCTGGACGGACGGCCGCACGTCGGCCTGGACAAACAGCAGTTGGAGCGGGTGGCGAACGAGGACGGCATCCGCAAGCTGGGTCACCGGGACCTGCCGCTCGCGGTGGCCACCGGCGCGAGCGGAGCGACCACCGTGTCGGCGACCGCCCTGCTGGCGGAGCTGGCAGGCGTGCGGGTGTTCGCGACCGGCGGCCTCGGCGGCGTGCACCGGGAGTGGACGGCCACGCAGGACGAGTCCGCCGACCTGGGCCTGCTGGCGCGCACCCGGATCACGGTGGTCTGCGCGGGAGTGAAGTCCATCCTGGACGTGCCGGCGACCCTGCAGCGACTGGAGACACTGGGCGTCGCGGTGGCGGGTTTCGGTACGGACCGTTTCCCCGGCTTCTACCTGTCCGACTCGGGACACCCGGTGGACTGGACGCTGGACACCCCGACGCAGGTGGCGGCCGTCATGCGGGCGCAGGACTCGCTGCGCGGGCCGCGGTCCGCTCTCGTCGTCGCCAACCCCGTCCCCGAGGAGGAGCAGCTGGATCCCGCGCTCCACGCTCGGGTCCTCGCCGACGCGCTGCGGGCGTGCGAGACGGAGGGGATCACGGGCCAGGCGGTCACTCCCTTCCTCCTCGCCCACCTGGTACGGCACACCGACGGCGCGTCACTGGAGGCCAATCTGGCGGCGGTGCGCGGGAACGTACGGCTGGCGGCACGCATCGCGGCGGCCTGGGCAGGGGCATGACCGCGGGACGGGGCGGCGCGCTGCTGGTCGTCGGGGACGTGGTGACGGACGTCGTCGCCCGGCACCGGGGACCGTTGGCCACCGGCACGGACACGGCCGCCGCGATCCACCGGCTGCCGGGCGGGGCGGGTGCCAACGTGGCCTGCTGGGCCGCGTACGGCGGGTGCCGGGACGTCCGGCTGCTGGGACGGGTCGGTTCGGACGCGGCGGGCTGGCACCGGCGGGAGCTGACGGCCCTCGGCGTGCGTCCCCACCTGGTCGTCGACGGGAGCGCACCGACGGGGACGGTGATCTGCCTGGTCGACACGGGTGCCGCGGCCGAGCGGACGTTCCTGACGGACAGCGGGGCGTCCCTTCGGCTGGAGCCCGGTGACTGGTCGGACGGGCTGCTCGACGGTGCCGCCCGGCTGCACCTGTCGGGCTACCTCCTGTTCTCGGAGCCGAGCCGCGCCCTGGTGCCGGTCGCCCTGGCCGCCGCACGCGCGCGCGGGGTCCCGGTGAGTCTGGATCCGGCGTCGGCCGGGTTCCTCACCGAGCTGGGCGTCGACCGGTTCCTCGACCTGGTCGAGGGAGTGGACGTCCTGCTCCCCAGCCGTGCCGAGGCGTGCCTGCTGACCGGGTTGCCCGACCCGGTCGACGCCGCGGCGAAGCTGAGCCGGCACGTTCCGTTGGTGATCGCCAAGCAGGGAGCGGAGGGGGCCCTGGTGGCCCGGTCCGGCACCGTGTGCGCGCGGGTCCCCGCCGTCCCGGCGTCGCCACGGGACAGCACCGGCGCCGGCGACGCCTTCACCGGAGCGTTCCTCGCCGCCCTCCTCACGGGCGTGCCCCCCGAGGAGGCGGCCGCCGCGGGGTGCCGGGCGGGAGCGAGGGCGGTCGAGCGGGTGGGGGCGAGGCCTCCGGGGGCGGAGGACTGAGGGCCGACGGTATGTACCGGCGGGGACGGGACGTCGACGGCGACCGGGACTCCCGTACCCAGCGTGCCGCACCGTTCGGGAGAACGGGGAGCCTCGTGGACCGTCGGCGGCCCGCGGCATCCGTCGTACGCGGCCGACGACAGCCGCCGGCCGGCCCGAGCGCCGCTCCTCTACGCCTTGCGTCCCCATGCGGAGATCATCGGCGCAGTCGCCAGGTCCATGCTGCCCGACGCCACGTTCGCGAGGTGCCGGTCGATGTCGTCGTGGGTGGCCACACCCGCGGCGACCAGTTGGTCGCGGACCTGACGGACCGTCGCGGACTCCAGAGCGGCGCACGCGGGCGAGGTGACCGGGAAGTAGGCGTCGGCCTCCACGCGGCGCAGCCCCGCCTCCCGGAGCAGCCGCGGGATCCGGCGGCCGTAGGACAGGTCGGCGCCGCGACGGGCCAGCAACTGGCGGAAGCCGTGCCGCAGCCGGTTGGCCAACTGCTGCTCGGGACCGTGCTCGTCGGGGCAGAGCAGGGGCTGCAGCGCGGGGTCGGCGTCCTCGACCAGGAGTCGGCCACTCGGCCGCAGAGCCCGGATCATGGACCGCAGTGCCCGCTCGCGGTCCGGAACATGGACCAGTACGAGCCGGGCGTGCACCAGGTCGAAGCCCTCGCCCGGCGGTTCCTCCGCGCCCACGTCGTGCACGCGCACCTCGACGGGAGGACGGCCGGCCGGTGCGACCCGCGAGGTGTCGATGTCCGTGGCGAGGACCCTGCCGGTCGGCCCGACCCTCTTGGCCAGCCAGGACACCACGGAGGTGCCTCCGGCCCCGACCTCCCAGCAGCGCCACCCGGGCCCCACGCCGAGCGCTTGGAGGTGTCGGAAGGTCGTGGGGTCGAAGAGGGTGGCGAAGGCGTCGAAACGCTCCCCCGCCTCGGTCTGCCGGTTGTCGAGGAGGTATCCGTCGGTTCGCGTCATGCGACGATCATCCCAGTTGTCCCGCTTGCCCGAAGCGGTCGACGCTCCGACCGCGGGACAGGACCGGGCCGGACGAGGCTCCGGACCACCCGTCCACAGCCGGGAACAAAGCGGAATGCTCCCTGTCCACAGGCTCGTCCGCCGTCCGCGCCGGCCTGGCAGACTGGCGCGCCAAGGCGCGGGCAAGCACGGCGCGAGGGGACGCACACGGGGAGACACGGATGACGATGGCAGGCAATCTGCGGAAGGTCACGGGCCTGGGACGGACCGGCGGCCTCCGCAAGGTGGCACGGCTGGCCCGGCGGCGCCCGCGGGTGGACCTGAGCCACCCGGTGCGCTCGCCGCTGGGCTCCTCGGTGGTGAACTGCGTGACCTACCGGGACGGTGTCCGCATCCCCGAGGGCGGCGACCCGGTCCGGGTCGTGGAGCGGATGCGCAGGCGGGGCGGCGGTTTCGTCTGGCTGGGTCTGCACGAGCCGACGGACCAGGAGTTCGCGGGCGTGGCAGACCTCTTCGACCTGCATCCACTGGCGGTCGAGGACGCGATCGAAGCCCACCAGCGCCCGAAGATGGAGCGGTACGGCGAGACGCTCTTCGCCGTGTTCAAGACCGTCTGCCACGTGGAGCACGACCAGCTCACGGCCACGAGCGAGGTGGTGAGCACCGGCGACATCATGGTCTTCGTCGGCCAGGACTTCGTGATCACCGTGCGACACGGGCGGCACGGCTCACTGGGCCCACTCCGGGAAGGGCTGGAGTCCGACCCGGTGCAGCTCGCCAAGGGGCCGTCGGCGGTGCTGCACGCGATCGCGGACCATGTGGTGGACGACTTCCTCAGTGTCATCGAGGCCTTCCAGGCGGACATCGACCATGTCGAGACGGAGGTGTTCGCGGAGCACGGCGCCCGGGTCGACCCGGGCCGGATCTACCAGCTCAAACGGGAGCTCCTGGAGCTGCGGCGGGCCGTGGTGCCGCTCGGCCGGCCGCTGGACGAGCTGGCCACGCGGCCGGCCCGGGTGGTCGAGCCGGAGATACAGGCGTACTTCCGCGACGTCGCCGACCATCTCCTGCGGGCCACGGAGCAGATCGCGGCGTTCGACGAACTGCTCAACTCCATCCTCCAGGCGCACCTCGCCCGGGTGACGGTCGCGCAGAACGAGGACATGCGGAAGATCACCGCCTGGGCCGCGATCATCGCCGTGCCCACGATGGTCTGCGGGGTGTACGGCATGAACTTCGACCACATGCCGGAACTCGGCTGGCGGTACGGCTACGGCATGGTCATCGCCGCCATAGCCGTCGCCTGCGTGACGCTGCACCGGGGGTTCCGGCGCAACGGCTGGCTCTGAGCGGGAGTGAACCGGCCGGCGGCTCAGCCGCTCCACGCGGGGTGCCGCGGATCATCCGTGCGCACCAGGACGTCGGCGGTGGCCGAGGGGTCGGTCTCCTCCTCGTAGCGCTCGAAGGCGGGGAGGGTCCAGTGCTCGGAGTCGGGAGTGCGGCGGCGCAGGGCCCCCGGGGTGAGGACGAGGTGGACGCTGAGGTCGAAGGGGAACCAGTGGCGCAGCAGGAAAGGGCCGTGCAGCAGCAGCGCGCCGCCGGACGGGAGGTGGACGTAGGGGCTGCGGGTGGCGCGGTCGGTGACCGGGTCCCACAGGTCCGGCAGCACACGTCCGTCACCGCCGGGTCCGAGCGGGTCGAAGACCTCCCGCCACAGAGCACCCGTGTCGTACCAGCCGCTGTAGTAGGACTCCGAGTCCTGATGCCCGTACTCCAGTCGGACCGAGGCGGGGCGCAGGAAGCCCTCGGTTCCGACGACGAGGGAGGGGCGTCCGCGGATCCGCAGCGCTTCGGACACCCGCTGGGCGAGTTCACCGGGGCGGGCGGCCGGGGCGCCGTCGAAGGCGACGCGTGGCCGGTCGCCGCCGTCGGCGGGCTCCAGGTCGAGCAGGCGCTCGGCGAGCAGGTCGCCGAGCCTTTCCCAGGTGATCGCTTCCAGTCGCACCCGCCCATGATGCTCCGCCCACCCGTCCGCCCGCGTGGACGCTCGCACATGCGCCCGCGCCGACCGGCCATGGTCACCATGGCCGCACCGAAGTTGACTTGGGATCGTCGACGGCCGCCGGTACCGCGCGGGCATCGACTCGACGGGTGGGAGTTGACAGGACATGATCGACGGACCGTACTTCGTGCTGACGGTGCTGGGCGTGCTCGGCACCGGCCTGACGGCAGGCGTCTTCTGCGCCTTCTCGACGTTCGTGATGCGAGGGCTCGCGGCGCTCCCTCCCGCGCAGGGGGTCGCCGCGATGAACTCGATCAACACGGCCGCGGTGAGACCGCCTTTCATGCTCGTGTTCCTCGGGACGGCGGTGCTGGCCGCGGCGATCGCCGTGGTGACGTTCGTGCTGTGGCCGGCCGGGGCCGCGGTGGAGCTGCTGCTGGGCAGCGCGCTCCATCTCCTCGGGTCGTTCGGGGTGACCGCGGCCGCCAACGTGCCGCGCAACACCGCGCTGCTCCGGCTGGAGCCGGGCACCGCGGAGGCGGCCGGTCAGTGGCCGACGTACGTCCGCCGGTGGACGGCGTGGAACCACGTCCGTACGGTCGCCTCTGCCGCCGCCGCGGTGGCGTACGTGCTCGCCCTCGTCTGAGAGGGCGGGCGCCACCGGCGAGAGCCGCGGGCACTCTGCGCGCGGGGCCGGTGGGCCGTATCGTGGCCGCAGGACGAACACCGCCCCGACCGCGCACGGCCGGCCCCGCAGGCAAGGAAGACGGTCATGGCCGATCCCAAGGGTTTCCTGACCACGCCCCGCCAGGAGTGGCCCCGAAGGCCGGTCGGGCAGCGGGTGCGGGACTGGGACGAGGTGTACGTGCCCGGGGCCCTGCTGCCGATCGTCGGTCCGCAGGCCGACCGCTGCATGGACTGCGGCGTCCCCTTCTGCCACGAGGCGTGCCCGCTCGGCAACCTGATCCCGGAGTGGAACGACCTGGTCGCCCGTTCGGACTGGCGGGCGGCGAGCGACCGGCTGCACGCCACGAACAACTTCCCCGAGTTCACCGGCCGGCTCTGCCCGGCGCCGTGCGAGGCGGGCTGTGTGCTCGCCATCAACCAGCCGGCCGTCACGATCAAGAACGTCGAGTGCGCGATCGCCGACAAGGCATGGGAGGAGGGGTTCACCCCGCCGCGGCCGCCGGACCGGCTGTCCGGCAGGACGGTTGCGGTGATCGGGTCGGGACCCACCGGGCTCGCGGCGGCGCAGCAGCTCACCCGGGCGGGTCACACGGTCGCCGTCTACGAGCGGGACGACAGGATCGGCGGGCTGATGCGGTACGGCATCCCCGAGTTCAAGATGGAGAAGCACCATCTGGAGCGGCGCATCGGGCAGATGCGGGCCGAGGGAACACGGTTCCGTACGTCGACGGCCGTCGGCCGGGACGTGGACGCCGCCGGACTGCGTGCCCGCTACGACGCGGTGGTGGTCGCCACCGGGGCGACCGCGCGGCGCGAACTGGCCGTGCCCGGCCGGGAGCTGGCCGGTGTCCACCAGGCGATGGAGTACCTGCCCCTGACCAACCGGGTGTGCGAGGGCGATCTGCAGCGCTCTCCGCTGTCGGCAGCCGGGAAGCACGTCGTCATCGTGGGCGGTGGTGACACGGGCGCGGACTGTCTCGGTACGGCGGTGCGGGAGGGGGCCGCGTCCGTCACCCAGCTGGACATCTACGCGCGGCCGGGCTCGGAGCGCGACGAGGAGGCCGAGCCGTGGCCGACCTGCCCACGGCTGTACCGGCTGTCGGCCGCCCACGAGGAGGCACGTGACCTGCGGTCCGCACCGGCGGCGGACGCGGACGCGCGGCTGTTCGCGGCGTCCACGCTCCGTTTCACCGGCGACGCCGAGGGACATGTGCGGTCGCTGCACCTGGTCGCCGTGGACGCCGGCCGTCGGCCGCTGCCCGGCACCGAACGCTCACTCCCCGCCGACCTCGTCCTCCTCGCCCTCGGCTTCTCGGGGCCGGACCGGGAGGACGGGCTGGTCGGCGGGCTGGGACTGGAGATGGAGCCCCGGGGCACGATCGCCCGGGACCGGGGGTTCGCGACCAACGTCCCAGGCGTGTTCGCGGCCGGGGACGCGGCGCGCGGGCAGTCGCTCGTCGTGTGGGCGATCGCGGAGGGGCGGGCGGTGGCGGCGGCAGTCGACCGTCATCTGTCCGGCGGCAGTACTCGGCTGCCGGCACCGATCGGCCCGTACGACCGGCCGATGACGGCCTGAGTGCCCGCTGAAAGCTCCCTCCGACAAGGTGTCGAGTTTTCCCTTGAGTCCTGCTGGACCAGTACAACCAGTTTTAGAACAAGCATCAACAGAGCACGTTCAGGACAGCAGGAAGTCCGCCTCTCCCGCCTTCGCTCCCTCGATGAAGGCCGTCATCTCGTCGGAGGTGTAGATCAGCGCGGGGCCGTCGGGGTCGGTGGACTGCCGTACGGCGATCCGGCCGTCGGCGAGCTTCATCGCCTCCAGGCAGTTCCCTCCGTTGCCGCCGCTCCACGGCTTGTGCCAGCCCTCACTGCCCAGCTCACGGGCGGGCATGCCGTTGTAGATCCGCTGACTGCGGTTGCGTGGCGAGCGCTGGGGTTTGATGTGACTCATTCACAGCTCCTTGCGGAGGTCCCGGAGGATCTCCTTCGTGCGGTGTGCCGTGGCGGCCTGCGCCGCCATGCGGTCCATGACCTCGAGGTGGGTCGCCACCTCCGCGCGCGCGTCGAGGTAGACGGCGCCGGTCAGGTACTCGCTGTAGACCATGTCCGGCAGCTCCGGCATGGCGAATCGGAAGAGGACGAAAGGGCCGTACGTGCCCGGGTGCGGTCCGTTGGAGAACGGGGCGACCTGCAGCGTCACATTGGGCAGCTCCGTCGCCTCGAGCAGTCTGTCGATCTGTGCCCGCATCACCTCCGGCCCGCCGACGGGGCGGCGCAGCGTCGTCTCGTCCATCACGGCCCAGAACCTGGGTGCGTCCTTGCGGGTGAGCAGTTCCTGGCGCCGCATGCGCAGGTCGACGTGGCGTTCGATGTCGTCGGGCCTGGTCTGCCCGATCGCCCCGGAGCGGAGCACACCGCGCGCGTAGTCCTCGGTCTGCAGCACCCCGGGGACGAAGTGGGGCTCGTAGGAGCGGATCAGGGAGGCTGCGCCCTCCAGGCTGACGTACATCGAGAACCAGCCCGGCAGGATGTCGTGGAAGCGCTGCCACCATCCGGGTTTGTTGGCGTCCTCGGCCAGCTTGACGAAGGCGTCGGCCTCCTCGTCGCCGATGCCGTAGGCCTTCAGCAGGAGCTGGAGGTACGGGATCTTGAGGGCCACCTCGGCCATCTCCATCCGGCGTACCGTGGCAGGGGCGACGCGCAGGACGCGGGCGGCTTCCTCACGCTTGAGACCGGCGCGTTCGCGCAGGTCCAGCAGGCGCCGGCCGAGGACGACCTGGCCGACCGTCGGCGCCGACCGGGGCTCGCTCACCGCCCACCTCCTGAAGATCCCGAAGAGCCCGTTGCGTCTTTGTGCGCACAGCCCGGCGGCGCCATTCGAAGACCTTTTCGAAAGCCCGGGCAGACCTTCGGTGACCTGAAGTGGCGCCGCTCGACGTGCTGTTGCGAGCAGTGTGCCACGGCCTTGCAGACCGTCACACCGCACTCTGCATTTTTCAGAGTGACACTTGCCAAGTGTTCACGACGGGGCGATAGTGGCAAGCGTGATTCCGTCCGCGCCCTTAGGAACAGAGGCCACCGCGGGCTCCCTGGGCCTCGCCGCCACCGTGGGAGCCGGCCCTTCGGGGGCCGCCGCCGCCGAGCGCCGGTTCCGGTTCGAGCTGGCCGCACATCCGGGCTCGCCCGCGCAGGCCAGACGCCTGACACGCGCCCGGCTGAACGGCTGGTCGGTGTGCGAGGACACCTGCGACACCGCGGCCCTGGTCGTCTCCGAGCTGGTCACCAACGCGATCGTGCACACCGCTAGCCGGCACATAGTGTGCGAGCTGCACGACGGTGCCGACCTGGTGCGCATAGCCGTACGTGACGAGGGATGCGCCCCCGGTCAGCCACACCCGCAGGCCGGCCGGCAGCCCGAGGACGAGCACGGCCGGGGCCTGCTCCTCGTCGACGCCCTGTGCGACGCGTGGGGCGCCCACGAGCACGGGCCCGGGCTGCTGGTCTGGGCGGAGCTGCCGCGCAAGGCCGACGGCCCGCGCGACCCGGCGGAGCCCCACAACGACCTGGGCTGGGGCGCCCGCCCCAAGCCCGGCCCGGCCGACGGCACGGGCGACGACGGCGAGGCGGAGGGGCACCACCCACAGGCCCGCCGCGGAACGGGGACCGCATGGCTGTGAGGGCTGCGTCCGGCATCCGGCCACTCGGCCTCGACACACTGGTCCGCCTCCAGCGGCGGCTGGACGCCCCCGGGACGCCCCGGCGGCTGCTCGTACCGGACGGGATGACGGCCCCACTGGGCTGCGACGCGGTGGCGGTGCCCGCCCGTTTCGGTCCCCTGGTGATGCCCCGGCTGCCGCGCGTGGGATGCGTCTACGCCGACGACGCGCACTGGTGGTGGATCGTCCCGTCCGACTCCGACTACGCCCTGGAGTGGCCCGCCCCCGCCCGGTACGCCACCGGCGCGGTCGTCCCCGACTCGCCGGACGCCCCCGGCCTCATCCACCGGCCGGACGGAACGGTTCCGTACACCCCGCCCATCCCGCTGTACCTGGCGCTGTGCCGGCTGACGAACACGACGCCGACCTGGTCGCGTCCGGTGAGCGCGTAACGCTGCCGCGCGCTGGGCACGCTTCTGAGCCCTGCCCCACTCCCCCGGACCACCCCCGCACGCCCCCTTCCGGCGCGCCGCGGCCGGGAGTGCGCCCGCGCGCTCCTGGCTCCCCCCGCCCGCGCCCTGCCCGCAGGCACCCCCGCCCCGCGATAGTGGCCGTCCGTCCACGATCGGGGGAGGCAGACGGTGCGCAGGAAGGGCGGCACGGAAGCGGCCGGGGTGTCGGAGTCGGAGCGGCTGCTCTTCGGCGGCCCGCTGCGCTACGACATGGGCTGGAACCAGCACGCGGACGCGTTCTTGGAGCTGGGCTTCCGGGCGATGCTGACCAGGCTGCCGTCCCTGCTGGCGTCCAGCCTGCGGCTCGCCCGGCAGGCGGACCCGCAGGCCGCGCGGACGGTACTGGCGGCCGAGACGGGCCGGGGTGTGGCGCAGGCGGTGAGTCTGCTCGCGGTCAACAGCGTGCTGGCCGGGCTGATGGCCGACGGCCCGATCGAGGAGCGGCTGCGCGGGGCCGCCCCGGCGCTGATCACGGTGGCCGTGGTGATGCTGGTCGCGGCGTTGCTGCGGGCGGCGTCGACGTACGCGACCGGGCGGCTGGAGCCCAAGGTGGAACGGGTGGCCACCGAGCGGTACCTGGAGCGGGCGGCGGCCGTGGAGCTGGCCGCGATCGAGGACCACGCCTTCCACAAGCTGCTGGACACCGCCCAGTACGGAGCCGCCTCCGCGCGACGCATGATCTCGTACGGCACGCGCGTGATGAACGCGATGATCTCGCTGATCGCGGCGGCGGGCGTGCTGACCGTGCTGCACCCGGTCCTGCTGCCGCTGCTGGTCACGATGACGCTGCCGAGCGCCTGGAGCGCGCTGACCCTCGCCCGCCGCCGGTACGAGTCCTTCCACGCCTGGGTGCAGCACGAGCGGGCGGGCCGGCTGCTGGCGAGTCTCCTCATCGAACCGGCCGCCGCCCCCGAGATCCGGGTGCACGGAGTCGGTCCCTTCCTGCTGCGCCACTTCCGCGCCATGTCGGAGACCGCCGAGGCGGAGCAGGCGCGGCTGGCCCGGCTGGCGGCCCGTACGGGGCTGATCGCGGCGGCGTGGACGGGACTGGCGACGGCGGCGACGTACGCGACGCTCGGCGGACTGCTGCTGGGCGGCGCGATGGCCCTGTCGGTGGCGGGCACGGCCGTGATCGCGATCCGCACCGGCTCGCAGAGCCTCGGCACCCTGGTCGTGGAGGTCAACGCGCTCCACGAGGAGGCCCTGTTCGTCGGCGACCTGGAACGGCTGCACGTGGAGGCGGCCGGCCGGGCCATCCCGGTGGGCGGCGCCGCACTGCCCGAGGACCCGAAGGAGATCCGCTTCGAGAACGTCACGTTCCGCTATCCGGGCGACGCGGCCCGCCCGGCCCTCGACGACGTGACGCTCTCCCTGCCGCTGGGCCGCATCGTGGCGCTCGTCGGGGAGAACGGCTCGGGCAAGACGACCCTCGTCAAACTGCTGGCCGGGCTGTACACGCCGGACTCGGGCCGCATCACGTGGGACGGCGTCGACGTGGCGACTGCGGACCGGCACGCGCTCGCCGAGCGGGTGGCGATGGTGGCGCAGGACTTCAAACGGTGGCCGTTCACCGCGCGGGTGAATGTCGCGGTGGGCCGCTCCTCCGTGCCGCTGGGCGAGGACCGCGTGGCCGCGGCGGTCGCCGAGGCCGGGGCCGAGGAGGTGGTCGCCGACCTGCCGCGCGGCCTGGACACCCTGCTGGCCCGGAACTTCAGCGGCGGCCACGAGCTGTCCGGCGGTCAGTGGCAGCGGGTCGGGATCGCGCGGGCGGCGTACCGGCAGGGCAGCATCCTCATCGTGGACGAGCCGACGGCGGCCCTGGACGCACGGGCCGAGCTGGAGGTCTTCGAGAAGATCCGCGCCCTGGCAGGCGGCGGGCAGACGGTTGTGCTGATCACCCACCGGCTGGCGTCCGTGCGCCACGCCGACCTCGTCCACGTGCTCGACCAGGGCCGGCTCGTGGAGTCAGGGACACCGGACGAGCTGCTGGCCGCCGGCGGGGTATACGCGGAGCTGTACTCACTGCAGGCGGAACAGTTCACCAGCCGGCCGGTGCCCGCTCCGAGGGCCGGCTGACTGGGACCCCCTGTCTCACGGCCGCGCGTCAGGCAGCCGCGCCACCCACGGCGTCGCCGCCGCGAACGATGACCAGGAACATGTCCGTGGCGAGATCCATGACGACCTCGGCGGGCAGCCCCTCCAGACGCCGTGCCTGCGCGAACTCCTCCGCCGGCCATGATCCTCGCGGTCCACCGGCGGGAAAGCGCTCAAGCACCGTTCGCCCGTTCACCACCCTGCACCTCCATGTCGCGCTGTACTCGTAGAGTTAAACGCCAACCATGGAGCGGAAGCCTCGCGTGGTGATGGTACTGAGACATAGTTGACACTCGTTCACCGCAAAGTGTGAGCGGCACCTCATCCATATGACTCGGGTCGCTACCGTGCGTGTCAGTTCTCGTACTCGTCGTGGTACCGGACGCCTTCGCTTCCCGCGGGCGTCCCGAGAGCCGACGCACGCCCCTCGGGCTTCTCCCACTGCTCCCGCCGGCCGAGCGCGGTCAGGTCCAGCAGGCTGGTGGTCGAGCCGAGCCCGTCGAGACCCCGCTCGTACGTCGAGTAGGTGTGGAAGACCCGCTCGCGGTCCCGCAGGAAGCAGCTGACCCCCGGCCGCTCGACGAGCTCGCCCTCGTGCTCCAGGGTCACCTCGAAGTCGGTGTTGAAGTCGCAGACGTACGACGAGTACCAGGGCAGGGTCCAGCCCATCCGCGCCTTGAACGGCAGGATCTTCGGGTACGGCGCCCGGGAGACGGCCGCGAACGACGTACCGCGGGCCCGCAGGTGCGCGAGGTGCCCGATCTGGTCCAGGAAGGCGGAGCAGCTGCGGCAGCCGGCGTCCCACTCCGGAGCGAACATGAAGTGGTAGACGACGAGCTGGTCGCGGCCCTCGAAGAGGTCGAGCAGTGTGGCCTTGCCGTCGCCGCCCTCGAACACGTACTCCTTGTCGACCTCCACCATGGGCAGCCCGCGCCGCTCGGCGTTGAGCGCGTCACGCGCGCGCGTGGCCGCCTTCTCCTTGACCAGTAAGGCCTCGCGCGCCGCGCGCCAGTCCGCGCGGTCGACGATCTCGGGCAGCGACATGGGCTCCAGCTCCTCCTGTGCGGCATGCGACAGTCCGTCGGGGTGGTGACCGCCGCGCGGAGCGGAACTCATCGCTGCCCGGCGACATTTTTCTCGCGGCAGCACCGGTAAGCGTCTGACCTGGCCCTTCGGTTTCAGGTGTCGTACTCCTGGATACGGCGGCCGTGGCCGCGGTCGGTCAGCGCGGGCAGCCGCTCCCCCAGTTCTCGCACCACCGCGTGGACGTCCAGGGTCAGCAGCTCGCGGTCCCGCATGAGGACGCGCCCGTCGACGATCGTGGTGCGCACGTCGGCGGAGCGCGCGCTGTGCACGAGGGTGGCGGCGAGATCGTGCACGGGCTGGGTGTGCGGACCGGTGAGGTCGACGAGGACGAGGTCGGCCCGCCGCCCCGGCGCGATGCGTCCGACGCTGTCACCGAGCCCGACCGCGCGGGCGCTCTGCAGCGTGGCGTGGTGCAGGGCCTGGCGGGAGGTGAGCCAGCGGGGGTCGCCCTCGGTGGACTTCTGGACGAGGGACGTCAGTGCCATCGACTCCCACACGTCCAGGGAGTTGTTGGAGGCGGCGCCGTCCGTGGCGAGTCCGACCGGGACGCCGATGTCACGCAGGGCGCGTACGGGGGTGGTGGTGGGCCAGGCGAACTTCAGGTAGCCGCGCGGCGCGGTGGCCACGGCCGTACGGCCGCTCGCGCGGGCCAGGCGCGGGAGGTCGTCCTCGGTGATGCCGGTGCCGTGGGCGATGAGCACGTCGGTGTCCAGGATGCCGGTGCGCTCCAGGACGCCGATCGGGGTGGCGCCGTGCCGGGCGAGGCTGGTGTCGGTCTGGTCGCGGTTCTCGGCGGCGTGCAGGTGCACGGGCAGGCCGTGGTCGCGGGCGAGGCCGGCGGTGGCCGCGAGGTCGGCGCCGGTCACGGTGTAGGGAGCGTGCGGGGCGAGGGCGGTCGTGATCCGCCCGTCGGCCCAGCCCCGGTGCCGCAGCGCGAACTCCAGCGAACTCTCCCGGCCCCGGGGGCCCTGCGAGGAGAAGTACGCCTGCCCCAGCAGCGCCCGCATCCCGCACTCGGCGACCACCGCGGCGACGGCGTCCATGGCGAAGTAGTGGTCCGCGAACGTCGTCACTCCCGCCCGGATCATCTCGGCGCAGGCGAGCCGGGCGCCCAGTTCCACGTCCCGCTCGGCGAGGTTGGACTCGACCGGCCAGACGACGTCGTTGAACCACTCGTCGGTGGGCAGGTCCTCGGCGAGGCCGCGCAGGGCGACCATCGGCGCGTGCGTGTGGCAGTTGATCAGCCCGGGGAGGGCGGCCTGCCCGCGGGCGTCGATCCGCTCGGCGGCGGGCAGGCCGTCCACCGCGGCGGCGGTGGTCACGGAGTCGATCACTCCGTCCCGTACGACGACGGCCGCGTCCTCCTCGAAGCCGATCCGTTCCCGGTCGTCGTGGACGAGGACGGTGCATCCGGTGACGACCAGGTCGGCGGGCGTCTCGCGGAGACGCTTCTCATGGGGCTGCCGGGCGGGCTTCTCATGGGAAGGAGACGTCATCACGCCAACGTACGGGAACGGCCCGTCCGGCCGCGCCGCGTGGCGAGTTCGTCCGTCGGCCCGGCGAGCGGTCCGCCGGCGCCGGCACGGCGGTCAGCCTCTGCGGGCCGACTCGACGGTGGCGTGCAGGAGTTCCTCGGCGTCCGTGATCGTCCGTTCCAGGGCCCCGGGATCCGGTGTCAGGTTCGCCAGAAGCCCGTCGATCCCGTCCGGCCCGTCCAGCCCCGCCCGCCGGACCATGCCCTTCTCGTTGGTGACCCACTCCCCGCGTGCCGCGAGCACCGCGTGTGCCGTCTGAGTGGTGGCCAGGGCGATCGCGCCGGCGACCTGGGTGAGGGAACCTTTGGGGGCGTGGCCCGCCTTGGCGTAGGCGAGGGTGGCGGCGGCCGCACCGTGCCAGCGGTCGGGGGCGGTGGTCCGGAGGGCCTCGGGGTAGGCGGGGCGGGGCAGTTCACCGCGCAGCACCTCGTTGAGAGCCAGTTCCGCGACCACGAGGTACGTCGGGATGCCGGCGAGGTGGAACATCAGCGGCTCGATGCCGAAGCGTCCCGCCTCCGCCTCCGCCGTCTCGTGCTCGACCGCGCCGAGATCACGGTAGTGCAGGTCGACCCGGCGCTCGTCGATCGTCAGCCACGCGCCGCCGTTGAAGACGCCGCCGCCCCAGGCGCCGATCTCGGACACCTCGCCGGCCCAGCCGAGGGCGCGGACGTCGTCCGGGTCGAAGGCGCCCCGGTAGTAGACCGCCAGGTCCCAGTCGCTGCCGGGCCCGTGGGTGCCCTGGGCCCGGGAGCCGCCCAGGGTGACCGCCCGGACGGCGGGCAGGGCGGCGAGCCGGTCGGCGGTCGTGTCGAGGAAGACCTGGTCCGTGAGGGAGGGCACTGCGGAGGGCTCCTGTGGCGGGGGGCGGCGCGGACGTCGGCAGCCTAGGTGCCCGGGACGCCGGGCACGAGGGAAATTCGGATGCGGTGGGGTGTGGGGGGAGCGGACGATCGGGGGACTGCCCGTTTCGCCTCCTTGGAGCCCACATGATTCGGCGCGTCACCGTGCCCGGCCTGTTCCCGCCGCCCGCCTACTCCCACGCCTCCGTCGTCGAGGCCGGGACGAAGATCGCCTTCCTCGCCGGGTCCGTTCCGCTCGACGCCGAAGGGAGGCTGGTCGGTGAGGGTGATCCGGTCCGGCAGGCGGAGCAGGTGATCGCGAATCTCACGGAGCAGCTGCGCGCCGTGGGCAGCGAGCCGGCCCACGTCCTGTCGACCGACGTGTACGTCGTGAGCACCGAGACCGCCGCGCTGTCCGCCGTGTGGGAGGTCGTCGAGGCGTCCGGGCTCAGTACCGGACCGCATTCCTCGACATTGCTCGGGGTCGGCTGCCTCGGATACCCGGGGCAGCTCGTGGAGATCACGGCAACGGCGGTCGTGCCGGAACGGACGGGTCCGTGAGCCAGGGGGAAGGGCCGGCCGGCCAGGCCCCGCCGCGGGCGTACTTGTCGGTCGCCGCCCGCAGCGCCTCGTCACCGACCGCTCCGGCGTCGTGTCCGGCCTCGTCCACGACCACCAGCTCACTGTCCGGCCAGGCGTGGTGGAGCCTCCAGACGATGCCGAGGAGGTTGCCGAAGTCCAGGCTGCCCTGCACCAGAGTGCCCGGGATGCCCTTCAGCAGGTGCGCGTCCCTCAGAACCACTCCCTCGTCGCCGCCGCCCTGGCTCTCGCCCTCGCCCTCGCCGAGGAAGTGGTCGTTGCCCCAGTAGTGCGTGACGGTGCGGGCGAAGCCCCTGCGGAACTCCGGATCCCGGAACCGGACGACCGAGCCGGGCGGTGCCGGGATGATCGCCGTCTCCCAGTCCGTCCAGGCACGCGCGGCCCGGTCGCGCACCGCGGCCTCGGGCGACTCCAGCAGGCGGTTGTAAGCGGCGGCCAGGTTACCGTCGCGGTCCTTGGGGGGCAGCTCGGCGAGGAACCGTTCGTGGGCGTCGGGGAAGATCTTGCCCAAGCCACGCGTCAGCAGGTCCACCTCGGCACGGGAACCGGTCGCGACCCCGGTCAGCACCAGCTCGGACACCACCCCGGGGTGCGTCTGCGCGTACCGCAGACCCAGCACCGATCCCCACGACACACCCCACACCAGCCACCGTTCGATGCCCAGGTGCGCGCGCAGCCGCTCCAGGTCGGCCATGAGATGGGCGGTCGTGTTGACGCTCATGTCGGTGTCGTACGCGCTCGCGCGGGGCAGCGACCGTCCGGCGCCGCGCTGGTCGAGCAGGACGATCCGGTAGGCGGCGGGGTCGAAGTACCGCCTGAGGTTCGGACTGGTCCGGCTCCCCGGTCCTCCGTGCAGAACCAGCGCGGGCTTGCCGTGCGGGTTCCCGCTGGTCTCCCAGTAGACGTGGTTGCCGTCGCCCACGTCGAGCATGCCGTGGTCGTACGGTTCGATCACCGGATAGAGGCCCATCGGAGCACCGTAGCCCGGCCGACCGGAACCACTCATCCCCTTTACCGGGCGGTCAGCCCTGCCGTCCGGGCCGCCGTGCGCAGCACCTCCCGGAGCATCTCGGGGGTGAGCCGGCCGGTGAACGTGTTGCGCTGGCTGACGTGGAAGCAGCCGAAGAGGTGCAGGGCCGGCCCGTCGGCGGCGGCCAGTGCGACGTGCCCGCCGTGTGCGAAGGCGGGGCGTGGCCGGGGCACGGTCCAGCCGGACTCGGCGAACGCCGGCAGCGCGGCTTGCCAGCCGAAGGCGCCGAGCACGACCACGGCCCGCAGCGTCGGCCGCAGCAGTCCCAGCTCCTGGACGAGCCAGGAACGGCAGGTGTCCCGCTCGGTGGGGGTGGGCTTGTTGGCGGGCGGGGCGCAGTGCACCGGCGAGGTGATGCGCACTCCGTAGAGCTCCAGGCCGTCGTCGGCGGCGACCGCGGTGGGCTGTGAGGCGAGGCCCACGTCGTACAGCGCCTGGTACAGCACGTCGCCGGAGCGGTCACCGGTGAACATCCGGCCGGTGCGGTTGCCGCCGTGGGCCGCGGGGGCTAGGCCGATGATCAGCAGCCGCGCGTCCGGCGGGCCGAAGCCCGGCACCGGTCGGCCCCAGTAGGTCCAGTCGGCGAAGGCCGCCCGTTTGGTACGGGCCACCTCCTCCCGCCAGTCGACCAGCCGTGGACAAGCCCGGCACCCGGCGATCCGCCGGTCGAGTACGGAGAGGCCGCTGGTGTCCATGCCTCCACCGTAGGTGCAACCCGTCCCGGAGGGACTTGCCGCCGCGACGCCGGGGCACGGGGGTGCCGGGACAACGGGGTGGTGGCGGACCGCCCGGGAAATGGCGGCCCGTCCCGCCGGGGCGGGCGGCTAAAGTCGAGGCATGGCTTCCGAGCATGACGAGGGCAGGAACGGCGGGGCGGCCGGAACCGGCACGGGCGACGACGGTGCCACCGCGTCCCGGACCCCGGACCCGAAGACCGCCGCCGCGATCGCCGCCGCCGAGGCGGCCGGGCCGCAGAGCGGCGAGAGCGTCCGCGTGGACAGCTGGATCTGGGCCGTCCGTCTCATCAAGACCCGCTCCCTCGGCGCGACCGCCTGCCGAGGCGGTCATGTCCGGGTGAACGGCGAGCGTGTGAAGCCCGCGTACTCGCTGCGCGTCGGGGACGAGGTCCGCCTGCGCCACGAGGGCAGGGAACGTGTCGTCGTCGTGAAGCGGCTGATCCGCAAGCGTGTCGGTGCACCGGTCGCCGCCCAGTGCTACATCGACAACTCCCCTCCGCCCCCGCCCCGCGAGGCCGTCGCCCCGGCCGGCATCCGCGACCGGGGCGCCGGCCGGCCGACCAAGCGCGACCGCCGCGAGCTGGAACGGCTGCGTGGGCTGGAGAGCCTGAACCGCGCCCGCAAGGATGCCCAGGCCAGGCCCTGAGAGCGTGCAGCCACACGTGTGCCCTGCCGGTTCAGGCCCGCCGTGTCCGTACCCGACGGAGAAGGTCCTCGTTGTGCCCCCGGCGGACCCAGGCGATGATCAGGAGCGGCACCATGAGGATGACGGGTGTCGCGGCGTTGACTCCGCCGAAGTAGGTGAGCTGGACGACGAACGCGCCGACCATCAGAGCGCCGAGGGCCGCCGCGGCCACCGACTGCAGTACGGGGATCAGCAGGGCGATCGCGCCGGACAGTTCGAGCACTCCGATGGTGAACATACCCGCGTTGCCCCAGCCCATCTCGGCGAAGCTTTCGGCCGCCGAGGAGTGCGCGATCAGCTTGGGCAGGGCACTCGCCACGGCGAAGAAGACCGCGAGGAGCACCTGCACCACACGCAGGACGATCCGGGCGCCCCGCCCTCGATCCGGTGCGGCGGAAGCCGCCGGGGCCGCGGCGGGGGTGGTGGGGACGGTGGAGGCGACGGGCTGAGACATGGGCTCTCCTGGTGAGCGGTCCGTGATGCTGCCGGGGATGCAGACCGCCCGTCGGCCCCGAACTCATCGCCCGCCTCTCCGTGATGTGGGCACCGCCCTCACCCACGTCCCGTCGTCGGTCAGAGGGCGGTCCGCGCGCAGCCCCGCCTCTGACAGCGCCTCCTCGAACTGCGCATCGGTCAGCGGCCGGGCCCGGAATGTCTGCGTCCAGACGGCGTCCGGGAACTCGTACTCCGCGCGTACCGAGTTGACGCCGTCCCCGACCGGCTGCGACGACACGATCCGTACCGTGAAGCCGCTGGGATCGACCCGCACACGCGGCAGGTCGGTGTGGTAGTCCGCGCCCTCCCGCTGGATCAGCACACAGCCGTCCGGCCCGACGTGCCGTGCACAGGTGCCCAGCAGGCCCCGCCTCACCTGGCTGTCGCCGGCGTGCACGAGGAACGACGCCAGCAGCACCGCCTCGAAGCGCTCGCCCAGGTCCAGGTCCTCGATCGGGCTGCATATCGTCCGGGCCCCGCGCACACGCTCCAGCATCTCGGCGGACTCGTCCACCGCGGTGACGTCGAACCCCCGCTCCAGCAGTGGGTGGGTCATGCGCCCGACCCCGCTGCCCAGCTCCAGGATGCGGGCGCCCTCGGGGACGGCCGCGGCGACGATGTCCGGCTCGGCTCCGACGGGCAGCCGCGCATAGAGCTCGACCGCGCAGCCGTCCGGGGTGATCGCCCCCGGCCCCGTCCCCTGGTGTCCCTCTCGCATGCTCAGTTCCATGCCCGTCCAACGGCCCATCCCCGCACAGCCGTTCCCACTCGGCACCTATTCACCCGACCGAGTGAACGCGTGCGATCGCACCCGGCCCGTCGGCCCCGCTCGCCCCGTCTCCGCGGCCCGTCAGGACTCGAAGCGTGCCTGCTGCAGGTACTCCGGGTTCGGGTCCAGTGCCGCCGCCAGCCGGAAGTGGCGCCGTGCCTGTTCGCCGCACCCCCGGCGTTCGTAGGTGCGGGCGAGGGCGAAGTGGGCGAAGGCGTTGTCCGGTTCGCGCTCCAGGACGATGGTGAACTCCAGCTCGGCCGGTCTCAGCTGGGCGGCCGCGAAGAAGGCACGCGCGCGCAGCAGCCGCGCGGCCGTGTTCTCGGGATGGGCGCCGATGACTCCGTCGAGCAGTTTCACCGCGCCCCGCGGGTCCCGCGCAGCGAGCAGTTGCTCGGCCGCGCGGAAGTCGATGACATCCGTCTCGGGCGTACGTCCGGTCGATCCGCTGGTGTCGGGCACGGCAGAAGTCCTTCCCTTGCTGGAAGGGATCAACGCCCGTGTGCGTGCCGCTATTCCTGGCCCCGGGGCGACCGGCGCGGCTCGTGCGCCCTGCGGGTCAGCTCGGCCCACACTTCGTCCACGCGGCTGCGCAGCCGGTCCAGCGTGACGTCGTTGTCGATGACCAGGTCGGCGATCTCCCGGCGCTGCTCGCGCGTCGCCTGGGCGGCCATGCGGGCCCGCGCGTCCTGTTCGGTCATGCCCCGCAGCCGTACCAGCCGGTCGAGCTGGGTGGCGGGGGCGGCGTCGACGACGACCACGACGTCGTACAGCGGGGCCATGCCGTTCTCGGTGAGCAGGGGCACGTCGTGAACGACGACGGCGTCGTCGGCGGCGTCCTCCTCCAGGGCCCGGGAGCGGTCGCCGACCAGGGGGTGCACGATCGAGTTCAGCGTGGCCAGCCTCTCCGGGTCCGCGAACACGATCGAGCCGAGTTTCGGGCGGTCCAGGCCGCCGTCCTCGGCCAGCACCTCCTCGCCGAAGGCCGCCACGACCGCGGCGAGCCCCGGGGTGCCCGGGGCGACGATCTCGCGTGCGATCCGGTCCGCGTCGATCAGCACGGCACCGTGCTCGACGAGCAGCCGCGACACCTCGCTCTTGCCGGCGCCGATTCCGCCGGTCAGGCCCACCTTCAGCATGTGCGGAAGCTTAGGGCCTGCCCGTGGCGGCCCAGCCGCGGGGCCTCAGTTGTCGCCCTCCCGCTCCGCCAGGAACCGTTCGAACTCGCGGCCGATCTCGTCCGCCGAGGGAATCTCGACGGGCTCGGCGAGCATGTTGCCGCGCGTCTCGGCGCCTGCGGCGGCGTCGTACTGGTGCTCCAGGCCCTGGACGAGGGCGGTGAGCTCCTCGTCGCCCTCCTGGATCTGCCGGTCGATCTCGGTCTGGGTGCGGTGGGCCCGCGTGCGCAGGGAGTGCGCGATGCCCGGCAGCACCAGGCCCGTCGCCGCGGTGATCGTCTCCAGGACGGTCAGCGCCGCGTCGGGGTACGGGGAGCGGGCGATGTAGTGCGGAACGTGCGCGGCGACGCCCAGCACCTCGTGGCCGGCCTGCATGAGGCGGTACTCGACGAGTGCCTCGGCGCTTCCGGGGACCTGCGCCTCCTCGAAGGGGCTGGGGTGGCCCGGGACAAGGTCGGTGCGGGTGCCGTGCGGGGTGATGCCGACGGGGCGGGTGTGCGGGACACCCATGGGGATGCCGTGAAAGTTGACCGACAGGCGGACGCCGAGCCGCTCCACGATCTGACTCACGGCCGCGGCGAAGCGCTCCCACTCCACGTCCGGCTCGGGGCCCGAGAGCAGCAGGAACGGCGCTCCGGTGGCGTCCTGGACGAGCCGCACCTCAAGGGTGGGCTCCTCGTAGTCCGTCCAGGTGTCCCGCTTGAAGGTCAGCAGCGGCCGGCGCGCCCGGTAGTCCACGAGCCGGTCGTGGTCGAAGCGGGCGACGACCTGGTGGGGCAGCGAGTCGAGCACCTGGTCGACGATCTGGTCGCCGGTCTCACCGGCGTCGATGTATCCGTCGAAGTGGTAGAGCATGACCAGTCCGGCCGACTCCTGGGCGAGTGCCATGTCGACGACGGCCAGGCCCTTCGGCTCCCATGCGTACAAACCCTGCGGATCAAGCACAGTGACCGCTCCCCTCCTCGTGTTCGTACGTCATAACGTCCGCACGGGGGCCGGCATTCCCGACGGAGCGGGGTCTGATCGTGCCGGCGTGCGGGGACGGCTGAGGGGCCGCACCTCGAAAGGTACGGCCCCTCAGTCAACGGCTAGGCCTCAGCGGCCTCCGCCTGCGTTAGCTCTGGCCGCCGGCCAGCTTCTCGCGCAGGGCGGCCAGCGCCTCGTCCGACGCCAGGGCGCCGGAGTTGTCGCCACCCTCGGAGGAGTAGGAGCCACCGCCACCGCCACCGGACGCGGCCTGGGCCGCACCCGCGGTGTCGACACCCTCGGCAGCGGCCTTCTCGTCCGCCTCGCGGGACTTGATGACCTGCGCCTGGTGCTGCTCGAAGCGCTGCTGCGCCTCGGCGTACTGGGTCTCCCACGCCTCGCGCTGGGTCTCGTAGCCCTCGAGCCAGTCGTTGGTCTCGGGGTCGAAGCCCTCGGGGTAGATGTAGTTGCCCTGGTCGTCGTAGGACGCCGCCATGCCGTACAGGGTCGGGTCGAACTCGACCGTCGACGGGTCGGCGCCGAAGGCCTCGTTGGCCTGCTTCAGCGAGAGGCTGATGCGACGGCGCTCGAGGTCGATGTCGATGACCTTGACGAAGATCTCGTCGTTGACCTGGACGACCTGCTCCGGGATCTCCACGTGGCGCTCGGCCAGCTCGGAGATGTGGACCAGACCCTCGATGCCCTCGTCCACGCGGACGAACGCACCGAACGGCACCAGCTTCGTGACCTTGCCGGGCACGACCTGGCCGATCTGGTGGGTGCGGGCGAACTGCTGCCACGGGTCTTCCTGGGTCGCCTTCAGCGACAGGGAGACACGCTCGCGGTCCATGTCCACGTCGAGGACCTCGACGGTGACTTCCTGGCCGACCTCGACGACCTCGGACGGGTGGTCGATGTGCTTCCAGGAGAGCTCGGAGACGTGGACCAGACCGTCGACGCCACCCAGGTCCACGAAGGCACCGAAGTTGACGATCGAGGAGACGACGCCGGACCGCACCTGACCCTTCTGGAGGGTGGTGAGGAAGGTCTGGCGGACCTCGGACTGGGTCTGCTCCAGCCAGGCACGGCGGGACAGGACCACGTTGTTGCGGTTCTTGTCCAGCTCGATGATCTTCGCCTCGAGCTCCTTGCCCACGTAGGGCTGGAGGTCGCGGACACGGCGCATCTCGACCAGGGAGGCCGGAAGGAAGCCGCGGAGGCCGATGTCGAGGATGAGACCACCCTTGACGACCTCGATGACGGTACCGGTGACGATGCCGTCCTCTTCCTTGATCTTCTCGATGGTGCCCCAGGCACGCTCGTACTGGGCGCGCTTCTTCGAGAGGATCAGGCGGCCTTCCTTGTCCTCCTTCTGAAGGACCAGGGCCTCGATCTCGTCGCCGACGGCAACGACCTCGTTGGGGTCGACGTCGTGCTTGATCGAGAGCTCGCGGCTCGGGATGACACCTTCGGTCTTGTAACCGATGTCGAGCAGGACCTCGTCCCGGTCGACCTTCACGATGACGCCGTCGACGATGTCGCCGTCGTTGAAGTACTTGATCGTCTCGTCGATCGCGGCGAGGAAGGCTTCCTCGTTACCGATGTCGTTGACCGCTACCTGCGGGGTGGTGGCGGTGGTCTCGGTGCTGCTCGTCATGTGGGAAAGGGCTCCGGTACGGACATTGAGTCGTAGGTACTGCTTACGCCGGGAGCCCGTTTCGCTCTGCAGAAGCCGGACAGCCAAGTAAGCGCCACCGAAAACCGCTGGTGACGCCTCGAGAACCGAGGGGACATACAACAGATGCGAGCGCGACCTGCTACGTCTGAGGTGCGCAGGCCCGCAGCGCAACTTGTAGCATACGGGGGCAGCCGGGCAGGGTCAATGCGCGAAGGCGCACACCCGGGGCGGATCACCGCATTCCCGGCACAATTGCCGTCCCCCGGGGCCACACTGGCGCCTTGGGCGGGCCTTGCGACACGCGGGGCCGGCGGCGCGGAAGAGCCCGCAGACTAGTACGAGGGAGCCGGTCATCCAAGAGCCCGTAGCGTCCGAGGCCGAATCCGACGGACCCGCCGAGCCCGAGGCCACCCGGCGTGCCGCCGGTGTCACGGAGAGCGCCCGCGCCAACCGCGGCTGGTGGGACCGCAACGCGGACGAGTACCAGGTCGAGCACGGCACGTTCCTCGGTGACGACCGCTTCGTGTGGTGCCCCGAAGGTCTGGACGAGGTGGAGGCCGAGCTGCTCGGCCCGCCGGAGGAGCTGAAGGGCAAGGACGTCCTGGAGATCGGCGCCGGCGCCGCCCAGTGCTCGCGCTGGCTGACCGCCCAGGGCGCCCGTCCGGTGGCGCTGGACCTCTCGCACCGCCAGCTCCAGCACGCGCTGCGCATCGGCTCGTCCTTCCCCCTGGTGTGCGCGGACGCGGCGGTGCTGCCCTTCGCGGACGGCTCCTTCGACCTGGCCTGCTCGGCGTACGGGGCGCTGCCCTTCGTCGCCGATCCGCGGCTGGTGCTGCGGGAGGTGCGCCGGGTGCTGCGGCCGGGGGGCCGCTTCGTCTTCTCGGTGACGCACCCGCTGCGCTGGGCGTTCCCGGACGAGCCGGGCCCCGAGGGGCTGTCGGTGTCCGCCTCGTACTTCGACCGCACGCCGTACGTCGAGCAGGACGACGAGGGCCGCGCGGTGTACGTCGAACACCACCGGACGCTCGGCGACCGGGTGCGGGACGTGGTGACATCGGGGTTCCGGCTGGTGGACCTCGTCGAACCGGAGTGGCCCGGCTGGAACACCTCCGAGTGGGGCGGCTGGTCGCCGCTGCGCGGACATCTGATCCCCGGGACGGCGATCTTCGTCTGCGAGCGGGACTGAGTCACCGTCGTCGGGCACGCGCGCGTGGGAGACGGTTTCGCCGGCGTACGACACTGGGGACGTGATCCGTTACGACGCCCTGGACGCGCTGCCCGTACGCGGTGCCCTGCCCGCCTTGCACGACGCCCTGGAGGGGCACGGCACCGCGGTGCTGGTCGCGCCGCCCGGCACCGGCAAGACGACACTGGTGCCGCTCGCGCTGGCGGGATTGCTGGGTGAGGGTCCCGCGCGGCGCGTGGTGGTGGCCGAGCCGCGACGGATCGCGGCGCGGGCGGCGGCACGGCGGATGGCGTGGCTGCTGGGTGAGAAGCCCGGCGGGAGCGTCGGGTACACCGTGCGCGGCGAGCGGGTCGTCGGGCGCCACGCGCGCGTGGAGGTCGTCACGACCGGCGTGCTGCTGCAGCGGCTCCAGCGGGACCAGGAGCTGACGGGCGTCGACGTGGTGGTGCTCGACGAGTGCCACGAGCGGCATCTGGACGCGGACACGACGGCGGCGTTCCTGTGGGACGTGCGGCAGGCGCTGCGGCCGGAGCTGCGGCTGGTGGCCGCCTCCGCGACGACCGACGCGGAGGGCTGGGCGCGCCTGCTGGGCGACGCGCCGGTCGTCGAGGCGCGGGGCGTGTCGTACCCCGTGGAGGTGGTGTGGGCGCCACCGGTCCGCCCGGTACGGCCGCCGCACGGCATGCGGGTGGACCCGGCGCTGCTCGCGCATGTGGCTTCGGTGGTGCGCCGGGCGCTGGCCGAGCGGGCCGGGGACGTGCTGTGTTTCCTGCCCGGGGTCGGTGAGATCGCCCGGGTCGCCGGACGGCTGACGGGTCTCGGGGACGTCGACGTGCTGCAGGTGCACGGGCGGGCGCCGGCGGCCGTGCAGGACGCGGTACTGATTCCCGGGGCACGACGCCGGGTGGTGCTGGCGACCTCGGTGGCCGAGTCGTCGCTGACGGTTCCGGGGGTGCGGGTGGTCGTGGACGCGGGGTTGGCCCGGGAGCCGCGGGTGGACCACGCGCGGGGGCTGAGCGCGCTGACGACCGTACGGGCCTCGCGTGCCGCCGGGCGGCAGCGGGCGGGGCGGGCCGGGCGGGAGGCTCCGGGCACGGTGTACCGCTGCTGGGCGGAGGCCGAGGACGCCCGTCTGCCGCGCTTCCCGGCGCCGGAGATCAAGGTGGCCGACCTGACGGCGTTCGCGCTGCAGGCGGCCTGCTGGGGCGACCCGGACGCATCCGGGCTGGCGCTGCTCGATCCGCCGCCGGGCGGTGCGATGGAGGCGGCCCGGTCGGTCCTGACGGCGGTGGGCGCGGTGGACTCCACCGGCCGCGCCACCGGGCGGGGAGCACGACTGGCCCGCCTCGGGCTGCATCCCCGGCTGGGGCGGGCGTTGCTCGACGCGGAAGCCGCGGGGGCGGAAGCGGGGGCGTCCAGGATGCCTCGCCCCTCGCTGGCCGGCACGGCGGCGAACACCGGCACGAGCACAGACACCGGCACGAGCGCCGGCGCCGGCGCGGGGGCCGGAACGAAGTCCGGCACCGGCACGGGCCCCGGTACCGGCTCGGACTCCGGCACAAGGCTCGACGCGGGCACACGCACCGGCTCGGCTTCCAGCACGGGCACGGGCACCGGCGCACGTACCGGCACCAGCCCCGGCACCGAAGGCGTGGGCGCCCACGGTGCGCGTGGGTCGGGTGAGGGCACGCGGGTGGGGCGGGGCTCGGACGCCCCCGGGAGTCAGGGGCCCGGCCCCGTCGTTTCGGGGGTCCGCGGATCGGAGGTGGTGGCCGAGGTCGTGGCCCTGCTCAGTGAGGAGCCCCCGCGGGAGTACGGGGACGATCTGGTGGCCGCGTTGCGCGCCGCCCGGCGCGGGGGTGACGCGTACGGGGCACGGTGGCGGAGCGAGGTCCGACGGCTGCGGGCCGCCGGGCGGGACTCCGGTCGGGACTCCGGGCCCGGCATGGCCGTGGACGTCACCGACGACGGTGTCGCCGGGCTGGTGACCGCGCTGGCGTTCCCGGAGCGCGTGGCCAGGAAGGACGGCGGTTCGTACCTCATGGTGTCCGGCACCCGGGCCGAACTGCCGGAGACGTCGGCGCTGGGCGGGGCCCCCTGGATCGCCGTGGCCGTGGCCGACCGGCCCGTGGGGAAGG
Organism: Streptomyces sp. NPDC058796; assembly: GCF_042745235.1. Classification (NCBI taxonomy): domain Bacteria; kingdom Bacillati; phylum Actinomycetota; class Actinomycetes; order Kitasatosporales; family Streptomycetaceae; genus Streptomyces; species Streptomyces sp. NPDC058796. The sequence continues at coordinate 36,374 of NZ_JBHYOP010000001.1, forward strand.
GCCACGCGCGCGTACGGCTCGGCGCGGCCGTCGACGAGGCGACGGCCCGGTTGGCCGCCGGGGCGCTGCTGGAGGAGCGGGACGAGGTCCACTGGGCCGGCGGCGATGTCGTGGCGCGGCGGGTCGAACGGCTCGGGGCGGTGGAGCTCACGGCACGGCCGCTCGCCGCCCCCGACCCCTCCCTCGTACGGAGTGCGCTGCTGGAGGGGCTGCGACGGGAGGGACTCGGCTTGCTGCGTTGGCCGGCCGACGCGGAGGCGCTGCGGCAGCGGCTCGCCTTCTTGCGGCGGCGGCTCGGCGATCCCTGGCCGGACGTCTCGGACGACGCGCTCCACGAGCGCGTGGACGAGTGGCTGGAGCCCGAGCTGAGCCGGGCCCGGCGACGGGCCGACCTGACACGGATCGACGCCGGTCAAGCACTGGCGCGGCTGCTGCCCTGGGCCTCGGGCGAGGCGGCGCGGCTCGACGAGCTGGCTCCGGAGCGGATCACCGTCCCCAGCGGGTCCAGGATCCGGGTCGACTACGGCGACCCCGCGCAGCCGGTCCTCGCGGTGAAGTTGCAGGAGATGTTCGGGCTGCAGCACTCGCCCGAGGTCGCCGGGGTGCCGCTCCTCGTCCATCTCCTCTCCCCCGCCGGCCGCCCTGCCGCGGTCACCGCCGATCTGGCCTCCTTCTGGAAGGACGGCTACAAGGGCGTACGGGCGGAGCTGCGCGGCCGCTACCCGAAGCATCCGTGGCCCGAGGACCCGGCCACGGCGGAGCCGACTCGGCACACCAAGGCCCGGCTCGCGAAGTGAGTGGACGACGACGTGCCGAAGGGGCGCCCGGGCCGAAGCGGAGGGCGCCCCCCGGTCGTTCGCGCGGGAGCCGCGCCCCTACGCGTCCGGCTCGGTCGACGGCTCGGTGGAGGGGCTGGGCGAGGCGTCGGGCGAGTCGGGCGACGGGCTCGGCGTCGGCTTCTTTTCGGCCACCTTCAGCCGGACGTCGAGCATGGCGCCGCCCGCGGTGGTGAGCCGCAGCACGAATGTGCCGTCGGTGTCGTCCGCGTACAGCTTCGGCAGCGTCAGCAGGCCCTTGGCGTCGGTCTTCAGACCGGTCAGGGTGCGGACGGCCTTGCCGTCGGCGTCCTTGAAGTAGGGGCCCTTGTCGTTCTCGGCCGGGTCGAGCACCGACTTGACGAGCGTCGCGGTGACGGCGACCTTGTCCGCGGCGGCGCCCTTGTGCGTGGCCTTGACCTCGACCCGGTCCGCGAACTCACCGCCGGGTGTGCACGTCAGGTCGGTCGCGTCGGTGCGCGCGAGGGCGTCGGCGACGCGCTCGGTGACGGTCGCCTCGTAGTCGACGCCGGGGACGGTCCGGCCGGCGACGGCGGCCCGCACGGTGAAGGCACCGGTCTTCTCGCCCGCCACCAACGCGGGTGCGACCGCCACGCCGGAGGCGTCGGTGGTGGCCACGGCCACCTTTTCACCGCCGGTGAAGGTGGCGTCGGTGTCGCCCAGGATGGTGAAGCGGATGCGTACCTTGCCGACGGCCTTTCCGGCCCTGGTCTCGGCACGGGTGCTGACCTTCTTGGCGAAGGTGTCGCCGGCGATGGCGGTGAGCCCGGTGGTGCCGGCGTTCTCCAGGTGGTGCACCGTGTCGGTGGGGGTCTGGTTCTCGGGCGGGGTCTCGGGGTCGGTCGGGTCCGGTGTCTCCGGGTTCGGGGAGCCGGCGCCGGGGTCTGTCGGCTTCGCCGGGTTCGTGGGCTTGCCGGAGCCGGTGGAACCGCCGGGCTTGTCCGGGCTGGGCGACGGCGTGCCGGGGGTCGTGGGGCGCGTGGACGGGCCCGTGGCGCTGGGCGACGGGCCGGGGCGGCTCGCCGCGCCGTCGCTGCGGTTCCCGGGCAGGGCGCCGGTGCCGTCCGGGATCTCGTGGGTGCCCTTGCGGTAGTGCTCCAGCCACGACAGGACCGTGTGCAGGTAGTCCTGCGAGTTGTTGTAGCTGAGGATCGCGCGGTTGAGGTCGGCCTGGTCGGACAGGTCCCAGCCGTTGCGGCACAGGTAGTGTCCGGCGGCGAGCGCGGCGTCGTAGATGTTGTTGGGGTCTTCCTTGCCGTCACCGTTGCCGTCGCGGGCCGCCCAGGCCCAGGTGGAGGGGATGAACTGCATGGGGCCGACGGCGTTGTCGTAGGCGCTGTTGCCGTCGTAGACGCCGTTGTCGGTGTCCTTGATGAGCGCGAAGCCGTTGCCGTCCAGCTGCGGGCCGATGATCGGACTGGTCGTGGTCCCGTCGGCGGTGACGCGGCCGCCGCGGGCCTGGCCCGACTCCACCTTGCCGATGGCGGCCAGGAGTTGCCAGGGCAGGTTGCAGCCGGGCTTGGACCGGCGCAGCGCCGACTCGGCCTTCTTGTAGGCGTCGAGGACGGTGGCGGGGATGCCGGCCTCGGAAGGTGTCCGGGACGCGGGCGTGCCGATGGTGGGCGCGGGGCTCGGGCTGTTCAGCGGCGGCAGGTCCGTGTAGTACGGCGAGTTGCCGGTCGCGCTCTCCTCGGCGGGCGCGTCGGAGGCCGGCACCTCGTCAGAGGTGGTCTGTCTGCCGTTGGCGTCGGTCGTCACATTGGGGGCCTGGGACGCGGACAGGGCCGCGACCGCGACCGCCGCGACGGTGGTGGTGACCGCCGCCTTGCGGAGCCTCCTGTCGAAATGCGCCGCCATAGAGTGAACCCCTCCCGTGGGACGCCCGCGCGTCCGTCCGTCTTCGGCTGTCGTACTCGCCCGTCGTACCCGCCCTGTTGCGACGAACGGTGCGCGTCGCAGGTTGCGCCGCAACTTTCCCCCGCGCGGTGCTCGTCTGTTCGATCAGCACGGTGCCGCAGGCGACCCTACGACAACTTGCTTTGCACGGGGACCCGTTCGTGCCCGATATTCACCAGTTGGCCATAAGAGGAGTTTCGTTGCCCTTCACCCTCAGCCACGCCGCCGCCGTCCTGCCCGCGCTGCGGGGTGACGGGACCGGACGGGGGCGGCTGGTGCCGGCCGTGCTGGTGGCGGGGTCGTTTGCGCCCGACATGACCTATTACGCGGCGAGTTTCCTGCCCGGGGCGATGGAGTTCGGGGACGTCACGCACTCCTTCCCGGGTGTCCTCACCGTCGACGTGGTCGTCGCCTGGGCGCTGGTGGGGCTGTGGCTGGTCGTGCGGGAGCCACTGGTGGCCCTGCTGCCGCCGTCCCGGCAGGGGCGGGTCGCCACCCTGCTGCGGTGCGGGGCGCAGCGCGCGCGTGTGCGGCCGTCGCTGCCGCTGTGGTGGTACGTGTCGGCGGTGCTGGGGGCGTCGACCCACGTGGTGTGGGACGCGTTCACGCACCTCGACCGGTGGGGGATGAAGGTGTTCCCCGTCCTCGGCCGGGAGATCGCGGGCGCTCCGCTGTACTGGTACCTCCAGTACGGGGGTTCCGCCGTGGCGGCCGTCGTCCTCGCCGTGTTCCTGGTGCGGGCGCTGCGCCGGGCCCCCCGGGCCGGGGCGTCGCACGTGCCGGTGCTCCAGGTGCGGGACCGGTGGTGGGCCGGGGCGGTGCTCGGCGGTTGTGCGGTGGCCGGGGCGGTGCGGCGGGCCACCCGGTGGTGGGACTACTGGGGTGACGTCGCGAAACCCTGGGAGCTGATCCCGACGGTGTGTTTCGGGGCGGGCGCGGGGCTCGTCCCGGGGCTGCTGCTGTACACCGTGGCGGTCAGGGTGTGGCGTCCGGCCCCGGTCCCGGCCGTCCCGGCCGTCCCGGCAGGCGCCGGTACGGAGCCGGACCGGCGGGTCGCGCCCTGAGCGTGTCGGTGCTCGCGACGAACACGGTGAAGGTGTGCGCGGGCCGGGTCCGCGGCAGCAGGGTGCGGGCGAGCGCCAGGTAGCCGCGGGCGAGATCGGCCCACAGGCGCCAGGCGGGCATCTCGCTCGGGGGCGCGGCGGCCTGGTCCCGGTGGAGGAGTCCACGGCGGAGGTCTGCCGTGGTGCGGCGCAGGGCCGTCGTGAGGGTGGTGGGGGTGCGGCCGGTACTTGCGCCCGGTGCGAAGACCGGGACCGGCAGGAGTGGCACGCGGGCGGGTCGGTCTGTGCTTGCCCGTCCCGGTGTGGTCCGGTGGTGGAGCATGCGTATACCCATGCCCGCATCCTCACGGGAGTCGGGGGCGGGGGGCGCTTTCGCGGGGGCCACCTGAGTGACGGTGCCCCCTTGCCGGGCGGGCGGGGCCGGCGGGGGCGTTTCCCGCCCGGTCGGTGGGCGGCGGGGGAAGTGCCGGGCGCGGGCGGCGGCGGTGGATGGCGCTTCGGCCCGGAGGCCAACCGGACAAGGGGCATCGGCGTACGCGCCGGGCGCGGGTGGCCGGGACCGGTCGCCGGGCTTCGGCGAGGGAGAGGACTCGGAGATGTCAGCGGTGGTGAGCCGGGGGGATTCGCCGCGAGCACGCAGCCTCGCGGCGAATCCCCCGTCCCGCCGACCGGCCGTCGACCGGCGCAGGCCGCGCAGGCTAGTGCGCCGCCGACTCCCAGTCCGGTCCCACGCCCACCGAGACGCCCAGGGGGACCCTGAGCTGCACGGCGCCGGCCATTTCGCGGCGGACGAGTTCCTCCGCCGCCGCACGCTCGCCGGGAGCGATCTCCAGGACGATTTCGTCGTGGACCTGGAGCAGCATGCGGGAGGTGAGGCCCGCCTCGCGCAGTGCCCTGTCCACATTGAGCATGGCGATCTTGACGATGTCGGCCGCCGTGCCCTGGATCGGCGCGTTCAGCGCCATCCGTTCGGCCGCCTCGCGGCGCTGGCGGTTGTCGCTGTTGAGGTCGGGCAGGTAGCGGCGGCGGCCGAAGAGGGTCGCCGTGTAGCCCGTCGCCCGTGCCTCGTCGACGACCCGGCGCAGGTAGTCCCGTACGCCGCCGAACCGCTCGAAGTAGGCGTCCATCAGGCCGCGGGCCTCGGCCGCCTCGATGTTCAGCTGCTGGGAGAGACCGAAGGCCGACAGACCGTACGCCAGCCCGTACGACATGGCCTTGATCTTGCGGCGCATCTCCGCGTCGACCGCGGACTGCTCGACGGAGAAGACCTGCGCGGCGGCGGTGGTGTGCAGGTCCTCGCCGGAGGTGAAGGCCTCGATCAGGCCGGCGTCCTCGGAGAGGTGCGCCATCACGCGCAGCTCGATCTGGCTGTAGTCGGCCGTCATCAGCGACTCGAAGCCCTCGCCGACGACGAAGCCGCGGCGGATCGCCCGGCCCTCGTCGGTGCGGACCGGGATGTTCTGCAGGTTCGGGTCCGTGGAGGAGAGGCGGCCGGTCGCGGCGACCGTCTGGTTGAACGTGGTGTGGATGCGGCCGTCGGCGGCGATCGTCTTGATCAGGCCCTCGACCGTGACCCGCAGCTTGGCCTGCTCGCGGTGGCGGAGCATGATCACCGGCAGTTCGTTCTCGGTCTGCGCCGCGAGCCACGCCAGGGCGTCCGCGTCCGTGGTGTAGCCGGTCTTGGTCTTCTTCGTCTTCGGCAGGTTCAGCTCACCGAAGAGGACTTCCTGGAGCTGCTTGGGCGAGCCGAGGTTGAACTCGTGCCCGGCCGCCGCGTGCGCCTCCTTCACCGCCTGCTGCACGGCACCGGCGAACATCTGCTCCATGGCCTGGAGGTGCTCCCGGTCGGCCGCGATGCCGTGCCGCTCCATGCGGGCCAGCAGAGCGGACGTGGGCAGCTCCACGTCGCGCAGCAGGTCGGCGGCGCCGACGTCCGCCAGGCGGCCCTCGAAGGCCTCGCCCAGGTCGAGGATCGCGCGGGCCTGCACCATCAGCGCCTCGGCCTCGGCACCGTCGTCCGCGCCGAAGGCCAGCTGGCCGTCGGCCGCGGCGGCGGGGGCCAGCTCGCGGTGCAGGTACTCCAGGGAGAGCGCGTCCAGGTCGAAGGAGCGGCGGCCCGGCTTGACCAGGTAGGCGGCGAGCGCCGTGTCCATGCCGACGCCGGCGACGCTCCAGCCGTGCTCGGCGAAGACGCGCATCGCGCCCTTGGCGTTGTGGAAGACCTTGGGCCGGTCCGGGTCGGACAGCCAGGCCGCGAACGCCGTCTCGTCGGCCTCGTCCAGCTCGGTCGGGTCGAACCAGGCGGCCTTGCCGTCGGCCGCGGCGAGCGCGACCTCGGCGACCGAGCCGGTGCCCAGCGCCCAGGTGTCGACCGTCGCCACGCCGAGCGGCTGCGTGCCGTGCCCGGCGAGCCAGCCGGCCACCTCGCCGGTGCCCAGCACGGTGCCGTCCAGCTCCACCCCGTCCGCCACGACCGGGGTCGCCTCGGCCTCCTCGGCGCCCGGGTCGACGGCGTACAGCCGCTCCCGCAGGGACGGGTTGCGGATCTCCAGGGTGTCCAGGATCACGGCGACGCCCTTGCGGTCGTACGCGGCGCGCTCCAGGTCGGTGACCGTCTTCGGCAGCTCGACCCGGCGCTCCAGCTCGGTGAGCCGGCGGTTGAGCTTCACGGACTCCAGGTGGTCGCGCAGATTCTGCCCGGCCTTGCCCTTGACCTCCTCGACGCGCTCCACCAGCTCCGCGAAGGACCCGAACTGGTTGATCCACTTCGCGGCCGTCTTCTCGCCGACGCCCGGGATGCCCGGCAGGTTGTCGGACGGATCGCCCCGCAGGGCCGCGAAGTCCGGGTACTGGGCGGGGGTCAGCCCGTACTTCTCGAAGACCTTCTCCGGCGTGAAACGGGTCAGCTCGGAGACGCCCTTGGTCGGGTACAGCACCGTGGTGTGCTCACTGACCAGCTGGAAGGAGTCCCGGTCGCCCGTGACGATCAGGACGTCGAAGCCCTCGGCCTCGGCCTGCGTGGCGAGCGTCGCGATGACGTCGTCGGCCTCGAAGCCCTCGACGGCGAAGCGCTGCACGCGCATGGCGTCGAGCAGCTCGCCGATCAGCTCGACCTGCCCCTTGAACTCGTCCGGCGTCTTGGAGCGGTTCGCCTTGTACTCGGTGAACTCCTGGGACCGCCAGGTCTTGCGGGAGACGTCGAACGCCACCGCGAAGTGGGTCGGCGCCTCGTCACGCAGCGTGTTGGCCAGCATCGACGCGAAACCGTAGATCGCGTTGGTCGGCTGGCCCGTCGCGGTCGTGAAATTCTCCGCGGGCAGCGCGAAGAACGCGCGGTAGGCCAGCGAGTGCCCGTCCATGAGCATCAGGCGCGGACGGTCGCCGCCGGAGGGGTTGTCGGTCTTCTTCGATGCTGTCTCTGCCACGCCCCCGATCCTGCCACGGACCACTGACACTCGGCCCCGCGCTCGCCGCCGGCGCGGACGGCCTCCGTACGCCGCCGCGGCCACCGCTTCCGGGTCCCGGCCCGCCCGGCCTCCTTCACTGTCACAGGGACGTGCGAGGATCGGAGACGTACCTCACACGCGTAAGCGAAGGAGCGCGCGATGGCCACCAAGCCGCCCACGGGTGATCCGGTCCAGGACGCCCCGCAGGTCACCGAGCCCCAGCACGCGGCGGCGGGCATCCCGGCCATCGGCCACACCCTGCGGATCGCGCAGCGGCAGATGGGCGTGAAGCGGACGGCGCTGACGCTGCTGAGCGTCAACCAGAAGGACGGCTTCGACTGCCCGGGCTGCGCCTGGCCGGAGCCGGACCACCGGCACAAGGCGGAGTTCTGCGAGAACGGCGCGAAGGCCGTGGCCGAGGAGGCCACCCTGCGCCGGGTCACCCCGGAGTTCTTCGCCGCGCACTCCGTGGCCGACCTCGCCACCCGCAGCGGCTACTGGCTGGGCCAGCAGGGACGGCTCACGCACCCGGTGTACCTCCCGGAGGGCGGCGAGCACTACGAGCCGGTGACCTGGGAGCGCGCCTTCGACATCGTGGCGGAGGAGATCGGCGCCCTGGACTCGCCCGACGAGGCGGTCTTCTACACCTCCGGGCGCACCAGCAACGAGGCCGCGTTCCTCTACCAGCTCTTCGCGCGCGAGCTGGGCACCAACAACCTGCCCGACTGCTCCAACATGTGCCACGAGTCGTCCGGCTCGGCCCTGTCCGAGACCATCGGCGTCGGCAAGGGCAGCGTCCTGCTCGAGGACCTGTACAAGTCCGATCTGATCATCGTGGCCGGTCAGAACCCGGGCACCAACCACCCGCGCATGCTCTCCGCCCTGGAGAAGGCCAAGGCCAACGGCGCGAAGATCATCAGCGTCAACCCGCTGCCCGAGGCGGGTCTGGAGCGCTTCAAGAACCCGCAGACCCCCAAGGGGCTCACCGCGGGCGCCGCGCTCACCGACCTGTTCCTGCAGATCCGCATCGGCGGCGACCAGGCCCTGTTCCGGCTCCTCAACAAGCTGATCCTGGACACCGACGGCGCGGTCGACGAGGCGTTCGTCGAGCAGCACACCCACGGGTACGAGGAGTTCGCCGAGGCCGCCCGCGCGGCCGACTGGGAGGCGACGCTCACGGCGACCGGTCTCACCCGCGCGGAGATCGGGGAAGCCCTGCGCATGGTGCTGGCCTCGAAGCGCACCATCGTGTGCTGGGCGATGGGCCTGACCCAGCACAAGCACTCGGTGCCCACCATCCGCGAGATCGTCAACTTCCTCCTGCTGCGCGGCAACATCGGCCGTCCCGGCGCGGGCGTCTGCCCGGTGCGCGGCCACTCCAACGTGCAGGGCGACCGCACCATGGGCATCTTCGAACGCCCGGCGCCCGCCTTCCTGGACGCCCTGGAGAGGGAGTTCGGTTTCGCCCCGCCGCGCGAGCACGGCTACGACGTCGTACGGGCCATCCGCGCGATGCGCGACGGCGAGGCCAAGGTGTTCTTCGCGATGGGCGGCAACTTCGTCTCCGCCTCCCCCGACACGGAGGTCACCGAGGCGGCGATGCGCCGGGCCCGGCTCACCGTGCACGTGTCGACCAAGCTGAACCGCTCGCACGCCGTCACGGGCGCGCGTGCCCTGATCCTGCCGACGCTCGGCCGCACCGAGCGGGACCTCCAGGGCGGTGGCGAGCAGTTCGTCACCGTCGAGGACTCCATGGGCATGGTGCACGCCTCCCGCGGCCGGCTGGAACCCGCGAGCGCCCACCTGCTGTCCGAGCCGGCCATCGTGTGCCGGCTGGCCCGCCGGGTGCTGGGCGAGGGCAGTTCCACGCCCTGGGAGGAGTTCGAGAAGGACTACGCGACGATCCGCGACCGCATCGGGCGCGTGGTCCCGGGCTTCGAGGACTTCAACGCGCGCGTGGCCCGCCCCGGGGGCTTCGCCCTGCCGCACGCCCCGCGCGACGAACGCCGCTTCCCCACGGCCACCGGCAAGGCCAACTTCACCGCGGCACCGGTCGAGTACCCCGAGCTGCCCGAGGGCCGGCTGCTGCTCCAGACGCTGCGCTCGCACGACCAGTACAACACCACGATCTACGGCCTGGACGACCGCTACCGGGGGATCAGGAACGGCCGCCGGGTCGTCCTGGTCAACCCGGAGGACGCCCGGGCCCTCGGCGTCCGGGACGGCGCGTACGTCGACCTGGTCGGTGAGTGGAAGGACGGTGTCGAGCGCCGGGCGCCCGGCTTCCGCGTCGTGCACTACCCGACGGCCCGGGGCTGCGCGGCGGCGTACTACCCGGAGACCAACGTCCTGGTGCCGCTGGACGCGACCGCGGACACCAGCAACACCCCGGCCAGCAAGTCCGTCGTCGTCCGTCTGGAACAATCGGCGACCGACTGAGCGTTTGCTCAGTCGCGCCGACGGCCCGTCCCACCGGGCCGGCCGGCGGATCCGACAGACGGAGCGACGAAACGGAGCCGGGCCCATGGGCGAGCAGCAGCAGGTGCAGTTCCCGCAGGAGGTCATCGACGAGTACGCCGCGCTCGGCGTCGACCTGCCGGCGCTCTTCTCCGCCGGGCATCTCGGGACGCGCATGGGCGTCCAGATCCTCGAGGCGTCGGCCGACCGGGTCGTCGGCACCATGCCGGTCGAGGGCAACACCCAGCCGTACGGGCTGCTGCACGGCGGCGCCTCGGCGGTGCTGGCCGAGACGCTCGGATCGGTCGGCTCGATGCTGCACGGCGGCGCCTCCAAGATCGCCGTCGGCGTCGACCTGAACTGCACCCACCACCGCGGGGTCCGCTCCGGCCTGGTAACCGGAGTGGCCACGCCGGTGCACCGGGGCCGGTCGACGGCGACGTACGAGATCGTGATCAGCGACGAGCAGGACCGCCGCGTGTGCACCGCCCGGCTGACCTGCCTGCTGCGGGACGTGAAGCCGGGCGACGGGGCGCAGGCGGACGCGGCCGCCTGAGCGGCATGACAGCCCGTTGGGCGCACGGCCCGGTCGGCACACGGCCCGGTCGGCGCGTCGCGCCCACGGCATTGCTCCCGGCCACCCGGCGCCCTAACTTCGGGGCATGGGACGGGGAGATGCCCCTTGGCCGGGGGCGACGGCTCGGCGGTTCCGCTCCACCTCCGCACGCACCGCGCCCGCAGGGCTCGTGCCCCGACGGCGCGCGTCCGCGCGGCTCGGGCCCGGACGCCCGGTCCCCCCACGGCGAACGCCCCGCCACACGGCGCACGTCCGGATCGTCCCCGCCCTGCTCGCACTGGCGCTGACTCTGCCGACCGGCGCCCTGGCCACCGCCTGCGGCAACCCCCGCACCACCGGGGTCCCTTCCGCCACCGCCACGGAAGCCACCCCGCCACCGCCCACGCCCGCATCGGCATCGCCATCGGCTCGGCAAGCCCTCTCTCCCACGGAGTTGTGTACGACCGCCGTCCGTTACTGGGCCCGCCGGACACTCGACGGCGCCACCCCGTACGGCGACTACCAGTCGATGGGCCTCTCCAACCGTCAGTACGGCATCCTGCGCGAGGTCGTGGACGCCGCGCAGACCGCGCGGCGCGTACGGGGAAGCGGAGCCGCACAGACGCTGATCGACCGTCAGGCACGGGCCAGGTGCACCGAGCAGTACCGCGACGGCGGCCCGGCCGACGGACCGTGGCAATGACCGGCATCGGCCCCGTGGAGCCGGGCGAGGGCACCCGCGCCCAGGACGCCGCCGACGCTCCCCGGCCACCCGCCCGGCCGCGCGGGCGCCTGGCCCGGCGCTACGCCGACCGCCGCCGGACCGTCCTCGCCACCGCCGCGGCCCTCGCCGTACTGGCGGGCAGCGGCTACCTGTACGCGAGCCGGCCACGACAGCCGGCCCCTCCCCCGCCGCCGTACCCGGTCCATGTGGTGGACGTCGCCTACCTTGAGGCGGTACCCGCCGCCGGGACCGGCGCCTTCAGCTTCGCGGTGCTGCTGAGCGTGCGGTCCGGCCCGCCCGTCACCGTCACGCGCCTGGCCCAGCCCTACGAGGGCCTGACGATCACTTCGTCGCCCGCGGCACCTTTCCAGACAAAGTCGCATTCGGCCCGCAAGATCATTGTCACGCTGAGGGTGACGGAATGCGAAAAAGCACCCCGGAACCTTGGCCTCCCTTTTCTGGATGTAACGCTGCGTAATACGCGCGCAATCCAGGCCCACAGTTACATCCTCGGATCACGCTATGCACAGGACCTCTCCGAGGCCCTCCAGGCCGTCTGCGGAAACGAATCCGGGTAATCACCAAAACGCCCCAGACGCCTGAACCAGCCCCACCGGTCCTGCGGGTTCTCATCATGCGGACAGGGCGAATCGGCCTGAATTCCGCCCTTCTTCCCAGCCAGTACCGCTCTGCATTACCCCGTGTCATAACAAGAGCGTCACAGCCTGAGTCAGACCCTCCTCCACGTTCCCCACACACGCTTAGAGTCACGGCCAGTCACCGCGCAGTCGGATTGTCACTTCGGCCCAGCGTTCGACTCGGCCGCTTCCACGGGGACGCGGCTGCGCCAGGGAAAGGACTGATCGTGCGTCAACGTTCGCTCATCGCCATCACCGCCGCTCTGGCGGCGGGAGCGCTCACCCTCACCGCCTGCGGCTCGCGCGACGACGACGGCGGCTCGGACTCCGGCAACGGCGGCAGCGGTGGAGGCACCACCGTCGTCATCGGCGTCGACGCCCCGCTGACCGGCGACCTGTCCGCGCTGGGCCTCGGCATCAAGAACTCGGCGGACCTCGCGGCCAAGACCGCCAACAAGGACAAGCACGTCGAGGGCATAACCTTCAAGGTCGAAGCCCTCGACGACCAGGGCCAGCCCTCCGCGGGCCAGCAGAACGCCAGCCAGTTCGTCGCCAACGACAAGGTCCTCGGCGTCGTCGGCCCGCTGAACTCCTCGGTCGGCGAGTCCATGCAGCAGGTCTTCGAGTCCGGCAACATGGCCCTGGTCTCCCCGGCCAACACCGGCCCCTCGCTGACCCAGGGCCCCGACTGGCGCACCGAGAAGAAGCGCCCGTTCAAGACCTACTTCCGCACCGCGACCACCGACGCCATCCAGGGCCCGTTCGCCGCGCAGTACGTCTTCAACGACTTCAAGAAGACGAAGGCCTTCGTCATCGACGACAAGAAGACCTACGGCGCGGGCCTCGCCGGAACCTTCACCGACGAGTTCAAGAAGCTCGGCGGCCAGATCGTCGGTACCGAGCACATCAATCCGGACACCAAGGACTTCTCCGCGGTCGCCACCAAGGTCAAGAACTCGGGCGCCGACGTCGTCTACTACGGCGGCGAATACCCGCAGGCCGGCCCGCTCAGCAAGCAGATCAAGGGCACCGGCGCCAAGATTCCGCTGGTCGGCGGCGACGGCATCTACAGCGCCGACTTCATCAAGCTCGCCGGCGCCAGCGGTACCGGCGACCTCGCCACCTCCGTCGGCGCGCCCGTCGAGGAACTGCCCTCCGCCAAGGAATTCGTCGCCAACTACAAGGCCGCGGGCTACAAGGAGCCCTTCGAGGCCTACGGCGGCTACTCCTACGACTCCGCCTGGGCCATCATCGAGGCCGTCAAGACGGTCGTCGAGAAGAACGACGGCAAGCTCCCCGACGACGCCCGAGGCCAGGTCGTCGAGGCCATGCAGAACGTCTCCTTCGACGGAGTGACCGGCAAGGTCTCCTTCGACGAGTTCGGTGACGCCACCAACAAGCAGCTGACCGTGTACGCCGTCGAGAACGGCGACTGGAAGGCCGTGAAGTCCGGCACCTACACCGGCTGAGTCGTCCGACGAGACACCCGCACCACCAAGAGCCGCGCGGGGCGCTTTTCCACCGGCGCCCCGCGCGGACTCACACCCGGCCACATCCGTCGAACATCCGAACCTCTCGGAGGACATGCGGTGAACGAACTGCCGCAGCAGCTGGTCAACGGCCTGCTACTGGGATCCATGTACGGGCTGATCGCCATTGGCTACACGATGGTCTACGGCATCGTCCAGCTCATCAACTTCGCCCACGGCGAGATCTTCATGACCGGCGCCTTCGGCGCGCTCACGGTCTACATCTACATCCTGCCCGACGGCACCTCCATGCTGATCGCCCTGCCCCTGATGATCCTCGGCGCAGTGATCGTCTCGGTGACCGTCGCCATCGGGGCTGAACGTTTCGCCTACCGCCCCCTGCGCGGCGGCCCCCGCCTCGCCCCGCTCATCACCGCCATCGGCCTCTCCCTCGCCCTCCAGCAGGCGGTCTGGGCCTGGTACCCCGACGCGAAGTCCGCCCGCACCTTCCCCCAGATCGAGGGCGGCCCCTTCCACATCGGCGACGTCACCCTCCAGACCGGCAGCATCTTCCTGCTCATCGCCGCCCCCGTCAGCATGGCCTTCCTCGGCTACTTCGTCATGAAGACCCGCACCGGACGCGGCATGCAGGCCACCGCCCAGGACCCCGACACCGCCAAGCTGATGGGCATCAACACCGACCGCATCATCGTGATCGCGTTCGCCCTCGGCGCCGTCTTCGCCGCCATCGGCGGAGTCGCCTACGGCCTGGAGTACGGCCACGTCGACTTCAAGATGGGCTTCATCCTCGGGCTGAAGGCCTTCACCGCGGCCGTACTCGGCGGCATCGGCAACATCTACGGCGCCATGATCGGCGGAGTCGTCCTCGGCATCACCGAAACCCTGGCCACCGCCTACATCGGCGACATCCCCGGCCTCGGCCAGTTCGGCAGCCAGTCCTGGGCGGACGTCTGGGCCTTCATCCTCCTCATCCTTGTGCTGCTGTTCAGGCCACAGGGCCTGCTCGGCGAGCGCGTCGCGGACAGGGCGTGACACCGATGACCACACAGACCACCGAGAAGACCCCGAACACCCCCGCCACCGACGCGGCCACCGGCCTCATCGGCATCCCACCGCACCTCGGACGCGCCCTCGCCACCGGCGGCGGCCTCCTCGCCGTCGTCTCCACCTTCCTCGCCTGGACCTGGACCGCCGCCTTCCCCGGCGACCTCACCGTCTACGGCTACCCGGGCGGCCTCCAGGTCCTCGTCCTCATCGGCGGCGCCCTCACCACCCTCTTCGGCCTCTCCTCCTACGGCGTCAAAGGCCTCCGCTGGCTCACCCCCGCCGGCGCCGACGCCGCACTGAGGTTCGCCGCACTCGCCACCTTCGCGACCACCTGGTACACCGTCCTCGCCATCAGCCTCCAGCTCGGCGGCCTGGTCAACCTCGAACCCGGCGCCTACATCGCGGCGATCGTCACCCTCGCAGCCCTCCTCGGCGCCCTCGCGCTCCCCTTCGATCACCCCGCGCCCGACCCCATCGACCCCGACGAGACAGGCTGGGAACTCACCAAGCACCGCGCGGGCCACGCCTGGCAGACCGTCAAGGCCGCCTTCGCCGCCGGCGAGCCCGGCCCCGTACGCGCCCTGCCCTCCTCCGCCGAAATCCTCATCATCGTCGCGGTCCTCACCGTCTGCCTCACCGTCTTCACCTACGGCATCGGCACCGAGTACGACGAACTCTTCGTAGGCTTCCTGATCACCGCCGGATTCGGCTTCGCAGCCGCCCACAAGGCGGGCCTCATCCGCCAGGCCACCCAGATCACCGCACGGCACCAGACCATCACCATCTGGGGCGCCTTCGTCGCCGCGGCGCTGTTCCCCTTCACCCAGACCGACGACCAGTACGCCACCATCGGCGTCTACATCCTGATCTTCGCCACCGTCGCCCTGGGCCTCAACATCGTCGTCGGCCTCGCCGGCCTCCTCGACCTCGGCTACGTCGCCTTCCTCGGCGTCGGTGCCTACGCCGCCGCCCTGGTCTCCGGCTCGCCCAGCTCCCCCTTCGGCGTCCACTTCCCCTTCTGGGCCGCCGTCCTGGTCGGCGCCGCCGCCTCACTGATCTTCGGCGTACTGATCGGCGCCCCGACCCTGCGGCTGCGCGGTGACTACCTCGCCATCGTGACCCTCGGCTTCGGAGAGATCTTCCGCATCGCCGTCCTCAACATGGACGGCACCTCCGGACCCGACATCACCAACGGCTCCAACGGCATCTCGGCCGTGCCGGACCTGAACATCCTCGGATTCGACCTCGGCGCCCGGCACGACATCCTCGGCGTCACCATCGGCCGGTTCGCCAACTACTTCTTCCTGATGCTGATCATCACCGCCGTCGTCGTCCTCGTCTTCCGACGCAGCAGCGACTCACGCATCGGCCGAGCCTGGGTCGCCATCCGCGAAGACGAGACCGCCGCCCTCGCCATGGGCATCAACGGCTTCCGCGTCAAACTGATCGCATTCGCCGTCGGCGCCGCCCTCGCCGGCCTCGCCGGCACCGTCCAGGCACACGTCACCTACACCGTGACCCCCGAGCAGTACCTCTTCGCCGGTACCACCCCGCCCAACTCCGCGTTCCTCCTCGCCGCCGTCGTCCTCGGCGGCATGGGCACCATCGGCGGACCCCTCCTCGGCGCCGCACTGCTCTTCCTCATCCCCAACAAGCTCCAGTTCCTCGGCGACTACCAGCTCCTCGCCTTCGGACTCGCGCTCGTCCTCCTCATGCGGTTCCGGCCCGAAGGCCTCATCCCCAACCGGCGCCGCCAACTGGAATTCCACGACAAGGCCGAAGCGCCAACAGTCCTCGGCAAGACAGGGGCCTGACCACCATGACCACCGACACCACCACCAAGGACACCACCCCGGGCACCCCCGCCCCCGGCACCACCGTCCTCGACGCACGCGGCGTCACCATGCGCTTCGGCGGCCTCACCGCCGTCAACAACGTCGACCTCACCGTCAACAGCGGCGAGATCGTCGGCCTCATCGGCCCCAACGGCGCCGGCAAGACCACCTTCTTCAACTGCCTGACAGGCCTCTACACACCCACCGAGGGCGAAGTCCGCTACAAAGGCCAGGTACTGCCCGCCAAATCCTTCAAGGTCACGGCCGCCGGCATCGCCCGAACCTTCCAGAACATCCGGCTCTTCGCCAACATGACAGTCCTGGAAAACGTCCTCGTCGGCCGCCACACCCGCACCAAGGAAGGCTTCTGGTCAGCCGTCCTGCGCGGCCCCGGCTTCCACAAGGCCGAAGCCACCTCCCGCGACCGCGCCATGGAACTCCTGGAGTTCGTCGGCCTCGCCCCCAAGGCCGACCACCTCGCACGGAACCTGCCCTACGGCGAACAGCGCAAGCTGGAAATCGCCCGCGCCCTCGCCAGCGAACCCGGCCTGCTCCTCCTGGACGAGCCCACGGCAGGCATGAACCCCCAGGAGACCCGAGCCACCGAAGAACTCGTCTTCGCCATCCGCGACCAAGGCATCGCCGTCCTCGTCATCGAGCACGACATGCGCTTCATCTTCAACCTCTGCGACCGCGTCGCCGTCCTCGTACAGGGCGAGAAACTCATCGAGGGCGACAGCGCAACCGTCCAGGGCGACGAACGGGTCATCGCCGCCTACCTCGGCGAACCCCTCGAGAACGACCCCGGCGCCGCCGAAGCAGCCGAAGTGGAAGCCGCCGAGGCCCACGCCCAGGCCGACACCACCACGGACACCGCGGCCGGCAAGGAGAACGACCGATGACCGCACTCCTCGAGGTCGAGGACCTCCGCGTCGCCTACGGCAAGATCGAAGCCGTCAAGGGCATCTCCTTCAAGGTCGACGCCGGCGAAGTGGTCACCCTCATCGGCACCAACGGCGCCGGCAAGACCACCACCCTGCGCACCCTCTCCGGCCTCCTGAAGCCGGTCGGCGGACAGATCAAGTTCGGCGGCAAGTCACTGAAGAAGGTCCCCGCGCACCAGATCGTCTCCCTCGGGCTCGCCCACTCCCCCGAGGGGCGGCACATCTTCCCCCGCATGACGATCGAGGACAACCTCCGTCTCGGCGCCTTCCTCCGCAGCGACAAGCCCGGCATCGAGAAGGACATCCAGCGCGCCTACGACCTCTTCCCCATCCTCGGGGAACGCCGCAAGCAAGCCGCCGGCACCCTCTCCGGCGGCGAACAGCAGATGCTCGCCATGGGCCGCGCGCTGATGTCCCAGCCGAAGCTCCTCATGCTCGACGAGCCCTCCATGGGCCTCTCCCCGATCATGATGCAGAAGATCATGCAGACCATCGCCGAACTGAAGTCCCAGGGCACCACCATCCTGCTCGTCGAGCAGAACGCCCAAGCCGCCCTCTCCCTCGCCGACCACGGCCACGTCATGGAAGTCGGCAACATCGTCCTCTCCGGCAGCGGACAGGACCTCCTGCACGACGAGTCCGTCCGCAAGGCCTACCTCGGCGAGGACTGACCCGACCCGGACACGGCTGAGGCCCGCGCCCCCACACCGGGGACGCGGGCCTCAGCCGTACGCACTCAGCCCTTCGACGCCTTCTTCTCCTCAGCGTCCTGAATGACCGCCTCGGCAACCTGCTGCATCGACATCCGCCGATCCATCGACGTCTTCTGGATCCACCGGAACGCCGCCGGCTCCGTCAGCCCGTACTCCGTCTGCAACACCGACTTCGCCCGGTCCACCAGCTTCCGCGTCTCCAGCCGCTGGCTGAGGTCGGCGACCTCCTTCTCCAGCGTCTTCAGCTCCGTGAACCGCGAGACGGCCATCTCGATCGCCGGGACGACATCACTCTTGCTGAACGGCTTCACGAGATACGCCATCGCACCGGCGTCCCGCGCCCGCTCCACCAGGTCGCGCTGAGAGAACGCCGTCAGCATCAGCACCGGCGCGATGCTCTCCTCGGCGATCTTCTCCGCCGCGGAGATGCCGTCCAGCTTCGGCATCTTCACGTCCAGGATCACCAGGTCCGGCTTGTGCTCACGGGCCAGCTCCACGGCCTCCTCACCGTCACCGGCCTCACCTACGACGGAGTAGCCCTCCTCCTCCAGCATCTCTTTGAGATCCAGCCGGATGAGCGCCTCGTCCTCGGCGATGACGACACGGGTCGTCAGCGGAGGCACGTGCGACTTGTCGTCGTCGTTCACGTCGGCGGGCTGGGGCGACTCGGGGGCGGTCACGTGGGCGCTCCTTGTTCCGGGGCAGGCGGTACTGCTGACAAGAGCGTACCTAGCTGCGATAAGGTGGGGGCACGGCGGGTGACCGTCAACCTCTGTTTTACAGGAAGCCCCGGTAGTCCAGCGGTAGAGACACGGTGCTCAAACCACCGACAGCGTGGGTTCGAATCCCACCCGGGGCATTTTTCCTTCATTTCGAAGGTGAGCCGCTCCAAGCGGAGGATCACGTTCGCGTGGTCCTTGAATCTTCCATCCCTGGGGCTGCGATAACCAGCCCACTGTGGCTACATGGAACAGCACAGCCCTTCGATCCGCGCACGCGCTGTCGCTCTCATGAATCAAGGCGTACCCAACCGCGTGGTCGCCGCGCAGCTAAACGTCCCTAGAGGGACAGTGGGCTGGTGGCGCAGTCAGGACCGCAAAGCGCGCGGGGACGCCTACGAGCGACCGACCGACTGCCCTCAGTGCACAGGCCGCGAGTTCGACGAGGTCGCGTACGCCTACTTGCTCGGTCTCTACCTCGGCGACGGCCACATCGTCTCGAAGCCCAGCCAGCACCATCTGTCGATCTTCTGCAATGCCGGGCAAACCGGCTTGATCGCCATGGCAGAGGAAGCCATGCACAGGGTCATGCCCCTACACCGCGTGGGACGGCGCCACAAACCCGGGTGTGTCGAGGTCAAGTCCTACACCAAGCATTGGTGCTGCATGTTCCCGCAGCACGGCCCCGGCATGAAGCATGAGCGGGAGATCGTGCTCGCATCATGGCAACAGGCGATCGTCGATGCTCACCCGTGGGAGTTCATCCGTGGCCTGGTCCACTCCGACGGCTGCCGCATCATCAACTGGACCACCAGACTCGTCGACGGCGAACGCAAGCGCTACGAATACCCCCGATACTTCTTCACCAACGTCTCGACCGACATCCGCCGCCTGTACACAGATACCCTCGACAAACTAGGCATCGAGTGGACGCGCTGCACGCGCCACGGCAACCCGTACAACATCTCCGTAGCCCGCAAAGCCTCCGTAGCCCTCATGGACGCCCACGTCGGCCCCAAGTACTGAAGCTACTTGGGACTGTCGTCCTCCCCGATGTGGTGCACCCGCACCAGATTGGTCGTGCCCGACACCCCCGGCGGCGAGCCGGCCGTGATGACCACGACGTCGCCCTTCTCGCAGCGCCCGTAGCGCAGGAGCAGTTCGTCCACCTGGTCGACCATCGCGTCCGTGGAGTCGGCGTGGGGGCCGAGGAAGGTTTCCACGCCCCAGGTCAGGCTGAGCTGGGAGCGGGTCGCCGGTTCGGGGGTGAAGGCGAGCAGCGGGATGGGTGAGCGGTAGCGGGAAAGGCGGCGGACGGTGTCGCCGGACTGGGTGAAGGCGACGAGGAACTTCGCGTCGAGGAAGTCGCCGATCTCCGCGGCCGCGCGGGCGACGGCGCCGCCCTGGGTGCGGGGCTTGTTGCGTTCGGTGAGGGGCGGCAGGCCCTTGGCGAGGATGTCCTCCTCGGCCGCTTCGACGATCTTGGCCATCGTCCGCACCGTGTCGACGGCGTGCTTGCCGACGCTGGTCTCGCCGGAGAGCATCACGGCGTCGGTGCCGTCGATGACGGCGTTGGCGACGTCGGAGGCCTCGGCGCGGGTGGGGCGGGCGTTGTCGATCATGGAGTCGAGCATCTGGGTGGCGACGATGACGGGCTTGGCGTTGCGCTTGGCCAGTTTGATCGCGCGCTTTTGGACGATGGGGACCTGTTCGAGGGGCATTTCGACGCCGAGGTCGCCGCGGGCGACCATGATGCCGTCGAAGGCGGCGACGATGTCGTCGATGTTCTCGACGGCTTGGGGCTTTTCGACCTTGGCGATGACGGGGAGGCGGCGGCCTTCTTCGTCCATGATGCGGT
Organism: Streptomyces sp. NPDC058796; assembly: GCF_042745235.1. Lineage (NCBI taxonomy): Bacteria > Bacillati > Actinomycetota > Actinomycetes > Kitasatosporales > Streptomycetaceae > Streptomyces > Streptomyces sp. NPDC058796. Next base: position 56,597 of record NZ_JBHYOP010000001.1, read on the forward strand.
GGACGTCGAGGACGTCGCGTCCGCTGCGGACGAAGGACAGGGCGATGACGTCGAAGCCGGCCCGCAGGGCCCAGCGGAGGTCGTCCTCGTCCTTTTTGGAGAGGGCGGGGACGGAGACGGCGACGCCGGGGAGGTTGAGGCCTTTGTGGTCGGAGACCATGCCGCCTTCGATCACCTTGGTGTGGACGCGGGGGCCGTCGACGTCGGTGACCTCGAGGCAGACCTTGCCGTCGTCGACGAGTACGCGTTCACCGGGGGTGACGTCGGTGGCGAGGCCGGCGTAGGTGGTGCCGCAGGTGTGGCGGTCGCCTTCGACGCCTTCTTCGACGGTGATGGTGAAGGTGTCGCCGCGTTCAAGGAGTACGGGTCCTTCGGCGAAGTGGCCGAGCCTGATCTTCGGGCCCTGAAGGTCGGCGAGGGCGCCGACGCTGCGACCGGTTTCGTCGGCCGCTTTTCGGACACGGCGATAGCGCTCTTCGTGTTCGGCGTGGGTGCCGTGGCTGAAATTGAAGCGGGCGATGTCCATTCCGGCGTCGACCAGGGCTTTGATCTGGTCGTACGAGTCGGTGGCGGGCCCCAGGGTACAGACGATCTTTGCTCGGCGCATGGGTCGAGCCTATGACTTACTGCCGGGTAGCGAATTGGCCACGCATGACCACTCAACAACCTTTGAGTAAAGGGTTATTGACAAGTGTTGAATTGTGCGGCCGTCCGCTCCGATGAGCATTCATCCGGACTTCCGTCCTCGCCGCCGCCCTTGACAGAGGGCATGTTCAGGACAGAATCTACGCGCGTTGCCGATGTCGTGCACGGGTCACTGAGCCGAGGAGAGCCAGCCATGCCGTTGAACCGCCGGAAGTTCCTGAGCAGGTCCGCAGTGACGGGGGCGGGTGTCGCGCTGGCCGGCGCGGTGGCGGCCCCGGCGGCCGAGGCGGCCCCGCTCGACGAAGGCCGAAAGGGCCGCCGCAAGGCCAAGCGCTACGCCCTGACCGTCCTCGGCACCACCGACCTGCACGGGCACGTCTTCAACTGGGACTACTTCAAGGACGCCGAGTACGCCGACTCGGCGGGCAACGCCCAGGGCCTGGCCCGGGTCTCGACGCTGGTGAACCAGGTCCGGGAGGAGAAGGGCCGCCGCAACACTCTGCTGCTGGACGCGGGCGACACCATCCAGGGCACCCCGCTGACGTACTACTACGCCAAGGTCGATCCGATCACCGCCAAGGGTGGTCCGGTGCATCCGATGGCGCAGGCGATGAACGCGATCGGGTACGACGCGGTGGCGCTCGGGAATCACGAGTTCAACTACGGCATCGAGACGCTGCGCAAGTTCGAGGAGCAGTGCGATTTCCCGCTGCTGGGTGCGAACGCGGTGGACGCGAAGACGCTGAAGCCGGCCTTCCCGCCGTACTTCATGAAGACGTTCCGGGTGAAGGGGGCGCCGCCGGTGAAGGTGGCGGTGCTGGGGTTGACGAATCCGGGTATCGCGATCTGGGACAAGGCGTACGTGCAGGGGAAGCTGGCGTTCCCGGGTCTTGAGGAGCAGGCGGCCAAGTGGGTGCCGAAGCTGCGTTCGATGGGTGCGGATGTGGTGGTGGTGTCGGCGCACTCGGGGTCGTCGGGTACGTCGTCGTACGGTGATCAGCTTCCGTACGTGGAGAACGCGGCGGCGAATGTGGCGCGGCTGGTGCCGGGTATCGACGCGATTCTGGTGGGGCATGCGCACACGGAGATCGCGGAGTTGAAGGTCGTGAACGAGGAGACCGGGAAGACGGTCGTGCTGTCGGAGCCGCTGTGTTACGCCGAGCGGCTGACCCTGTTCGATTTCGAGCTGTTCTTCGAGCGGGGCCGGTGGCATGTGGAGTCGGTGCGGGCGTCGCTGCGGGACTCGGCCACGGTCGAGGACGATCCCGCGATCACGCGGCTGCTGACGGACGAGCACGAGAAGGTGGTGGCGTACGTCAATCAGGTGGTCGGTACGGCGACGGAGACGTTGACGACGGTGGAGGCGCGGTACAAGGACGCGCCGATCATCGATCTGATCACCAGGGTGCAGGAGGACGTGGTCAGGGAGGCACTGGCGGGTACGGAGTATGCGTCGCTGCCGGTTCTCGCCCAGGCGTCGCCGTTCTCGCGGACTTCGGAGATTCCGGCCGGTGAGGTGACGATCCGGGATCTGTCGAGTCTGTACGTGTACGACAACACGCTGGTGGCGAAGCTGATGACCGGTGCCCAGTTGCGGGCGTACCTGGAGTATTCGGCGGAGTACTACGTGCGGACGGCGGCGGGGGCGCCGGTGGATGTGGCGAGGCTGACGAACGCGAACGGCCGCCCGGATTACAACTACGACTACGTGTCGGGGCTGACGTACGAGATCGATGTCGCGCAGGCGCCTGGTTCGCGGATCAGGAATCTCGCGTACGGGGGTGTGCCGGTGGTGGACGGCGCGGAGTTCGTGCTGGCGGTGAACAACTACCGGGCCAACGGTGGTGGTGCGTTTCCGCATGTGGCGTCGGCCCGGGAGTTGTGGTCGGAGTCGACGGAGATCCGTACGCGGATCGCCGAGTGGGTGACGGCGAAGGGTGTGCTGGATCCGAGGGACTTCGCGTCGGTGGACTGGAGGCTGACGCGGGACGGTGTGCCGGTGTTCTGAGTTCGGCGTTTTCTGAGGGTGGTGCGGCCTCAGATCCCCTCCACCAGCGGGGTGAGTGCCCGGTGGTCGCGTGCGGAGGGGATCTGGGGCTGTGCGTTTTGCAGGCCGAAGGTGGTGAAGGCGGTGCGGGTGGGGAGGGGGTAGGGGTTTCGGCCGGTGAGGTCGTTGAGGATGGTGGCGCTGCGCCAGGCGGCGAGGCCGAGGTCGGGTGTGCCGACGCCGTGGGTGTGGGTTTCGGCGTTCTGGACGTAGACGTGGCCGGTGACGGAGGGGTCGAGGCGGAGGCGGAAGCGTTCGTCGATGCGGGGGCGTTCGCGGCTGTCGCGTCGCATGTAGGGGTCGAGTCCGGCGAGGATGCGGCTGAGGGGGCGTTCGCGGTAGCCGGTGGCGAGGACGACGGCGTCGGTGGTGAGGCGGCTGCGGGTTTTCTGCTGGTCGTGTTCGAGGTGGAGTTCGATTCTGGTGGTGGCGATGCGGCCGGCGGTGCGGACGTGGACGCCGGGGGTGAGGACGGTGTCGGGCCAGCCGCCGTCGAGGGTGCGGCGGTAGAGCTCGTCGTGGATGGCGGTGGTGGTGTCGGCGTCGATGCCTTTGTGGAGTTGCCATTGGGCGGCGACGAGGCGGTCGCGGACGGGTTCGGTCAGGGCGTGGAAGTAGCGGGTGTAGTCGGGGGTGAAGTGTTCGAGGCCGAGCTTGGAGTACTCCATGGGGGCGAAGGCTTCGGTGCGGCCGAGCCAGTGGAGCTGTTCGCGGCCGGCGGGGCGGTGGCGGAGCAGGTCGAGGAAGATTTCGGCGCCTGACTGGCCGGTGCCGATGACGGTGACGTGTCCGGCGGTGAGGAGCGTGTCGCGGTGGTGCAGGTAGTCGGCGGCGTGGAGGACGGGGACGCCGGGGGTGTCGACGAGGGGTCTGAGCGGGTCGGGGATGTGGGGTTCGGTGCCGACGCCGAGGACGACGTTGCGGGTGTGGGTGCGGCCGAGGGCTTCGGCTTCGCCGTCGGTGCCGAGTTGGGTGTAGTCGACTTCGAAGAGGCGTCGTTCGGGGTTCCAGCGGACGGCGTCGACTTGGTGGTGGAAGTGGAGGGTGGGGAGGTTGTCGGCGACCCAGCGGCAGTAGGCGTCGTATTCGGCGCGCTGGATGTGGAAGCGTTCGGCGAAGTAGAAGGGGAAGAGGCGTTCGCGGGCCTTGAGGTGGTTGAGGAAGGTCCAGGGGCTGGCGGGGTCGGCGAGGGTGACGAGGTCGGCGAGGAAGGGGACTTGGATGCGGGCGCCGTCGATGAGGAGGCCGGGGTGCCAGTGGAAGGCGGGGCGCTGGTCGTAGAAGACGGTGTCGAGGTCGGTGAGGGGGTCGGCGAGGGCGGCGAGGGAGAGGTTGAAGGGGCCGATGCCGATGCCGACGAGGTCGTGGGGGGTTTCGGGGGTGTGGTGGGCGGGGGTGTTCATCGGGGGGTGGGTCCTTCCAGGGAGTTCTCGACGAGGGTGAGGAGGGTGGCTAGGTCGTCGGGCCGGGTGTGGGGGTTGAGGAGGGTGGCCTTGAGCCAGAGGCGGCCGTCGGCGCGGGCGCGGCCGAGGACGGCGGTGCCGGTGGTGAGCAGGGTGCGGCGGGCGGCGGCGACGGTGGGGTCGGTGGCGTGGGCGGGCCGGAACAGGACGGTGCTGATGGTGGGCGGGGCGTGCAGTTCGAATGCGGGGTGGGTGTCGACGAGGGTGGCGAAGTCCTGGGCGAGGGCGCAGACCTGGTCGACGAGGGCGCCGAGTCCGTCGCGGCCGAGGGTTTTGAGGGTGACGGCGATTTTGAGGATGTCGGGGCGGCGGCTGGTGCGGGGTGAGCGGCCGAGGAGGTCGGGGAGGCCCGCGTCGGTGTCGTCGTCGGCGTTGAGGTAGTCGGCGTGGTGGTGGAGGGCGGTGAGGTCGTCGGGGTTCTTGACGGTGAGGAGGCCGGCGGCGATGGGTTGCCAGCCGAGTTTGTGGAGGTCGAGGGCGATGGTGTCGGCGGCTTCGAGTCCGGTGAGTTTCGCGCGGTGCCGTGCGCTGAAGAGGAGGCCTCCGCCGTAGGCGGCGTCGATGTGGAGGCGGGCGCGGTGGGCGGTGCAGCGGGCGGCGGTTTCGGGGAGCGGGTCGATGAGGCCGGCGTCGGTGGTGCCGGCGGTGGCGACGACGAGGTGGGGTCCGGGGATCTGGGTGAGGGCTTCGTCGAGGGCGGCGGGGTCGAGGGTGCCGCCCGGGGCGGGGACGGTGACCGGGTCGGGCAGGCCGAGGAGCCAGGCGGCGCGGGGTACGGAGTGGTGGGCGTTGGCGCCGTGGACGATTCGGAGGCCGGCGCCGTGCCGTTCGCGGGCGAGGAGGGCGGCGAGTTGGTTGGATTCGGTGCCGCCGGTGGTGACGAGGGCGTCGGTGGCGCCGGTTTCGTGGGCGAGGGCGCGGGTGAGGTGGGCTTCGAGGGCGGTGGCGGCGGGGGCCTGGTCCCAGGAGTCGAGGGAGGGGTTGAGGGCGCTCGCGGCGAGGTCGGCGGCGGTGGCGACGGCGAGGGGTGGGCCGTGCAGGTGGGCGGCGCAGTGGGGGTGGGCGGGGTCGGCGGCGCCTTCGGCGAGTGCGGTGACGAGGGTGCGCAGCGCGTCGGGGTCGCCGTGGTCGGGGAGGATGTCGCCGGCCGCCTCGGTGATGTGGGCGGTGACGGTGTCGGGGCCGCCGGCGGGCAGGGGGCCGCCGCGGGCGGCGGTGCCGGTGCGCAGGGCGTCGAGCACGGTGTCGAGCAGGGGCCGCAGGTTGTCGGGGCCGTGCGGGCCCGAGGCGAGGGGCGGCTGGCCCATGGGCTGTCCTCCGGGCGCGGGGACTGGGGGTTACAGCTTGGACGCGGATGCGTCGGTACGCCCGGACAGCTCAGCGATCACAACCCGAAAGGGGGATCCGCGGGGCCGGTTCCCGTGTCGCGGGGTGGGGAACCGGCCGTGTGCGTCGTCAGTCGGCGGCCGCCTCCCGTACGCGCAGTGCGCGGGCGAGGTCGTCGAGCTGGTCGGTGAGTTTGCGGCGCAGGGCGGGGGTGGGGTCGGCGTCGTCGAGGCATTCCCGGCCGAGGCGCAGGGTGTCGGCGTCGACGGCGTGGGCGGGGAAGGCCCAGCGGCCGGCGGCGTCGGCGATGGCGGGGCCGCGGCGGGCGGCGACGGCGACGGCTTCGGCGTAGTAGCGGGGGACGTAGTCGCGTACGAGGTCGGCCTGTTCGGGCTGCCAGAAGCCCTGGGCGGTGGCGGTGAACAGGTAGTTGGAGAGGTCGTCGGTGGCGAACATCGCTTCCCAGGCGCGGCTCTTGGCCTCGGGTTCGGGCAGGGCGGCGCGGCAGCGGGCGGCGCCTTCCTGGCCGGTGGCGCTGGGGTCGGTGGCGAGTTCGGCGGCGATGGCGGTTTCGTCGGTGGCGCCGAGGACGGCGAGGCGGGTGAGGATGCGCCAGCGCAGTTCGGGGTCGAGTTCGGGGCCGCCGGGGACGGTGCCGTCGGCGAGCCAGGCGGCGATGGTGTCGGGGTGGGCGGCGGTGGCGATGCGGTGGCGGACGGCGATGAGGCGCAGTCCTGGGTGGTCGCCGTCCTCGGTGCGGCGGATGAGGTCGCGGCAGAGGTCGGTGAGGGTGGTGAGGGCGGCGGGCCGCTGTCCGGGGGTGACGTAGCGGTCGGCGACCTGGGTGCCGGCGAAGGTGAGGACGCCGTCGACGAGGGCGAGGTCGGTTTCGTGGGGGAGGTGGGTGCGGGCGATGTCGAGGTAGTCGGTGGGGGCGAGTTCGCCGTCGCGTACGGCGTCGCGCAGGGCGTTCCAGACGACGGCGCGGGTGAGGGGGTCGGGGAGGCCGGCCAGTCCGGTGCGCAGGGTCTGGAAGGACTCGGTGTCGAAGCGGATCTTGGCGTAGGTGAGGTCGCCGTCGTTGAGGACGGTGAGGGCGGGGCGTTTGCCGATGGGCAGGGGGTCGCTCTGCGGGACGTCGACGTCGAGGCGGCGGCGCAGGGTGAGGCGGCCTTCGTCGGTGAGGTCGCGGTCGTAGAGGCCGGCGGCGACACGGTGGGGGCGGCTGCCGGTGTGGGCGACGGTGAGGGCGCGGTCGCCGTTGTCGCCGGTGATGCGGGGGGTGAGGGTGTCGACGCCGGTGGTGCGCAGCCAGGCGTCGGCCCAGGCGTGGACGTCGCGGTCGGTGGCGGCGGCGAGGGAGTCGATGAAGTCGGCGAGGGTGGCGTTGGCGAACTTGTGCCGTTCGAAGTGGGTGTTGATGCCGGCGAGGAAGTCCTTCTCGCCGAGCCAGGTGACGAGCTGGCGCAGGGCGGAGGCGCCCTTGGCGTAGGAGATGCCGTCGAAGTTGAGGAGGGCGGAGGCCGTGTCGGGGACGTTCTCGGGGGCGACGGGGTGGGTGGAGGGGCGCTGGTCGGCGTCGTAGCCCCAGGGTTTGCGGGTGACGCCGAAGTCGGTCCAGGTGTGGGTGAAGCGGGTGGCTTCGGCGGTGGTCTGGTAGCCCATGTACTCGGCGAAGGACTCGTTGAGCCAGATGTCGTCCCACCACTTGAGGGTGACGAGGTCGCCGAACCACATGTGGGCCATTTCGTGGGCGATGACCATGGCGCGGGTCTGGCGCTGGGTGTCGGTGACGGCGGAGCGGAAGACGAACTCGTCGCGGAAGGTGACGAGGCCGGGGTTCTCCATGGCGCCGGCGTTGAATTCGGGGACGAACGCCTGGTCGTAGGAGTCGAAGGGGTAGGGCTCGGTGAACTTCTCGTGGTAGCGGTCGTAGCAGCCGCGGGTGATGTCGAGGAGTTCGTCGGCGTCGGCGTCGAGGTGGGGGGCGAGGGAGCGGCGGCAGTGGATGCCGAAGGGCAGGCCGCGGTGTTCGGTGCGCACCGAGTGCCAGGGGCCGGCGGCGACGGCGACGAGGTAGGTGGAGATGCGGGGGGTGGTGGCGGCTTTCCAGCGGCCGTCGCCGGTGTGTTCGGTGATGCCGTTGGCGAGGACGGTCCAGCCTTCGGGGGCGGTGACGGTGAGGTCGAAGGCGGCCTTGAGGTCGGGCTGGTCGAAGGCGGCGAAGACGCGCTGGACGTCGTCGAGGAAGAGCTGGGTGTAGACGTAGGTCTCGCCGTCGGCGGGGTCGGTGAAGCGGTGCATGCCCTCGCCGGTGCGGGAGTAGCGCATGGCGGCGTCGACGCGCAGTTCGTGCTCGCCGGGGGTCAGGTCCTTCAGCGGGAGCCGGTTCTCGTCGAGGGCGGCGGGGTCGAGGGGGTGTCCGTCCAGGGTGACGGTGCGCAGCTCGGCGGGCTTGACCTCGACGAAGGTGTCCGTGGTGGCGGTCTCGTCGCGCACGGTGAAGCGGATGACGGTGCGGGAGTCGAAGGTCTCGTCGCCACGGGTCAGATCGAGGTCGATCGTGTAGTGGTGGACGTCGAGGAGGCTGGCACGGGTCTGCGCTTCGTCGCGCGTGAGTACGGACATGGACGCCATGCTGCCTGATGGTGTGGGCAGGGCACAGGGGCGGTTCGGTACGCGGGGTATGTCCGGTCCGTTTCAGGGGTGCCGCGCTCCCCGGCGCGCGCCCCCGAGGGGGCGCCGGGGCCCGGGTGGTCAGGCGGGGGTGTCGCCGTTGTGTTCGGCGATGCGCTCGTGGTGGTGGATCACCTCGGCGATGATGAAGTTCAGGAACTTCTCGGCGAACGCGGGGTCCAGTTTGGCGCTCTCGGCGAGGGCGCGCAGGCGGGCGATCTGCTTGGCCTCGCGGGCCGGGTCGGCGGGCGGCAGCTGGTGCCGGGCTTTGAGGTGGCCGACCTGCTGGGTGCATTTGAAGCGCTCGGCGAGCATGTGGACGACGGCCGCGTCGATGTTGTCGATGCTGTCCCGCAGCCGGGACAGCTCCTCGCGGACGGCTGGGTCGACGGCACCGGTACCGGTGTTGCTGGTGGTCATGGGGGCTCACCCTACGGGTGGACGCCGGGCCGTCGCAGACCGTCTCAGGCGCCGAGAACCTCCTTTCCGGTGGCGGCGAGGCGCTTGTGGAAGTACACGTCCTCGTGTCCGCCGGGTACGCCCTGGATGCGGCCGCGCTCCCGGTAGCCGAGTCTCGGGTAGAAGCCGGGGGCCTGGAAGGTGTACGTGGACACGGTGATGTCGGTGCAGCCGCGCCGGACGGCCTCGTCCTCGGCGGCGCGCATGAGGCGGCTGCCCCAGCCGGTGTGCCGCTGGTCCTCGCGGACCCACAGCATGTCCACGCAGGCCAGGGTGGACCAGGTCCAGCCGGTCAGTCCGCCGACCAGGGTGCCGTCGTCGTCGGTGACGCGCACGGTGAGGGGTTCGGTGCGGGCTCCGTCGGCGGCGGCGGTGTTGAAGGCGGTCAGTTCGTCGTCGAGCCGCTTTTCCAGGTCGTCGTCGGCGCCGCCCACGTGCAGGGCGGCGTCGGGGGCGGTGTGCTGTTCGCTGGTCACGGTCCGGATTGTGCCTGGCGGCCGGGGGGATGGCGAACGGTTTCGGCCGGGCGGTAACGGCCGTGACGTGGTGCTCCTCGTACAGTGGTGAGGAGGGTTGAGGCGTCTTGGGGGTCGGGCGTGGCGAACGGCGGGCCGGTCGAGCACGGTTTCCCGCACCTGGAGACGGTGCGGGCGGCGGTCACCGCCCTGTACCGGCGGCTGTCGTACGACACGGTCCGGACCTTCTCGTCGAGCGTGCCCCCGGCCGACGTGGCGTTCTGCGACACGGACGACCTGTATCTGGGGACGCAGCGGGTGGCTCACGAGCTGGTGCGGCACTACCGTCTTCCGGACGCCCGGATGATCGTCTCCTTCCGGGAGATGACGCACGCGGCGCATGTCGAGCTGACGGCGGGCCCCGAGTACTTCATCGAGCTGAACGACCGTTTCCGCACGCATCGGCGGGACATCGGGGCGGCGCTGGCGCACGAGGTGATGCACGTGTACCTGCACCGTCTCGACCTGTCCTTCCCGGGGACGCGGGACAACGAGATCCTCACGGACACGGCGACGACGTATCTGGGTGCCGGGTGGCTGCTGCTGGACGCGTACCGGGAGGACGGGGCGTCGTCGCAGAAGCTGGGGTATCTGACGCCGGAGGAGTTCGGGTACGTGCTGGCCAAGCGGGCGCTGCTGTTCGGCGAGGATCCGTCGGTGTGGTTCACCAGTGCGCAGGCGTACACGGCGTACGGCAAGGGGATGGCGCGGGCCCGCCGGGACGAGCGGCAGCCGCCGCTGGCCTCGGCGGGCTGGGCGGGCCGCCGCCGGTACGCGCGTGACCGGCGGCACGCGCAGGACCCGCACGGCGCCTTGGCCTTGCCCGAAGACGGCCCGTACGCGTTCACCTCGCGGGAGCGCGGCGCGCTGCGGGTGTCCTTTCCGTGTCCGACCTGCCACCAGCGGATCAGGGTGCCGGTGCGGGGGCGGGTGCGGGCGCGGTGCGGGTTGTGCCGGACGGTGCTGGAGTGCGACACGTGACTGCGACACGGGATCAGGTGTTCGGTGCTTCAATTCCGGCATGACGAGGATCAACGAGCCCTGGGGGCTCAGTGTGTTCGGTGCCGGAAGCGTGCGGGTGGAGCCGCAGCTGGTGCGGGTGAGGCTGGCGGTGGATGTGCTGGAGCCGTCGCCGGACGCGGCGTTCGAGGGTGCGGGGGCGTCCGTGTCCCGCCTGCGCGAGGTGCTGCGGCGGCACGGGATACCGGACACCGCGGTCTCGGGTTCCCGGTTGCAGCTCAGCTCGGACTACGACGGCTACGGCGGTGATCGGAAGTTCGCCGGTTACCGCTGCCAGGCCTCGTACTCGGTGGAGAGTGCGGCGCTGGACGGCCTCCAGCAGCTGATCGTGGACGCGGTCGAGGCGGGCGCGCACCGGATCGACAGCGTGGAGTTCGACGTGCACGACAAGCCGGCGCTGCGGGACGAGGCCCGCCGCAAGGCCGTGGCGGCCGCCCGGCGGAAGGCGGAGGTGTACACGGAGGCGGCGGGGGTGCGGCTGGGCCCGGTGGTGCACATCCAGGACGTGGACGCCGAGAACTTCGTGCAGTACCGCGGTCACGGCGGCGGGGGCGGCAGCTCGGCGGGTGATCTGGCGCCGGGGATGGTGGAGGTGTCGGCGGGTGTGATGCTGGGCTTCTCGCTGACGCACTGATCCGGCAGCGGCAGCCGCTCCGGCACCGCTAGGACCGCACGATGCCCTGCGCCCGCGCGGCCACCAGCCACTTGGGGAACTCGCCCACCAGGTTGTCGTACAGCTCGGCGTCGGAGAGCTTCTGGGGGTCGCGGCCGGCGTGGAAGAACCCGGCGTTGTCGACGACCCGCTTGGCCGGCACCGCCAGTTCGTCGAGTTTGCGCAGGTACTCGAACTGGCGGCTGCCCGGGTCGCCGAAGCCGACGAACTGCCAGAACAGCGGGAGCGGTGCCGCCTTGCACAGGTACCGTTCGGCGGCGAGCCGGTTGACGGGGCCGCCGTCGGTCTGGAAGACGACGAGGGCGGGGTGGCGGGCGCCGCTGTCGAGGTAGTGGTCGATGACGGCGTCCATGGCCAGGTGGTAGCTGGTCTTGCCCATGTGTCCGAGGCCGGCCACGATCCGCTCGATCCGTCCGTGGTGGTCGGCGAGGGCGATCTCGGTGACGGCGTCGACGTCGGTGGAGAAGAACACCACGGGCACGGTGCCGTCGTCGTCGAGGTGCGCGGACAGGCCGAGGACGCGGTCGGCGAGGGCCTGCACGCTGCCGTCCTTGTAGTAGGGCTTCATGGAGCCGGAGTAGTCGACGACGAGGTAGACGGCGGCCCGGGCGCCGTCGAGGCCGTGTCTGTCCAGGGACACTCCGGCGCTCTTGTACAGGTCGACCAGCGCGGGCGCCGTCTCCCGCACCTTGGTGAGACTGATCGCGGCCATGCGGACTCCCCCGGTCATCCCTGGACTCTTGACGCCTGGCTGCCGAGGTTACGGCACGGCGCACCCCGCCTCTCAGCCCGTCCACAGGCATTCGCTATTTTGTTCGCCGCCGTCACCGTCGGCTCACCGTCCGTCCCGCCCCGAGGAGCCGGCCGTGGATTCCGAGTCCACCGTCACGACCTGTTACCGCCATCCGGCGGTGGAGTGTCATGTCCGCTGCATCCGCTGCGAGCGTTTCATCTGTCCTGACTGCATGCGTGGGGCTCCCGTCGGTCACCAGTGCCCCGAGTGTGTGAAGGAGGGGACGCGGTCGGTCCGGCAGGCCCGGACCGTCGCGGGCGGCCGGGTCTCGGCGACGCCCGTGGTGACGTACGTGCTGTTCGCGCTGAACGTGCTGGTGTACCTGGCGGAGGTGGTGCGGCCGGAGATCGTCGACCGGTTCTCGATGGTCGGTGCGCGGCTGGTCGGGCCGGAGGGCGGTTACCTGTCCGCCGACGGGGCGTACTTCGTCCTCGGGACGCTCCGGACGGAAGGTGTGGCCGGTGGTCAGTGGGAGAGGCTGCTCACCAGCGCCTTCCTCCACGTGTCGCCGTTCGAGGGCGCGTTCGGGTTCCTGCACATCACCATGAACATGGTGGCGCTGTGGCAACTGGGGCGGGTGGTGGAACTGATGCTCGGGCGGCTCCGGTTCGTGGTCCTGTACCTGGTGGCGGCGCTGGGCGGTTCCGTCCTGCAGCTGGTCCTGGCCGATCCCGGGCAGTCCTCGGTCGGCGCGTCGGGGGCGGTTTTCGGCGTGGGGGCCGCGTACTACGTTCTGCATCGCCGGGTGGGTGCGGACATGGCGGCGGTCAACCGTTTCATGGTCCTCCTGCTGCTGTGGCTGGTGGTCTCCGCCGGGTTCACCTCCTGGCAGGGCCACCTCGGTGGTCTGCTGGCGGGCGGCGCGGTGGCGCTGGCGTTCGCCTACGCGCCCCGGGGCGGGCGCCGGGCGGCGGTGCAGGCGGGCGCGTGCGTGGCACTGCTGGCGCTGCTGGCGGTGGCGGCGGCGGGCAGGGTGACGGAACTGACAGGCTCAGGCATTTCCCTATGAGAGGTATTCCCCGATGAAACGTGCCGGTGTGCTGCTCCTCGCGGCCGTTCCCGTGATCGCCACGGGGGTGTACTTCGTGATGCCGACGGACTCGGCCGACGCCCCGGTGGCGCCTCCGGTGTCCTCGGCCCAGTCGGCCCGGCAGGACGCCAAGAGCCGGGCGGAGCAGGAGCGGGCGGCGGACGACGCGCTGATCGCCGAGCTGCCGCCGGGGCTCGCCGACCCGGCGAAGAAGGAGCTGGCCCAGCAGCTGGTGTCCAGCGCGGAAAACTCGACGACCGAGTGGCGCACCTCGTACGGGACGATCGAGGACCTGGGCGACGGGTGCGGCTACACGGCGGGCATCATCGGCTTCTGCACCGGCACGCACGATCTGCTCACGCTGGTGGAGCGCTACACGAAGGCGCATCCGGACAACGGGCTGGCGGCGTACCTGCCCGCCCTGCGCGAGGTGGACGGCACCGACTCCCACGAGGGCCTGGACCCGGGCTTCCCGGCCGCCTGGCGGGCGGAGGCCGAGCGGCCGGAGTTCCGGAAGGCGCAGGAGGAGGAGCGCGACCGGGTCTACTTCGAGCCGGCGGTGCGCCTCGCCAAGCTGGACGGCCTCGGCACGCTCGGCCAGTTCGTGTACTTCGACGCGATGGTCTTCCACGGTCCCGACACCGACGCCGAGGGCTTCTACGGCCTGCGCGAGCGGGCCATGGAGAAGGCGAAGACGCCGGCCCGGGCCGGCTCCGAGAAGGCATACCTCGAGGCGTTCCTGGACGTCCGCCGCGAGGCCATGCTGGCCAAGCGCCCGGGCATCGACACGTCCCGCGTCGACACCGCGCAGCGCCGGTGGCTGCGGGACGGGAACCTGGACCTGGACGTGCCGCTGGCGTGGGAGATGTACGGGGACGCGTACCGGCTGCCGTAGCCGCCGGCGGGCGCATGCGACGGCGCCTGCCCCTTTGTCCGGTCGGGGACAGGGCAGGCGCCATCAGTGTTCCGTACGCCTTTGTACGGGACGTTCTTCGGTTGTTCCGTCCGTCAGACCGCGAGGGCGCGGTCCGTCGGGCGGATCGGGGCCGGCAGTTCGCTGGCCCCGGTCAGGAAGCGGTCGGCGCCGCGGGCGGCGGAGCGGCCCTCGGCGATCGCCCAGACGATGAGCGACTGGCCGCGGCCGGCGTCACCGGCGACGAACACACCCGGCACGTTGGTCTGGAAGTCGGCGTCCCGGGCGATGTTACCCCGTTCGTCGAGCTCCAGGCCGAACTGGTCGACCAGGCCGTTCTCCCGGTCGGTGCCGGTGAAGCCCATGGCGAGGGTGACCAGCTGGGCCGGGATCTTGCGCTCGGTGCCCGGCTTCGGGGTGAGCTTGCCCTCGACGAACTCGACCTCGCTCATGTGCAGCCACTGGACGTTGCCGTCCTCGTCGCCCTCGAAGTGGGTCGTGGAGACGGCGTAGACCCGCTCGCCGCCCTCCTCGTGGGCGCTGGTGACCTTGTAGAGCATCGGGAAGGTCGGCCACGGCTGGCGCACCGCGTCCCGCTCCTCGCCCGGCCGGGGCATGATCTCCAGCTGGGTGACGGAGGCCGCGCCCTGGCGGTGGGCGGTGCCCACGCAGTCGGCGCCGGTGTCGCCGCCGCCGATGACGACGACGTGCTTGCCCTCGGCCGTGATCGGGGGCGCCACGTAGTCGCCCTCCTGCACCTTGTTGGCCAGGGGCAGGTACTCCATCGCCTGGTGGATGCCGTTCAGCTCGCGGCCGGGGACCGGCAGGTCGCGGGCGGTGGTGGCGCCGGCGGCGATGACGACGGCGTCGTAGCGCTTCTTCAGGTCGGTCGCCTTGAGGTCGCGGCCGATCTCGACGCCGGTGCGGAAGCGGGTGCCCTCCGCGCGCATCTGCTCGATGCGCCGGTTGATGTGCCGCTTCTCCATCTTGAACTCGGGGATGCCGTAGCGCAGGAGGCCGCCGATGCGGTCGGCGCGCTCGTAGACGGCGACGGTGTGGCCGGCCCGGGTCAGCTGCTGGGCGGCGGCCAGGCCCGCCGGGCCCGAGCCGATGACGGCGACGGTCTTGCCGGACAGGCGCTCGGGGATCTGCGGGGCGACGTCCCCGGTCTCCCACGCCTTGTCGATGATGGAGACCTCGACGTTCTTGATGGTGACCGGCGGCTGGTTGATGCCGAGCACGCACGCCGACTCGCACGGGGCCGGGCACAGGCGGCCGGTGAACTCCGGGAAGTTGTTGGTGGCGTGCAGGCGCTCCTGCGCGGCCTGCCAGTCCTCGCGGTAGGCGTAGTCGTTCCACTCGGGGATCAGGTTCCCGAGCGGGCAGCCGTTGTGGCAGAACGGGATGCCGCAGTCCATGCACCGGCTGGCCTGCTTGCTGATGATCGGCAGCAGGGAGCCGGGGACGTAGACCTCGTTCCAGTCCTTGACGCGCTCCTCGACGGGGCGGGTCTTGGCGACCTCGCGCCCGTGGTTCAGAAAGCCCTTGGGATCAGCCATTGGTCGCCGCCTCCATCATCTTCTCGGTGATCTCGGTCTCGGAGAGACCGGCTCGCTCGGCGGCGTCCTTGGCGGCGAGCACTGCCTTGTACGTGCTGGGGATGATCTTGCTGAAGCGTTCGACGGCGGTGTCCCACTCGGCGAGCAGCTTCTCGGCGACGGTGGAGCCCGTCTCCTCCCGGTGCCGGCGCACGACGTCGTGCAGCCAGTCGCGGTCGGTGTCGTCCAGCGCCTCGATCGCGCCGACGTTGCCGGCGTTGACGTTGTCGCGGTCCAGGTCGATGACGTAGGCGATGCCGCCGGACATGCCGGCCGCGAAGTTGCGCCCGGTCTCGCCGAGGACGACCGCGTGGCCGCCGGTCATGTACTCGCAGCCGTGGTCGCCGACGCCCTCGGAGACGACCGTCGCGCCGGAGTTGCGGACGCAGAAGCGCTCGCCGACCTTGCCGCGCAGGAACATCTCGCCGCCGGTGGCGCCGTAGCCGATGGTGTTGCCGGCGATGGTGGAGTACTCGGCGAGGTGGTCGGCGCCCCGGTCCGGGCGGACGATGATCCGGCCGCCGGAGAGGCCCTTGCCGACGTAGTCGTTGGCGTCGCCCTCCAGGCGCAGGGTGATGCCGCGCGGGACGAAGGCGCCGAAGGACTGGCCGGCGGAGCCGGTGAAGGTGATGTCGACGGTGTCGTCGGGCAGGCCCGCGCCGCCGAACTTCTTGGTCACCTCGTGGCCGAGCATGGTGCCGACCGTGCGGTTGATGTTGCGGATGGCGACCTGGGCGCGCACCGGGGCCGCGTCGGTGGCGTCCGTGGCGCCGAGCGCGTCCGCCGCGAGCTTGATCAGCTGGTTGTCGAGTGCCTTCTCCAGGCCGTGGTCCTGAACGGTCACCTGGTGGCGCACCGCGCCCTCGGGCAGCTCCGGCACGTGGAACAGCGGCTCCAGGTCCAGGCCCTGCGCCTTCCAGTGGTCGACGGCGCGGGTGACGTCGAGGGTCTCGGCGTGGCCGACGGCCTCCTCGATGGAGCGGAAGCCCAGCTCGGCGAGGATCTCGCGGACCTCTTCGGCGATGAACTGGAAGAAGTTCACCACGTACTCGGCCTTGCCGGAGAACCGGTCGCGCAGCACCGGGTTCTGGGTGGCGATGCCGACCGGGCAGGTGTCCAGGTGGCAGACGCGCATCATGACGCAGCCGGAGACGACGAGCGGCGCGGTCGCGAAACCGAACTCCTCGGCGCCGAGCAGCGCGGCGATGACGACGTCGCGGCCGGTCTTGAGCTGCCCGTCGGTCTGCACGACGATGCGGTCGCGCAGGCCGTTGAGCAGCAGCGTCTGCTGGGTCTCGGCGAGGCCCAGCTCCCAGGGGCCGCCCGCGTGCTTGAGCGAGGTCAGCGGGGAGGCGCCGGTGCCGCCGTCGTGGCCGGAGATCAGGACGACGTCCGCGTGCGCCTTCGACACACCCGCCGCGACCGTGCCGACGCCGACCTCGGAGACCAGCTTGACGTGAATCCGCGCCTGCGGGTTCGCGTTCTTCAGGTCGTGGATCAGCTGGGCCAGGTCCTCGATGGAGTAGATGTCGTGGTGCGGCGGCGGGGAGATCAGGCCGACGCCCGGCGTCGAGTGACGCGTCTTGGCGACCCACGGGTAGACCTTGTGGCCGGGCAGCTGGCCGCCCTCGCCGGGCTTGGCGCCCTGGGCCATCTTGATCTGGATGTCGTCGGCGTTGACCAGGTACTCGGAGGTCACGCCGAAGCGGCCGGAGGCGACCTGCTTGATGCTGGACCGGCGGGCCGGGTCGTACAGGCGCTCCGGGTCCTCGCCGCCCTCACCGGTGTTGGACTTGCCGCCCAGCTGGTTCATGGCGACGGCGAGGGTCTCGTGCGCCTCCTGGGAGATGGAGCCGTACGACATGGCGCCGGTGGAGAAGCGCTTGACGATCTCGGAGACGGGCTCGACCTCGTCGATCGGGATCGGCTGCCGGTCGCTCTTGAAGCCGAAGAGGCCGCGCAGCGTCATCAGCCGCTCGGACTGCTCGTTCACGCGCTCGGTGTACTTCTTGAAGATGTCGTACTTGCCGGAGCGCGTGGAGTGCTGGAGGCGGAAGACCGTCTCCGGGTCGAACAGGTGCGGCTCGCCCTCGCGGCGCCACTGGTACTCGCCGCCGATGTCCAGGGCGCGGTGGGCGGGCGCGATGCCGCTGGCCGGGTAGGCCTTGGCGTGGCGGGCGGCGACCTCCTGGGCGACGACGTCGATGCCGACGCCGCCGATCTTGGTGGCGGTGCCGTTGAAGTACTTCTCCACGAAGGCCTCGTCCAGGCCGACGGCCTCGAAGACCTGGGCGCCGCGGTAGGAGGCGACGGTGGAGATGCCCATCTTGGACATGACCTTGAGGACGCCCTTGCCGAGGGCGTAGATCAGGTTCCGGATGGCCTGCTCGGACTCCATGCCGGGCAGGAAGGTGCCCGCGCGGACCAGGTCCTCGACGGACTCCATGGCCAGGTACGGGTTGACCGCGGCGGCGCCGTAGCCGATGAGCAGGGCGACGTGGTGAACCTCGCGGACGTCGCCGGCCTCGACCAGCAGACCGACCTCGGTGCGCTGCTTGGTGCGGATGAGGTGGTGGTGGACGGCGGCGGTGAGCAGCAGCGACGGAATCGGGGCGTGCTCGGCGTCCGAGTGGCGGTCGGAGAGGACGATGAGCCGGGCGCCGTTCTCGATGGCGGCGTCGGTCTCGGCGCAGATCTCCTCGATGCGGGCGGCCAGGGCGTCGCCGCCGCCGTGCACGCGGTAGAGGCCGGAGAGGGTCGCGGCCTTGAAGCCGGGCATGTCGCCGTCGGCGTTGATGTGGATGAGCTTGGCCAGCTCGTCGTTGTCGATGACCGGGAAGGGCAGCAGGACGCTGCGGCAGGAGGCGGCCGACGGCTCCAGCAGGTTGCCCTGCGGGCCCAGCGAGGAGCGCAGAGAGGTGACCAGTTCTTCGCGGATGGCGTCCAGCGGCGGGTTGGTGACCTGGGCGAAGAGCTGGGTGAAGTAGTCGAAGAGCAGGCGGGGCCGGTCGGAGAGCGCGGCGATGGGCGAGTCGGTGCCCATGGAGCCGATCGGCTCGGCGCCGGCCTTGGCCATCGGCGCGAGGATGACGCGCAGCTCCTCCTCGGTGTACCCGAAGGTCTGCTGGCGGCGGGTGACGGAAGCGTGGGTGTGGACGATGTGCTCGCGCTCGGGCAGGTCGGACAGCTCGATCTCGCCGGCTTCCATCCACTCGGCGTAGGGCTGCTCGGCGGCGAGCTGGGCCTTGATCTCGTCGTCCTCGATGATGCGGTGCTCGGCGGTGTCCACGAGGAACATGCGGCCGGGCTGCAGGCGGCCCTTGCGGACGACCTTCGCGGGGTCGATGTCGAGGACGCCGACCTCGGAACCGAGGACGACGAGGCCGTCGTCGGTGACCCAGTAGCGGCCGGGGCGCAGGCCGTTGCGGTCGAGGACGGCGCCGACCTGGGTGCCGTCGGTGAAGGTGACGCAGGCGGGGCCGTCCCAGGGCTCCATCATCGTGGAGTGGAACTGGTAGAAGGCGCGCCGGGCCGGGTCCATGGAGTCGTGGTTCTCCCACGCCTCCGGAATCATCATCAGCACGGAGTGCGGCAGCGAGCGCCCGCCGAGGTGGAGCAGCTCCAGGACTTCGTCGAAGGAGGCGGAGTCGGAGGCGTCCGGCGTGCAGACGGGGAAGAGCCGGTCCAGGTCGGAGGAGGAGCCGAAGACGTCGGAGACGAGCTGGGACTCGCGGGCGCGCATCCAGTTGCGGTTGCCCTTGACCGTGTTGATCTCGCCGTTGTGCGCGACGAAGCGGTAGGGGTGGGCGAGCGGCCAGCTCGGGAAGGTGTTGGTGGAGAACCGGGAGTGCACGAGCGCGATCGCGGAGGCGAAGCGGCGGTCGGACAGGTCCGGGAAGAAGGGCTCGAGCTGGCCGGTGGTCAGCATGCCCTTGTAGACGATGGTCCGCGCGGACAGCGACGGGAAGTAGACCCCGGCTTCGCGCTCGGCGCGCTTGCGCAGCGCGAAGGCGCGGCGGTCGAGGGCGATGCCCTGCGAGGCGCCGTCGGCCACGAAGATCTGGCGGAAGACCGGCATGGTGGAGCGCGCGGTGGCGCCGAGCAGCTGCGGGGCGACCGGCACCTCGCGCCAGCCGAGGACGGTGAGGCCCTCCTCACCGGCGAGCGTCTCGATCCGCGAGACGGCGTCCTCGGTGCCGTCGACCGGCAGGAAGGCGATGCCGACGGCGTACGCCCCGGCCTCGGGCAGTTCGAATCCGGCCACCTCGCGGAAGAAGGCGTCGGGCACCTGGGAGAGGATGCCGGCGCCGTCGCCCGAGTCGGGCTCGGAGCCGGTGGCGCCGCGGTGCTCGAGGTTGCGCAGCACGGTGAGCGCCTGGTCGACCAGGTTGTGCGATGCCTCGCCGGTGAGAGTGGCGACGAAACCGACGCCGCAGGCGTCGTGCTCGTTGCGGGGGTCGTACATACCCTGCGCAGCAGGGCGAGCATCCATGAAGGACCAGTTCTGGCCATTCGTGGAATGCTGGGACGGCTGGCGCGGCGTACGCATCGGCTCTCCCGTCGTCGTCATCTGGCATGTGCGAAGTGCCGAGGGACGACGTTGGCCCTCTGCGTGAAATCAAAATTTGGTGCAGGTTACATGATGGGGCGGTTCTCGGGAAGCGGGATAATCCGTTCCACCATGCGGACACCGGGGGTTACGGAGGGGGTTCCGTGCCCGGCGGTGGAGGCTTCGGGGACCGAGGCGGACAGATCGGTGTCCGTCGGTCCAGGGGCGCGGAGGGAGCTTCGTCGCCCACTCCGCGGGTGCGCGGCGGGCCTCATTGCTCACAGCGCTTCCGGCTCATGCCCGGGGATCACGCGCTCGAAACCAGCGAGTAGCAACTTCCGCGACTACTTATGCGGTCCGACGCATAAGTTCGAGCCGGGCTATCCTACGGCCGTTCCGAACAGGCTGCCCAGGGCGTACGTCACACCGGCCGCGGCGCCACCGAGGGCGAGCTGCCGCAGACCGCTGTACCACCAGCTGCGCGCCGTCACCTTGGCGACCACCGCGCCGCACAGGAACAGTCCGGCCAGCGCGAGCAGTACGGCGGGCCACAGCGCACTGGCGCCGAGCAGGAACGGCAGCACGGGAAGCAGCGCGCCGAGCGCGAAGGAGCCGAACGAGGACACGGCCGCGACCAGCGGGGACGGCAGGTCGGAGGGGTCGACGCCCAGCTCCTCGCGGGCGTGTATCTCCAGGGCCTGCTCGGGGTCGCGCGACAACTGCCGGGCGACCTCGCGCGCGAGGCCGGCGTCCACCCCCCGAGCCTCGTAGAGCGCGGCGAGCTCGGCCTCCTCGTCCGCCGGGTGCTTGCGCAGCTCGCGGCGCTCGACGTCCAGCTCGGCCTCGACGAGCTCGCGCTGCGAGGCGACGGAGGTGTACTCGCCGGCGGCCATGGAGAAGGCGCCGGCGGCGAGACCCGCGAGCCCGCTGATCACCACGGTCTGCTGACTCGCCGTACCGCCCGCGACACCGGTCATCAGGGCGAGGTTGGAGACCAGGCCGTCCATCGCGCCGAAGACGGCCGGGCGCAGCCAGCCGCCGTTCACGTCACGGTGGGTGTGGTTGTCGCGGTGCGCCTCGTGCAGCGCCGCCTCGGTCTCGATGATGGCCATGCGGGCCCCCCGGAAAGCTAGTTTGGACTGGGTCTACTTTTTAACAACACCCAATCTACGCCGCTCATTTCCGCTCCGCCAGCAAGGAAAGGCTGGGCTTACCTGCGGTTTTACCCTTCCTCGCTCATCCGCGATCTTGCCCGCACACAAGTCGTCCGGGTGACGCTGGGGTCCGCGAGGCTGCGACGCGTGCGGCACCGGGGACACATCCGCAAAGGGAGAGGAGAGGCCCCATGGCATCCACCGCCTGCGTTCCCCCGGCCCCCGCGCCCGGGGGCGCCGTCGGACTCCGCGAGCGGGCCCGGGGCGCACTGCTGGGCCTGGCCGTCGGGGACGCCCTCGGAGCGCCGGCCGAGAACATGAAGCCCTCCGAGATCCGGGCCCGCTGGGGACGCATCACGGACTTCGTGGCCCGCGACCCGGCCGGCACCGACGACACCGAGTACGCGATCTTCTCCGGTCTGCTGCTGGCCAGGTACGGCGCCGCGCTCACCCCGGCCCATGTGGAGACGGCCTGGCACGAGTGGATCGCGGACCGGGAGGAGGGCCCCTTCCGGGGCGCGGGCTTCAGCGAGCGCGGCACCCTGGAGAACCTGCGCCGCGGGCTGGCCGCCCCCATCTCCGCGCAGCACCGCCACGCGTGGAGCGACGGGCTGGCCATGCGGGCCGCGCCGCACGGCGTGTTCGCGGCGGGCCGTCCCGCCGAGGCAGCCCGGCTGGTGGCGATCGACGGCTCGGTCAGCCACGACGGCGAGGGCATCTACGGCGGCCAGGCGGTGGCGGCGGGGGTCGCGGCGGCGATGGCGGGGGCGCCGACCGACGCGGTGGTGGCCTCCGCGCTGGCCGTCGTCCCGGAGGACTCCTGGACGGCCCGCTGTCTGCGCCGGGCGATGACGGCGGCCCACCTCGGCGAACGCGCCGTCCGCTCCGCGGTGGTCATCGGCGGCTACCCCTGGACCGACCTGGCCCCCGAGGCGGTCGCCCTCGCCTTCGGCGCGTACGCGGCGGCCGACGGCGACTTCACGGACGCGGTGCTGACGGCCGTCAACATGGGGCGCGACGCCGACACCACGGCGGCGGTGGCGGGCGCCCTGGCCGGCGCGACCCGGGGTGCCGCCGCGATCCCGGCCGAGTGGGCGTCGGCGATCGGCCCGGCCCGCGGCAGCTGCCTGCCGGCGATGGCGGGCCACCATGTGCTGGAGGTGGCGGACCTGCTGACGCGAGCGGCGGCTCCCGGAGAGGCCGCCGGAGCGCTCCCGGCGGGTGACGCCCGCGCACCGGACGGGTACGGCGCGCCCTCCGGGCCCCCGGGCGTCGGCTCCGCGCCGGGCGACCCGCCGGAGATCACCGCCCCCGCACACCCTGTACCGCCCGGACCCCAGGGCAACGGCTCCGCGCCGGGCGACCCTCCGGGCATCACCGCCTGCGTGCACCGTGTGCCGGCCGGGCTCCAGGGCAGCGCCCCCGCACCGGCCACACCACCAAGCGCCCACGCGAACGCCGTACGGCACGAGGCGAGCACCGCCGGCACCGCCGGCACACGAACCGCCCCACCCACCGCGAACACCAGCGCCACACCGATCGAGCCCCCCACAGCCGAGGACAACGCCGTACGCACCGACGAAGAGCCGTCGTCGGACGGCACCCCCGGTACGGGCGGCGACGGCGTGCGGGGCGCGGGAGCCCTTCCGGGCGGCCAGAACGCCGCACGCGCCGTCGGACGGGCCGCCGTACCCACCGGTACGGCCGATCCGGCCCCGGCACGGGGCAAGGCCCCCGGCGCGCACCCCGGCGACGCGGTCGCGGCGGAGGCGGCGCCGTGAGCAGGGGGCGGCCCGGCGGGGAGGAACCGGCCACCACCGCGTACGTCGCCCCGGCCGACGTGCCGGAGGGGTCCCCGCCCGCCGGGAGCGGGCACCGGCCGGTGCCCGAGACCGCCCCGGCGACCCGCACCACCGTGCGGCCCGAGCACGCTGCCGGCGACCGTGTCGAGGGCCTTCTCCTCGGGCTGGCCGCCGGAGACGCCGCCGGGTGGCCCGCCGCCCGGCACCGGGCCGCGCGGATGCCCGAGTGGACCCGCCGCCTCACTCGCGAGCTGGACACCTTCGCCGAACAGAACGCCACCACCACCCTCCCCGTGCCCATCGCCCTGAACCAGCCCCCGGAGCCGCTGCGCCTCGGCCCCTCCGACGACGCGGAGTGGGCGGCGTTCGCGGCGGAGACGGTGCTGCGGGCCGGGGACGACGGCGCGCTCGGGGACCTGAGCCGGGAGCGGCGGATGCGGGCCGCGATCGACCTGACCTGGAACGCCGCCGCCAGCGAGGTGGCCGCGGCGACGGAACGCGCCCCGGAGCCGGAGTCGGCGGTACTGCCGCTGCGGGCCCGCATCTCGGTCCGGGCCGGTCTCGGAAACCTCGCCGCCGGTCTGCGCCCGCCCGCCACCGGCCACGACAACCCGCACTACTTCGACGACGCCGCCTGCGTCCGCGCCTGCGTCCTCGCCGTCGCCCACCCCGGCGACCCGCGGCCCGCAGCCGACCTGGCCGAGTTCGACGCCCGCTACACCCAGGACGGCGACGGGGTGCACGGCGCCCGCGCCATGGCGGCGGCACTGGCCCGCGCCCTCGGCGGCGGCGACGTACGCGCCTGCGTCACGGCCGCGCTCGCCGAACTGCCCCCGGAGACGGAGATCGGCCGCAACGCCCGCCAGGCGCTGGCCCTCGCTGCGGACGCGGAGAGCACGTTCGCGCTGGTCCCGCTGCTGGAGCACCAGATCGTCGACCACGTCTACAGCTACGGCATCGCCGCCGCCGAGACCGTCCCGGTCGCCCTCGCCCTGACCGTCGCCGCCGAAGGCCGCATCGCTGAGGCGGTACCGGCGGCGGCCTGCCTCTCCCGGGTCGCGGACTCCGCCCCCGCGCTGGCCGGCGCCCTCACCGGCGCGCTGGGCGGCGGCGCGGCGATCCCCGCCTCCTGGCGCGAGACCTGCCGCACGCTCCCCGGCTGCGTACTGCCCCGGCTCACCGGCACCGACCTGGTCGAGCTCGCCGGACTCCTGCACGCACGCACCGGCCCCGACCGGAAAGGACCGCACCGGACATGAGGGACGACATCAGGACACCCAGCACCGCCACCGCGTCCCTGGAGGAACGCGTCACCGGCGCCCTCGTCGGCGCGGCCGTCGGCGACGCGCTCGGCGGCCCCGTCGAGGGCTACTCCCCCGCCCAGATCCTCGAACGCCACGGCGGCCGCGTGAACGGGATCGTCGGCCCCTGGAACGGCGATGCCTGGCGCACCGCCCGCCCCATCGCCCCGTACCACAAGGGCGACGGCCACGTCACCGACGACACCCTGATGACCCACGCTCTGGTCCGGGTCTACGGCACGGTCCGCGACCACCTCGACGCCCACGCCGTCGCCGAACACCTGGTCCCGGACCTGATGACCAACCCGCGCTGGATCCCTGAGCTGGAGGCCGAGGCGCTCCCCCTCCAGCGGATCTTCCTGGCGGAGAAGTGGCTGGTGGCCCGGCTCCACTACGGCCACGTCGACCCGCGCGAGGCGGGCACCGGCAACATCGTCAACTGCGGTGCCGCGATGTACATGGCCCCGGTCGGCCTGGTCAACGCCGGGAACCCGGCCGCCGCCTACGCCGAGGCGCTGGACGTCGCGGGCGCGCACCAGTCGTCGTACGGCCGTGAGGCGGCCGGGGTCCTCGCGGCGGCGGTGGCCGCGGCCTGCGTCCCCGGCGCGACGCCGGACTCGGTGGTGACCGCCTGTCTGTCGCTGGCGAAGGACGGCACGCGGGCGGCGATCGAGGCGGTCTGCGAAGTCGCCGCGCGGTACTCGGACTTCGAGTCGGCGCTGACGCCGCTGCGGGAGGCGGTCGCCCCGTACGACACGGTCGGCCCCGACTACCGCGCCCCCTCGCTCGGCGCCCGCCGCCCGTCCCGGCTGCACGCGATCGAGGAACTGCCCGTCGCCCTCGGCATGCTGCTCGTCTCCGGCGGCGACTGGCGGCACGCGGTCCTGGGCGCGGTGAACTACGGCCGCGACTGCGACTCCATCGCCACGATGGCGGGCGCTCTGGCCGGGGCGCTGGGCTCACCGGTGCCTCAGGAGTGGGCGAAGACGGTCGCGGAGGCGAGCCGGCTCGACCTGTGGGCACCGGCGGCGACGCTCACCGGGGTGGCGCGCGAGGTCTTCCGGCGCGACGTGCGGCGGCGGCGCGCCCACGAGGAGGCGTTCGCCGCGATCGGAGGCGCGGGATGCTCCGGCTGACCTGGGTCCAGCCCGAGGACCTGATCGGACACGAGTTGCGCCAGGCGCGGCTGGACGGCCGCAACCCCTCGGCGGTCGCGGCCCGCTGGCGGGCGGCGGGCGGCGGCGAGGCCCCGCCCCGGGCAGGCGCCTCCACCCGGCCGGCCTCCCCCTGCCTCCGCATCCTCGCGAAGGACCTCCTGGACGAACTCGCCGACCTGCCCAGCCCCATGGCGGACACCGAGCCGACGGACCTCGACCGGATCACGGCACTGTGCCCCGACTGGCCCTCCCCCGCGTCGCCCGCACCCGTGTCCCCGGCCCGGCTGGAAGCCGCCTGGCTCGGCCGGGCCGCCGGCTGCCTCCTGGGCAAACCCGTCGAAAAGCTCCCCCTGACCGGCATCCGCCTCCTCGGCCGGGCCGCCGGCAACTGGCCCCCGACCGGCTACTTCACCGCCCGAGGAGTCCCGGCCGACCTCCTCGCCGCCCACCCCTGGAACCGCCGCTCGGCGCCCACGTCCCTGGCCGAGAACATCGACGGGATGCCCGAGGACGACGACCTCAACTACCCCCTCCTCAACCTGCGGATCCTGCAACGCCACGGCCGGGCCTTCACCACCACCGACGTGGCCCGCGTCTGGCTCGACGAACTCCCCGCAGGCCGCACCTTCACCGCCGAACGCGTCGCCTACCGCAACCTCCTCTCCGGCCTCGAACCCCCGCACACCGCCCGCCACCGCAACCCGTTCCGCGAGTGGATCGGCGCCTTGATCCGCGCCGACGTGCACGGCTGGACCAACCCCGGCGACCCGGCCGCCGCCGCCGAGCAGGCCCACCGGGACGCCACCCTCACCCACACGGCCAACGGCGTCTACGCGGCGATGTTCGCGGCGGCCGTCCTCGCCACCGCCGCCACCGGCGCGCACGACGTCCACGCCTGCCTGCGCGCCGGCCTCGCGGTCGTACCGCCCGGCTCCCGCCTCGCCGAAGCCGTCCGCCACGGCGTCCACCTCGCCGAGGCCCACCCCGACTTCGACACGGTCGTGGACGCCCTCCACGCCCGTCACTGGCCAGCCCACCACTGGGTGCACGCCGTCCCCAACACCGCGCTGGTCGCCGCCGCCCTCACCCACGCGGACGGCGACTTCACCGGCTCGGTCTCCCGCGCGGTGTCGGGCGGCTGGGACACCGACTCCAACGGCGCCACCGCCGGCAGCGTCGCCGGGCTTCTCGCCGGTTCGCCCGCCGCGCTGCCCGAGCACTGGACGGCCCCGCTGAAGAACCGCCTGGCCACCTCGGTCGGCGACTTCGACGGCATCGGTTTCGACACCCTCGCCCACCTCACCCACCGGGAGGCCACCCGCCCATGCCCGAGCCCCTCATGACCGCCGCTCCCGCCTCCCCGGCCACCGCACCGCTGAGCGGCCTGCGCGTCCTCGACCTCGCCACGCTCTTCGCGGGCCCGCTGGCCGCCACCATGCTCGGTGACTTCGGCGCCGAGGTGATCAAGGTGGAGCATCCCGGCCGCCCCGACCCGTCCCGGGGGCACGGCCCGTCCAAGGACGGCGTCGGCCTGTGGTGGAAGGTGCTGGGCCGCAACAAGCGCACCATCACCCTGGACCTGTCCAAGCCCGCCGGCCGCACCACCCTGCTCCGCCTCGCCGCGACCGCGGACGTCGTCGTCGAGAACTTCCGCCCCGGCACCCTGGAGAAGTGGGACCTGGGCTGGGAGGAGCTGTCCGCCGTCAATCCGCGCCTGGTCCTCACCCGCGTCACCGGCTTCGGTCAGTTCGGCCCGTACGCGCGCCGCCCCGGCTTCGGCACCCTCGCCGAGGCCATGAGCGGCTTCGCCGCGATGACCGGCGAGCCCGACGCGCCCCCGACGCTGCCCCCGTTCGGCCTCGCCGACTCCATCGCCGCGCTGGCGACCGCGTACGCCGTGATGACGGCGCTGGCCGCCCGGGACCGCACCGGCGAGGGCCAGGTGGTCGACATGGCGATCATCGAGCCGATCCTGACCGTGCTCGGCCCCCAGCCCACCTGGTACGACCAGCTCGGCCACGTCCAGCCCCGCACCGGCAACCGCTCCCAGAACAACGCGCCCCGCAACACCTACCGGACCGCCGACGGCACGTGGGTCGCCGTCTCCACCTCCGCGCAGTCGGTCGCCGAGCGCGTGATGCGGCTGGTGGGCCGGCCGGAGCTGATCGACGAGCCCTGGTTCGGGTCGGGCGCCGGCCGGGCCCGGCACGCCGACGTGCTGGACGCGGCGGTCGGCGACTGGATCGCCCGGCACAGCCGCGCCGACGTGCTCGCCGCCTTCGAGAAGGCCGAGGCGGCCGTCGCCCCGGTCCAGGACGTGCGGGACGTGATGGCCGACCCGCAGTACCGGGCCCTCGACACGGTCACCACCGTCGACGATCCCGAGCTGGGCCCGCTGCGCATGCAGAACGTCCTCTTCCGGCTCTCCGCCACCCCGGGCGCGATCCGCTGGGCGGGCCGCCCGCACGGTGCGGACACCGAGGAGGTGCTGACCGAGCTGGGTCTCGCCCCGGCGGACGTGAAAGAGCTGCGTGAGGAGGGCGTCGTATGACCGCACCCCCGTTGACCTGGCTGTACGTCCCCGGGGACCGGCCCCCGGTGGTCGCCAAGGCGCTGGCAGCGGGTGCCGACGTGGTGGTGATCGACTTGGAGGACGCGGTCGCCCCCGACCGCAAGGAGTACGCCCGCGAGGCCACCGCCGAACTGCTCACCGAGCCGCAGCCGGTGCCGGTCCACGTCCGCGTCAACGCCCTGGACGGTCCCCTGGCCGCGGCCGACCTGGCGGCGCTGGCCGCGCTGCCGGGACTGTCCGGGCTGCGGCTGCCCAAGGTGACCTCCCCGGAGCAGGTCACCGGCGTCGCGGCGGCCACCGGCGGGCCGCCCCTGTACGCGCTGCTGGAGACGGCGCTGGGCGTGGAGCGGGCCTACCGGATCGCCGCCGCCCACCCGTCGCTGCGCGGCATCGCGCTCGGGGAGGCCGATCTCCGCGCCGACCTGGGGGTGCGCGGGGACACGGGGCTGGACTGGTCGCGCGCACGGGTGGTCGTGGCCGCGCGGGCGGCAGGTCTGGCGCCGCCCTCACAGACGGTGCATCCGGACACCCGGGACCTGGAGGGGCTGGCGGCGTCCTGCGCGCACGGCCGGGCCCTGGGCTTCCTCGGCCGCGCGGCGATCCACCCCCGTCAGCTGCCGATCATCGAACGGGCCTACCTGCCGACCGAGCGGGAGCTGGAGGAGGCGGAGACGATCGTGAAGGCGGCCACCGCGCAGCCGGGGGCGCTGGCCCTTCCGGACGGTCGGTTCGTGGACGCGGCGGTGGTGGCGACGGCCCAGCGCACGCTGTCGCTGGCCCGGCGGCCCGCACTGTCGTGACACATGTCGAAGGGTGCCCGGAAGATTCCGGGCACCCTTCGACGGTGTACGCGGCGCGGTCAGCCCTTCTTGGCGGAGTCGGCCCCGTCCTTCACGTCCTTGGCGGCGTCCTCGGCGCCCCTGGCGGCCTCTGTGTCCCCGGCGTCCCCGGCGTCCGCCGATCCGTCGCCCTCGGGGTGCTGGGAGTTCTCCGAGTCGCTGTCCGCGTCCGCCGCCACGGCGTCGCCGCCGGTCGCTTCCGCGCCGGGCTCGACCACGGCCTCCCGGCCAGGCCGCATCCGCGCCGAGAGCACGATGTACACCACGGCGAGCAGGAAGACGAACAGCGCTGTCCAGTTGTTCAGCCGCAGGCCCAGGATGTGGTGGGCGTCGTCGACGCGCATGTACTCGATCCAGAAGCGGCCCGCGCAGTAGGCCGCGACGTACAGGGCGAACGCCCGTCCGTGGCCCAGCTTGAAGCGGCGGTCGGCCCAGATGACGAGCACGGCGACGCCGATGCACCACAGGGACTCGTACAGGAAGGTCGGGTGGTACGTGCCGGGCACCCGTCCGTCGGCCGAGGAGGTGATCTCCACGGCCCAGGGCAGGTCGGTGGCCTTGCCGTAGAGCTCCTGGTTGAACCAGTTGCCCCAGCGGCCGATGGCCTGCGCGAGGGCGATGCCGGGAGCGACGGCGTCCGCGTAGGCGGGCATCGGGATGCCCCGGCGCCGGGCGCCGATCCAGGCGCCCAGCGCACCGAAGGCGATCGCGCCCCAGATGCCGAGTCCGCCCTCCCAGATCTTGAAGGCGTCGACCCAGTCACGGCCCTCGCTGAAGTACAGCTGGTAGTCCGTGATCACGTGGTAGAGCCGGCCGCCGATCAGACCGAAGGGAACGGCCCAGACAGCGATGTCGGCCACCGTGCCGGCCCGGCCGCCGCGGGCGATCCAGCGCCTGTTGCCGAGCCAGACGGCGACGAAGACACCGATGATGATGCAGAACGCGTAGCCGCGCAGCGGAACGGGGCCGAGGTACAGCACCCCGCTCGACGGGCTGGGAATGAAGGCAAGTTCCATGGCAGGGTCGACGCTACCGTGTCGGGCGGTACCCGCGGCGGGCAGCCCGGCTACGGGTCCGTAACACCGTCCCTCACTTGTTGGCGTCCTCCACCAGCTGCTTGAGCTTCGCCGGGGTCATGGAGCGGTCCTGGTAGATGTTCTTGCCGTCCAGGAGGACGGTGGGCGTGCCGCTGAAGCCGCCGGTGCGGAAGGCCTCGTTGGACTTCTCCACCCAGCTGTTGTGCGTGCCGTTCTTCACGCACTCCTGGAAGAGGGTGGTGTCGAGGCCGTCGACCTTGCCCGCCAGGTCGATCAGCTTGTCCTCGTCGGCGTAGGCGTCGTCGGTCTCGGCGGGCTGGTTGGTGAACAGCACGTCGTGGTAGGCCGGGAACTCGCCGGCGTCCTGGGCGCAGGCCGCGGCGTTGGCGGCCTTGCGGGAGCCGGTGCCGCCCATGTTGCCGTCGATGATGGTCGCCAGGTGGTACTCGACCTTGAGCTGCCCGGCGTCGGTGAGCTCGTGGATCGTGTCCCGGTACGCCAGCTCGAAGGCCTTGCAGGCCGGGCAGCGGAAGTCCTCCCAGATGACGAGAGTCGACTGGGCGCTCTCCTTGCCGACCGGGATGGCGAGGCTGTCCTTGCCCTGCGCGCCCGAGGGCGCCACGACCGGACCGGACGCCTCGGTGTCGTCCTTGCCCGTGTTGGCGGCGATGACGCCGACCACGGCCGCCAGCCCCAGGACGCCCACCACGCTGGCGCCGACGATCAGCGCGCGGCGGCGCTTGTCCCTGGACTTCTGCTTCTCGCGCTCGGCCGCAAGCTTCTGGCGGGCGGTGCGCTTTCCCTCTCGGTTCTTCTCGCTCACACCCCGCAGAACGAACCGGGGAGGCGCACCGCGCCTCCCCGGTCCCAGGACCACCCGTACGAGGGACCCCTGTCACATGCGTGTCGTCAGGCCTGTCCGCGCACGCCCTTCGCCAGGTCGGCGGCGAGCGCGCGGACGCCCTCCACGCCGGCCGCGTCGTCGGGGGCGTCCAGCATGCGCTTGACGAACGCCGAGCCGACGATCACGCCGTCGGCGAATCGGGCGACCTCCGCGGCCTGGGCGGCGTTGGAGACGCCGAGCCCGACGCAGACGGGGGTGCCGGTGGTGGCGCGGGTGCGTCGCACCAGGTCCTCGGCCTGCGCGCCGACGGTTTCGCGGGTGCCGGTGACGCCCATCAGGGAGGCGGCGTAGACGAAGCCGCTGCCGGCCGCGGTGATCTCGGCGAGCCGCGCGTCCTTGCTGCTGGGCGCGACCACGAAGACCGTGGCGAGACCGTGCTTGTCGGCGTGCTCCCGCCACAGCGCCGACTCCTGGACCGGCAGGTCGGGCAGGATGCACCCGGCGCCGCCCGCCTCGGCCAGCTCGGTGGTGAAGCGCTCCACGCCGTAGCGGTCGATGGGGTTCCAGTACGTCATGACGAGGATCGGCTTGCCGGTGGCCGCGTGGGCCTCCCGGACGGTGCGCATCACGTCGGCGATCTTCACGCCGCCGCGCAGGGCGATGTCGTCGGCGGTCTGGATGACCGGGCCGTCGAGCACCGGGTCGCTGTGCGGCAGGCCGACCTCGACGACGTCGGCGCCGCCGTCGAGCGCGGCCTTGATCGCCGCGATGCCGCCGTCCACGGTCGGGAAGCCGGCCGGGAGGTAGGCGATGAGGGCGGAGCGGCCCTCGGCCTTCGCCGCGGCGAGGGTCTCGTCCAGCAGCCGTACGTTCCCGCTCACTTGGCGTCCCCCTCGATCTCGGCGGCGCCGGAGGCATCCTCTGCGACCTCGGCGTCGGTGTCGTACAGCCCGAAGTAGCGGGCGGCGGTGTCCATGTCCTTGTCGCCGCGGCCGGACAGGTTGACGACGATCAGCCCGTCCTCGCCCAGCTCCCTGCCGACCTCCAGGGCGCCGGCCAGCGCGTGCGCGGACTCGATGGCCGGGATGATGCCCTCGGTGCGCGACAGCAGGCGCAGCGCCTGCATGGCGGCGTCGTCGGTGACCGCGCGGTACTCGCCGCGGCCGGAGTCCTTGAGGTAGGCGTGCTCGGGGCCGATGCCCGGGTAGTCGAGGCCGGCCGAGATCGAGTACGGCTCGGTGATCTGGCCCTCGTCGTCCTGGAGGACGTAGGACCGGGAGCCGTGCAGGATGCCGGGCTCGCCCGCGGTCAGGGTGGCCGCGTGCTCGCCGGTCTCCACGCCGTGCCCGGCCGGCTCGCAGCCGATGAGGCGGACGTCCGCGTCGGGGATGAAGGCGTGGAAGAGGCCGATGGCGTTGGAGCCGCCGCCGACGCAGGCGATCGCGGCGTCGGGAAGGCGTCCGGCCTGCTCCAGGAGCTGGCGGCGGGCCTCGACACCGATGACGCGGTGGAAGTCGCGCACCATCGCGGGGAAGGGGTGGGGGCCTGCGACGGTGCCGAAGAGGTAGTGGGTGCGGTCGACGTTGGCGACCCAGTCGCGGAACGCCTCGTTGATCGCGTCCTTCAGCGTGCGGCTGCCCGACTTCACGGCGATGACCTCGGCGCCCAGCATGCGCATGCGGGCCACGTTGAGGGCCTGGCGGCGGGTGTCGATCTCGCCCATGTAGATCGTGCAGTCCAGGCCGAAGAGCGCGCAGGCGGTGGCCGTGGCCACGCCGTGCTGGCCTGCGCCGGTCTCGGCGATCACTCGGGTCTTGCCCATGCGCCTGGTGAGCAGGGCCTGGCCGAGCACGTTGTTGATCTTGTGCGAGCCGGTGTGGTTCAGGTCCTCGCGCTTGAGGAAGATCCTGGCTCCGCCGGCTTCGGCGGCGAAGCGGGGGACCTCGGTGAGGGACGAGGGGCGGCCGGTGTAGTGGACGAGGAGGTCGTCCAGCTCCCGGGCGAACTCGGGGTCGGACTTGGCCTTGTCGTACTCGACGGCCACCTCGTCGACCGCGGCGACGAGGGCCTCGGGGATGAACTTGCCGCCGTACGCCCCGAAGTAGCCTTCGGGGCTGGGGGTTCGACCCTGCGGGTCGGGGATGAAGAAGTTGCTGGGCATGCGTGAACCTCACGGTGAGTGTCTGGTCTGGGCAGATTCGCCGTGGGGGCGGGGGTCATCAGGCTGCGGGCCGTCGCTGGTTGCTCGCGTCCACGCGACGGAGTCGCAGAATCAGTGGAGTCCCGCGCCCCTTACGGGGCGCTGAGGCCATCGCATGCCGTTCACCTGGCCGGGCTCGTCTCCGATGACGTACCGCACCCGGCGGCCGTGGACCCGGCGGGCGGGGGCGCGGCAGCCGCGGGGGCGGCAGCCGCGCGCCAGGCGCGCGTACGGGTCCCGGGGGGCCGGGGTGAGCGGAAGCGTCATGGGGGTCAGCCTACCGGGATGTCAGCCCCGGCCGTGGCGCAGTGCCGGATGTTCGCCGGCGGCGACCAGGTCGGCGACGGCGGTCTTGGGGTCGCGGCCGGTGACCAGGGACTCGCCGACCAGGACGGCGTCGGCGCCCTCGTTGGCGTAGGCGATGAGGTCGTGCGGGCCGCGGACGCCGGACTCGGCGACCTTGACGATGTGCGCGGGAATCTCCGGGGCGACCCGCTCGAAAGTGCCGCGGTCGACCTCCAGCGTCTTCAGGTTGCGCGCGTTGACGCCGATGACCTTGGCGCCGGCGTCCACCGCGCGCTCGACCTCGTCCTCGTCGTGGACCTCGACGAGCGGGGTCAGTCCGATGGACTCGGCGCGCTCGATCAGCGACTCCAGGGCCGGCTGCTCCAGGGCCGCGACGATCAGCAGTACCAGGTCGGCGCCGTGCGCGCGGGCCTCCCAGAGCTGGTACGAGGTGACGATGAAGTCCTTGCGCAGGACCGGGATGTCCACGCGGGCGCGGACGGCCTCCAGGTCGGCCAGCGAGCCGCCGAAGCGGCGCTGCTCGGTCAGGACGGAGATGACGGCGGCGCCGCCCGCCTCGTAGTCCGCGGCGAGGCCGGCCGGGTCGGCGATGGCGGCCAGCGCGCCCTTGGACGGGCTGGAGCGCTTGACCTCGCAGATGACCTTGACGCCGTCGCCGCGCAGGGCGGACACGCCGTCCTTGGCGGGGCGTGCCTTGGCCGCGCGCTCCTTGAGCTCGTCGAGGCTGACGCGCGCCTGCCGCTCCGCGAGGTCGGCACGGACTCCGTCGATGATCTCGTCGAGCACACTCACGCGAGCGGCCCCCTTTCAGACGGCGGTACGTATCGGAACGTATGGTCACTGCGATGGTATCCGGAGCGGAGCGGCGGTCCCGCATCCGGTTGGCCCTGGTTCCACTACCTGGACACCCGGCGGATGATCAAGGACGGAGCCAGCCACCGAACGGCAGGTTCCGGACAACCGTGAAGGCCAGCATCAGCGCGCCCGCCGCCCACAGGTGGACCGGACCGAGGTCGATCCGCATCGGCCGGCCGCGCGCCGCGCGGACCACCCAGACGGCCCAGAGCACGGCGAGGCCGAGGTAGGCGAGGACGGCCGGGGCGTTGGCCTGCAGTGCGGCCGCCACGTCTCCGTGGACGAAGGCGTGGGCGCTGCGCAGGCCGCCGCAGCCGGGGCAGAGGACGCCCGTGAAGCGCAGCAGGGGGCAGACGGGGTAGTGGCCGGGTTCGTTGGGGTCCACGCTTCCGACGTAGGCGAAGGCGCCGGCCACGGTCGCGAGCACGGCGGCCGGGACGGCCAGGCGTCCGAGGAGGGCGGGTCCGCGAGCCGCAGCGGGGGGCTCCGCCGTGCCCCGGGTCACGGTCGTTGCCTGGGTGGGGGTCCTGCTCGGCGTCGGTTTCCCGGTCTCGGCGTCCACGCCGGGCATTCTGCCTCCGGGCGGCCCCGCACGCACGCGAGGGGCGGTCCGGCGCGCTCGTGCCGGTCCGCCCCTCGGGGGGTGCCGTCGCCGGTCAGCCCTTGGCGCCGACCGGCTTGCTGTCGCCGGCGACCTGGTGCACGGGGTGGGTGTGGCGCGGCTGGCCGAGGCCCATCATGCGCATGATGCCGCCCACGGCACCGCCGAGGAGGACGACCGCCATGCCGGCCCAGAAGCCCACCGGCTGGGCCGCCACCATGAACACGCCCGCGATGCAGAAACCGATGAAGGCGATGATGACACCCGTCCAGGCGGCCGGGGTGTGACCGTGGCTGCTGCCCGCCATTGCTTGCTCCTCGTTGCTGTGTGCCAAGTCTGAGCAGGACGCTCGGGATCATTGTCCCGCACGGGCGCGCGCGCCGTGAGCGGGGGTGCTCCCCTCGCGTGCGTGGCGCCGGTCTCGTCCGGGTGCCCAGGAGGGGGGCGGGTGAACCGCGGGTCAGGCGCCGGTCGGGTCCTCGCCGCGGTCGAGGGCCTTCCAGAGGTCCTCGGGGCGGTCCGGGTCGACGGTCTGCGGCCCCCGGCGCGGACGCGGCGTGCCGTCGCGCTCGTAGCGGCCGGACATCGCGGGCCACAGTCGTCCGTAGCGCAGGGCGAGCAGCCCGGCCAGCAGCAGCAGGGCGCCGCCGGCGGCCGCGACGTACGGCCAGGCGGTGTGGGTGAGGGCCTCCACGGTGGCCGAGGTGTCGCCGGCGGCCTCGGCGGCCTTGTCGTCCAGGGCGGAACTGTCGGAAGCGCCGGCCAGGGCCGCGACGACGGTGCCCGCGCCGCTCAGCGCGAGCACGGCGGCGACCGCGAACCGGCCGGTGCGGCGCACGGCGAAGACGGCGACGAGCGCGGCGAGGCCGACTATGGCGAGCGCCGCGGGCACGCCCGTGACGTCGCTGCCCCTGGCGGTCAGCGGGAACGCGCCGCCGGCCACCGTCGCGGTGCCCTCCGACCACTCCTGCCGGGTGGCGAGCAGGGCGACGCCGGCACCGAGCGCGCCGCACAGCAGGGCGACGGCGAGGCTCCGGCGGCCGGACCGGGCGGGTCCTGCGGCTGGGGTACGGGGGTGAGGAACAGCTGT
Organism: Streptomyces sp. NPDC058796; assembly: GCF_042745235.1. Classification (NCBI taxonomy): domain Bacteria; kingdom Bacillati; phylum Actinomycetota; class Actinomycetes; order Kitasatosporales; family Streptomycetaceae; genus Streptomyces; species Streptomyces sp. NPDC058796. Next base: position 92,062 of record NZ_JBHYOP010000001.1, read on the forward strand.
CACGTACTCCACTATCACCCGAACCCCGGGCGAACCGTCACCCGGGGTTCGGAATCCGTGGCGTGAGAATGGCCCTACCGTCCCAGCCGGCTGGCCGTGTGCACCGCGCGGAGCACCGCCGCGGCCTTGTTGCGGCACTCGGTGTCCTCGGCGACCGGGTCGGAGTCGGCGACGACGCCGGCGCCGGCCTGGACGTAGGCGGTGCCGTCGCGCAGCAGGGCGGTGCGGATGGCGATGGCGGTGTCGGAGTCGCCCGCGAAGTCGAGGTAGCCGACGCAGCCGCCGTACAGGCCGCGCCGGGACGGTTCGAGTTCGTCGATGATCTGCAGGGCGCGCGGCTTGGGGGCGCCGGAGAGGGTGCCGGCCGGGAAGCAGGCGGTGAGGACGTCGAAGGCGGTGCGGCCGGCGGCGACGCGGCCGGTGACCGTCGAGACGATGTGCATGACGTGCGAGTACCGCTCGACGGACATGAAGTCGACGACCTCCACGGAGCCGGGTTCGCAGACCCGCCCCAGGTCGTTGCGGCCGAGGTCGACGAGCATCAGGTGCTCGGCGCGCTCCTTGGGGTCGGCGAGCAGTTCCTCGGCGAGGGCCTGGTCCTCCTGCGGGGTGGCGCCCCGGGGACGGGTCCCGGCGATGGGGTGGACCATGGCGCGCCCGTCCTCGACCTTGACCAGCGCCTCCGGCGACGATCCGACGACGTCGAAGCCGTCGAGGCGGAGCAGGTACATGTACGGGGAGGGGTTGGTGGCCCGCAGCACCCGGTACACGTCCAGCGCGCTCGCCGTGCACGGTGTCTCGAAGCGCTGGGAGGGGACGACCTGGAAGGCCTCGCCCGCGCGGATGCGCTCCTTGATGTCCTCGACGGCGTCCTGGAAGTCGGGGCCGCCCCACAGCGCCGTGTACTCGGGCAGCTCGGACGGCGGGAGGGCGGCCGGGGGCTGGGCGACCGCGCGCGTGAGGTCGGCCTCCATGGCGTCCAGGCGGGCGATCGCGTCGGCGTAGGCCTCGTCGACGCCGGTCTCCAGGTCGTTGTGGTTGATCGCGTTGGCGATCAGCAGGACCGAGCCCTCCCAGTGGTCCATGACGGCGAGGTCGCTGGTGAGGAGCATGGTCAGCTCGGGGAGCTTCAGATCGTCGCGCTCGCCGGGGCCGACCTTCTCCAGGCGGCGCACGATGTCGTAGCCGAGGTAGCCGACCATGCCGCCGGTGAAGGGTGGCAGGCCCAGGTCGTGGGCGAGGTCGCGCGGGGTGTGCAGGGCCTCGACGGTGGCGCGCAGGGCGGCGAGCGGGTCGCCGTCGGTGGGGACGCCGACGGGCGGGGTGCCCTGCCAGTGGGCCTGCCCGCCCTTCTCGGTGAGGGTGGCGGCGCTGCGGACTCCGACGAAGGAGTACCGGGACCACTGGAACGCTGTGCGGCCGTTCTCCGCCGACTCCAGGAGGAAGGTACCGGGGCGTTCGGCGGCGAGCTTGCGGTAGAGCGCGACCGGGGTGTCGCCGTCGGCGAGGAGCTTGCGGCTGACCGGGATCACCCGGCGGTCGGCGGCCAGCTTGCGGAAGGTGTCGAGGTCCATGACGTCCATGCGGTCCCTGTGGTCCATGTGGTCCATGTGGGCAGACCCTACTGATCCGCGCCGGGCGTGCCGGAATCCGTGCCGTCCGCACCCGCGTCGAGCAGCACGTCGGCGTCGAAGCAGGTGCGGGCGCCGGTGTGGCAGGCGGCGCCGACCTGGTCGACCTTGACCAGGACGGTGTCGGCGTCGCAGTCCAGGGCGACCGACTTCACCCACTGGAAGTGCCCCGAGGTGTCGCCCTTGACCCAGTACTCCTGGCGGCTGCGCGACCAGTAGGTGCAGCGACCGGTCGTCAGCGTGCGGTGCAGTGCCTCGTCGTCCATCCAGCCGAGCATCAGCACCTCCCCGGTGTCGTACTGCTGGGCGATGGCGGGCAGGAGGCCGTCGGCGCTGCGCTTGAGGCGGTCGGCGATCTGCGGGGCGAGCGGGCTGGGCCGCCGGGAGCTGCCGTCGGTGGAGGAGCTGCTGGTCATGCGCCCATTGTGCCGCGCGGGGCTGACACGCATCGGCGCCGTCCATTGGGCGGACCCGCCGGACGGCCGTAGGCTGACTCCATGTCGACTTTCGCCAAGCGTGAACGACTTCTGCTCGCGGACCTGTTGGAGACGGCGGGGCCGGACGCGCCCACGCTCTGCGAGGGCTGGCGCACCCGGGACCTCGCCGCCCACGTGGTGGTGCGCGAGCGCCGGCCGGACGCCGCCGGGGGCACCTTGATCAAGCAGCTGGCGTCCCGGCTGGACCGGGTCATGGACGAGTACGGCGCGAAGCCGTACGACGAGCTGCTCCAGCTGATCCGCACGGGCCCTCCCCGCTTCTCCCCCTTCCAGCTCAAGCAGGTCGACGAGGCGGCGAACACGGTGGAGTTCTACGTCCACACCGAGGACGTCCGCCGCGCCCAGCCGGACTGGTCGCCGCGCGAGCTGGACCCGGTCTTCCAGGACGCCCTGTGGTCCCGGCTGGAGCGCGCCGCGCGGCTGATGGGCCGGGGCATCCCGACCGGCCTGGTGCTGCGCCGCCCGAACGGCCAGACGACGGTCGCCCACCGGGGCACGCCGGTGGTGACGGCGACGGGCGAGCCGTCCGAGCTGCTGCTGTTCGCGTACGGGCGGCAGAGCGCGGCCAAGGTGGAGCTGGAGGGCGAGGAGGACGCGATCGCCAAGCTGCACGAGGCGAAGCAGCTGGGGATCTGAGGCGGCCCGGGCCGCTATCCGGGCAGTTCCGCGCGCCGTACGCCCGGCGCGGCGAGGGCGACGACCCCGCCGAGGGCGCACACCGCGGCGCTGACGGCGAAGACCGGGCCGGTGCCCCAGACGCCGACGGCGGCGGCGGACAGCGGCATGCTCAGCGGTGCGACGCCCAGGCTGACGATGCCGCCGACGGCGGTGACGCGGCCGAGGTAGGCGGGCTCGGACTGGGTCTGCAGCAGCGCCCCGCACATGGCGCCGCTGAACCCGGTGAGCAGCCCGACGGCCACGGCGATGCCGACGGCCGCGGGGAGGCCGGGCGCGTGCGGCAGGGCGCCGATCGCCGCCGCGCCGGGGACGAGGGCACCGGCGCCGACGCACCCGGCGCGCGGCACGCGTCCCCGCACGGTCAGCAGCAGGGCGGCGGCCCCGGCGCCCGTCCCGAACCCCGCGAGCACCCAGCCCATCCCGGAGGCGCCCCAGCCCCGCTCGTCGGCGAGCAGGGTGAGGCCGACGTTGAGGGGGCCGACGAAGCCGAGGTCGCCGAGGGCGATGGTGACCATCAGCGGGCCGAGGACGCGGTGGCGCCGGACGTAGCGGAGACCGCCCACCAGGTCCCGCCAGGCGGTGGTGTCCCGCGCGGCGGGCGTGCCGGTCGTCCCGTCGGCCGGCACCTCGCGCGTCCGTACGGAAACCAGCAGCGGCACGGACACGGCGATCAGCAGCCCCGCACCCGCGAAGGCCGCCGCCGCGCCGCCGACCGCCACGCCGAGCCCGCCCAGCGGGGCGCCCACGACGGCCGCGAACCGGATGGCGAGGCCGCGCATGCCCTGGACGCGGGCGAGCTGGTCCTTGCCGGTGATCCGCGCCGGGAGAGCCCCCACCGCGGGCATGAACACGGCATCGACGGTGCCGAAGACGACGGCGAGCAGGGCGAGGAGCCACAGCCCCGGCTCGGTCGCGAAGAGCACGGCGGCGACCGCCAGCACGGTGACGCACCGTACGGCGTCACTGCCGATGACGACCCGCCGGGGCCCGAACCGGTCGGCGACCACCCCGCCGCCCAGCATGAGCAGCGCCCGCGGCACCGCGCTCACGGCGGTGACGATCCCGGCCTGGGCGGGACTGCCGTTCTGCACGGCGGCCCAGGACAGCGCCAGGTAGAAGACGGTGTCCCCGACCATGGAGGCGGTGTAGGCGGCGACCCAGCGCAGCACGTTGGGGTCGCGGTGGGCGGGGCGGTCGGCGGTGGCGCGGGCCCGGCCGGCGGCTATGTCGGTGAGGTCGGTCACCGGGTCATGCAGCCCAGTCGCGGAGCAGGCGGGCGGTCTCATTGAGGTCGGCCTCGTCGCTGCGGACGTCGGAGACGAGTTTGGCCATCTCCCCGTACGGCAGCTCGAAGGGCATCCCTGACTGCTCCATGTACTCCCAGGCGCAGGCCACACCGATGGAAGCGTTGTAGTCGGTGAAGGGCCTCAGCCGCAGCGCGGTGTGCAGGAACGTCGCGGCTCGCGCGGGAACCTCCTCGTAGTAGGCCTCGCCCGCGACCCGTTCGTACCTGTGCCGCTCGACCATGCAGTGCAACGCGCCCCAGTCCCGGATCGGCGTGTTCCGCGGTGACACGTTCACCTGGATGTTGAGAACCCAGCCGGTGTCGACGTACAGCGTCACCGAAGTCCCCTCGGGAAACGCTCCTCGAAGTCGGCCATGATCTCGCGGGCCTTCTTCGATGCCCCCTCCACGAACCGCTGCTTCTGCCGCCGGCGCACCACGTCCTCGGTCAGTATGTCGTGCGCGAGCCGTTTGATCGCGACGCCCTGCTCCTTGGCCTCCGCGCGCAGCTCGGCCAGCTCTTCCTCAGTGAACTCAATCGTGATCCCTGGCATATGAGCACCTTAGCGGGACCGCAACCGCGACCACTACCGCCCTCACTACCAAGAGGGACGCCCCGAACTACCGAACAGGGTGCCCCGCCCCCCGCAGCGTCTCCTTCACCTGCCCGATCCGCAGGTCGCCGAAGTGGAAGACGGACGCCGCCAGGACCGCGTCCGCGCCCGCCTCGACCGCGGGGGCGAAGTGGGCGAGGGTGCCCGCGCCGCCCGAGGCGATCACGGGGACGGTGACGTGCCCCCGGACCGCGGCCAGCATCTCCAGGTCGTAGCCGTCCTTCGTGCCGTCCGCGTCCATCGAGTTGAGCAGGATCTCGCCGGCGCCCAGTTCGGCGGCGCGGTGCGCCCACTCCACCGCGTCGATACCGGTGCCGCGCCGGCCGCCGTGCGTGGTCACCTCGAAGGTGCCGGCCTCGGTGCGGCGGGCGTCGACCGACAGGACGAGGACCTGGCGGCCGAAGCGCTCGGCGATCTCGCGGATCAGGTCGGGGCGGGCGATGGCGGCCGTGTTCACACCCACCTTGTCCGCGCCGGCCCGCAGCAGCTTGTCGACGTCCTCGGCGGTGCGCACACCGCCGCCGACGGTCAGCGGGATGAACACCTGCTCGGCGGTGCGGCGCACCACGTCGTAGGTCGTCTCGCGGTCGCCCGACGAGGCGGTGATGTCCAGGAACGTCAGCTCGTCGGCGCCTTCGGCGTCGTACACCTTGGCCATCTCGACGGGGTCGCCCGCGTCGCGCAGGTTCTGGAAGTTGACGCCCTTGACGACCCGGCCGTTGTCCACGTCCAGGCAGGGGATGACTCGGACCGCCAGGGTCATGAATCCACGGCTCCTTCGATGCCTCTTGCTTGCGCTCTGCGCTCTACTGCGCTCTGAATGCTTCCAGCTCCACCGACACCAGCACCCGGGAGTCGATGAAGCCCTGCACGACCAGCAGGGTCGTGACCGGACGTACGGCGTCGAACAGCTCCTTGTGGGCGCGGCCCACCTCGTCGACGTCCCGGGAGTGCGCCAGATTCACCCGGGTCCGGATCACGGACTCGATCCCGAGCCCGAACTCGCCGATCGCGTCGATGGCCGTGCCGAAGGCCACCTTCGCCTGTTCGTACGGGTCGCCCTCGCCGTACAGCATGTCGCCCTTGAAGGCGGTCGTGCCCGCCACGATGACACGATCACCCGCCGCCACGGCACGTGCGAAACCGAAAGAATCTTCCCAGGGACTTCCGCTCTGCACGCGCCGTACGGCTTCGGATGTCATGGCGACACAGCCTCCAAGGCTTCTTCCAGGGTGAACGCCTTCGCGTACAGGGCCTTCCCGACGATGGCCCCCTCGACACCGTCCGGGACGAGAGAGGCGATCGCGCGCAGGTCGTCCAGGGACGACACGCCGCCCGACGCGACGACCGGGCGGTCGGTGGCCGCGCAGACGTTCTTGAGGAGGTCCAGGTTGGGGCCCTGGAGGGTGCCGTCCTTGGCGATGTCGGTGACGACGTAGCGGGCGCAGCCCTCCTTGTTCAGGCGGTCCAGCGTCTCGTAGAGGTCGCCGCCGTCGCGGGTCCAGCCGCGGCCCCGGAGCGTGGTGCCCCGTACGTCCAGACCCACCGCGATCTTGTCACCGTGCTCGGCGATGACCTTGGCGACCCACTCGGGGGTCTCCAGGGCGGCCGTGCCGAGGTTCACGCGGGTGCAGCCGGTGGCGAGGGCGGCGGCGAGGGTGTCGTCGTCGCGGATGCCGCCGGACAGCTCCACCTTGATGTCCATCGCCTTCGCGACCTCGGCGATCAGCTCGCGGTTGTCGCCGGTGCCGAAGGCGGCGTCCAGGTCGACCAGGTGCAGCCACTCGGCGCCGGAGCGCTGCCAGGCGAGGGCGGCCTGAAGCGGGGAGCCGTAGGAGGTCTCGGTGCCGGACTCGCCGTGCACCAGGCGGACGGCCTGGCCGTCGCGGACGTCGACGGCGGGGAGGAGTTCGAGCTTGCTCATCTCTACAGGGTCTCGATCCAGTTGGTGAGGAGCTGGGCGCCGGCGTCGCCGGACTTCTCGGGGTGGAACTGGGTGGCCCACAGGGCGCCGTTCTCCACGGCGGCCACGAAGGGCTTGCCGTGCGTCGACCAGGTGACCTTGGGCGCGGCGATCAGCGGGTTGTGCGTCTGAAGGGACCAGTCGTGGACGGCGTAGGAGTGCACGAAGTAGAAGCGGGCGTCCGCGTCCAGGCCCGCGAACAGCTGCGAGTCGGCCGGTGCCTCGACGGTGTTCCAGCCCATGTGGGGCACCACGTCGGCCTGGAGGGGGCCGACCGTGCCGGGCCACTCGTCCAGGCCCTCGGCCTCCGCACCGTGCTCGATGCCGCGGGCGAACAGGATCTGCATGCCGACGCAGATGCCCATCACCGGACGCCCGCCGGCGAGCCGGCGTTCGACGACCCAGTCGCCGCGGGCGGCCCTGAGGCCGTCCATGCAGGCGGCGAAGGCGCCGACGCCGGGGACCAGCAGCCCCTCGGCGTTCATGGCCTTGTCGTAGTCACGGGTGATCTCGACGTCGGCTCCCGCGCGCGCGAGGGCGCGCTCGGCGGAGCGGACGTTGCCGAAGCCGTAGTCGAAGACGACGACCCGCTTGGAGTTCGCAGAGGTCAATTCCACACCTCCAGCCTCAGGACGCCCGCGAGGAGACACATCGCGGCGCCGATGGACAGCAGCACGATCAGCCCCTTGGGCATCTGCTGCTTCGCGAAGGAGATGATGCCGCCGATGAAGAACAGGCCGACGACGATCAGGGCGGTGGACGTGCCGTTCATGGGTTACAGCGCGCCCTTCGTGGAGGGCAGGATGCCGGCCGCGCGCGGGTCGCGCTCCGAGGCGTAGCGCAGGGCGCGGGCCAGCGCCTTGAACTGGCACTCCACGATGTGGTGCGCGTTGCGCCCGTAGGGCACGTGCACGTGCAGGGCGATCTGCGCCTGGGCGACGAAGGACTCCAGGATGTGCCGGGTCATCGTGGTGTCGTACTCGCCGATCATCGGCGCCATCTTCTCGGGCTCGGTGTGCACGAGGTAGGGGCGGCCGGAGAGGTCGACGGTGACCTGGGCGAGGGACTCGTCCAGCGGGACCGTGCAGTTGCCGAAGCGGTAGATGCCCACCTTGTCGCCGAGGGCCTGCTTGAAGGCGGCGCCCAGCGCGAGGGCGGTGTCCTCGATGGTGTGGTGGGAGTCGATGTGCAGGTCGCCGTCGGTCTTCACGGTCAGGTCGAACAGACCGTGCCGGCCGAGCTGGTCGAGCATGTGGTCGTAGAAGCCGACGCCGGTGGCGATGTCGGTCTTGCCGGTGCCGTCGAGGTCGATCTCGACGAGGACCGAGGTCTCCTTGGTCGTGCGCTCCACGCGTCCCACGCGGCTCATGTGTTCTGCTCCTTCTTGACTTCACGGACCGCGTCGAGGAACGCGTCGTTCTCCTCCGGGGTGCCGGCGGTGACCCGCAGCCACCCCGGCACGCCGTTGTCCCGGACCAGGACGCCCCGGTCGAGGATCTGCCGCCACGCCTGGTGGGAGTCCGCGAACCGTCCGAACTGGACGAAGTTGGCGTCGGACTCGGTCACCTCGTAGCCGATGGCGCGCAGTTCGGCGACCAGCCGGTCCCGCTCGGCCTTGAGCTGCTCGACGTACTTCAGCAGCGTGCCGGTGTGTTCCAGGGCGGCCAGCGCGGTCGCCTGGGTGACGGCGGACAGGTGGTACGGCAGCCGTACGAGCTGGACGGCGTCGACGACGGCCGGGTGCGCGGCGAGGTAGCCGAGGCGCAGGCCCGCCGCGCCGAACGCCTTCGACATGGTGCGGGAGACGACGAGGTTCGGGCGGCCGTCCAGCAGCGGCAGCAGCGAGGAACCGTGGCTGAACTCGATGTAGGCCTCGTCGACCACGACCATGGAGGGCTTGGCGGCCTGTGCGGCCTCGTAGAGGGCGAGGACCGTCTCGGCCGGGACCGCGTTGCCCGTGGGGTTGTTGGGAGTGGTGATGAAGACGACGTCCGGGCGGTGCTCGGCGATCGCCTTCTCGGCGGCCGGCACGTCGATGGTGAAGTCCTCGTGGCGCGGGCCGGAGATCCAGCCGGTGCCGGTACCGCGCGCGATGAGGCCGTGCATCGAGTACGACGGCTCGAAGCCGATCGCGGTGCGGCCGGGCCCGCCGAAGGTCTGGAGCAGCTGCTGGATGACCTCGTTGGATCCGTTGGCCGCCCAGACGCCCCGGAGATCCACGGTGTACCCGGCGGTCTCGGTCAGGTACTCGGCGAGCCTGGTGCGCAGTTCGACCGCGTCCCGGTCCGGGTAGCGGTTGAGGTGGCGGGCGGCCTCGCGGACGCGCTCGGTGATCCGCTCGACCAGCGCGTCGGGCAGCGGGTACGGGTTCTCGTTGGTGTTCAGCCGTACCGGCACGTCCAGCTGGGGCGCGCCGTAGGGGGACTTGCCGCGCAGCTCGTCCCGTACGGGGAGATCGTCGATACCGAACGTCACTTGCTCTCCGGGACCTTCCACTCGAACCTCGCCTTGATCGCCGCACCGTGCGCGGGCAGGTCCTCCGCCTCCGCCAGCGTCACCACGTGGCGCGCGACCTCGGCGAGGGCGTCGCGCGTGTAGTCGACGATGTGGATGCCGCGCAGGAAGGACTGCACGGACAGTCCCGAGGAGTGGCAGGCGCAGCCGCCGGTGGGCAGGACGTGGTTGGACCCGGCCGCGTAGTCGCCGAGCGAGACGGGCGCCCAGGGGCCGACGAAGATCGCGCCGGCGTTGCGGACGCGGTCGGCGACGGCGGCGGCGTCGGCGGTCTGGATCTCCAGGTGCTCCGCGCCGTAGGCGTCGACCACCCGCAGGCCCTCGTCCAGGCCGTCGACCAGGACGATCGCGGACTGGCGGCCCTTGAGCGCCGGGACGATCCGGTCGTCGACGTGCTTGGTGGCGGCGACCTGGGGCTCCAGCTCCCGCTCGACCGCGTCCGCCAGCTCCACGGAGTCGGTGACCAGGACGGCGGCGGCCAGCGGGTCGTGCTCGGCCTGGCTGATCAGGTCGGAGGCGACGTGCACCGGGTCGGCGGTGGAGTCGGCGAGGATCGCGATCTCGGTCGGGCCGGCCTCGGCGTCGATGCCGATCTTGCCGGTGAAGAAGCGCTTCGCGGCGGCGACCCAGATGTTGCCGGGGCCGGTGACCATGTTGGCGGGCGGGCAGGACTCGGTGCCGTAGGCGAACATCGCGACGGCGGTGGCGCCGCCCGCCGCGTAGACCTCGTCGACGCCGAGCAGGGCGCAGGCGGCGAGGATCGTGGGGTGCGGGAGCCCGCCGAACTCGGCCTGCGCCGGGGAGGCGAGGGCGACCGACTCGACGCCGGCCTCCTGCGCGGGCACCACGTTCATGATCACGGAGGACGGGTAGACGGACCGGCCGCCCGGCGCGTACAGCCCGACCCGGTCGACCGGCACCCACTTCTCGGTGACCGAGCCGCCGGGGACGACCTGGGTGGTGTGCGTGGTGCGGCGCTGCTCGCGGTGGACGAGACGGGCGCGGCGGACGGACTCCTCCAGAGCCGCCCGCACGGCCGGGTCCAGCTCCTCCAGTGCGCGGGTGAGCGCGGCGGCCGGGACCCGCACCCGGTCGAGCCTGACCCCGTCGAACTGCTCGGCGAAGTCGATCAGCGCCGCGTCGCCGCGATGATGCACGGCTTCGCAGATCGGGCGCACCTTGTCCAGGGCGGCCGCGACGTCGAAGTCGGCTCGGGGCAGCAGGTCGCGCAGGGCGGGACCCTCGGGGAGGGCGTCGCCGCGCAGATCGATTCGGGAGATCACGGAACCAATTCTCTCAGACCCGCGTCGGACACCGTCCGCGCGTATCAATGGCTGATACAGAACGCGACGGCTCGGCGCGGACCGTGGCCGGACCCGGCAGTTCGTACTCACTTTGAGTGTTCGGCCGGTCACCCAGTGGGCATGAACGGTTGTACGAAGGGTGAGCGACCGGCGAGTAGTTGGGGAGGGGGTGAATGCCGTGACCGAGGGGGCCGGCCACCGTGACGGAGAGCTGCCGGACGACCTGACGGCCGCCGAGGCAGGCATGTGGCAGGCCTTCCGCAACGGCAGCGTGTACGACCTGTCCAGCGGCGACGCGCTCGTGGACGACCCGCACGGCGGGCACCCCTGGGGGGCGGAGCGGACCGTGCGGGCCCGCATCCTGTGCTGGCTGCTTCTCGACGGTCCGCCCGCGCTCGCGGGCCGGGTCTCCTCGCTGCAGCTCGTGGGCGTGCGGATCAGCGACACGATGGACCTCGCGGGCGGCACGGTGGATCCGTACGTGGAGCTGCGGGCGTGCCGTTTCGACCGGGAGGTGGTGCTGCCGGAGGCCCGTTTCACGACGGTGCGGATGGTGGACTGCTCCGTGCCGCGCCTGGAGGCGGCCCGGCTGCAGACCGAGGGCGACCTGCACCTGCCGCGCTGCCGGTTCCGCAGCGGCATCCGGCTCACCGACGCCCAGATAGGCACCGACCTGCTGCTCAACCAGGCGGTCGTGCACCGGGACCGCAGCGGCCGCTCGATAGCCGCGGACGGCATGACCGTCGGGCAGGACCTCCAGGCCGAGATGCTGGAGTCGCACGGCGAGGTGAGCCTGCGCAGCGCCCAGGTCGGCGTCTCGCTGAGCCTGCGCGGCGCCCGGCTCCTCAACCCGTACACGCGGCACGCGCTGAACGCCCCGCAGCTGACGGTGGAGCGCACGCTGTACATGACTCCGGCCGGGCTGGGCAGTCCGCTGCTGCGCGGCACCACCCCGGCCCAGGGCACCCGCATCCAGCGCTTCGAGTGCGAGGGCGGGGTGCGGCTGGACGACGGGCGGTTCGGCGACGCCGTCGACTTCGAGCACGCCCGGTTCACGTTCACCGACGACCAGGAGTTGTCGCTGCGCCGGGTGCAGACGCCCGAGCTGCGCTTCCTCGGCGAGCGGCCGGCGCGCGGGCGGGTGGTGCTGTCGGGCGCGCGGGTGGTCAACCTGATGGACCGGGCGGACAGCTGGCCCGGCCCCGGCCGGCTGCACATGGGCGGCTTCGCCTACGAGAACCTGGTGCCGCGGGGGCCGTTCCCGCTGGAGAAGCGGCTGCGGTGGGTGGGCGCCGCGACCGCCGAGTACAACCCGGAGCCGTACGAGCGGCTCGCCGCCGTGCTGCGGGCCGGCGGAGAGGACGAGGACGCCCGCGAGGTGCTGCTCGCCAAGCACCGCCGGCGCCGCGAGAGCCTGCCCGTCGCCGCGAAGCTCGTGGGGTACGCCCAGGACTGGACGGTCGCCTACGGCTACCGGCCGGGCAGGGCGGCGGTGTGGATGGCGGTGCTGTGGGCGGCGGGCTCGCTCGCCTTCGCCCGCGCGGACCCGCCCCCGCTGAAGGCCGGCGAACACCCGGACTGGAACCCGGCCCTCTTCGCCCTCGACCTGCTCCTGCCGGTCATCGACCTGGGGCAGGTCGGCTTCTGGCAGCTCCGCGACGGCTGGCAGTGGCTGGCGACCGCCCTGATCCTGCTGGGCTGGATCCTGGCGACGACGGTGGCGGCGGGGGCGACACGGCTGCTGCGCAGGAGCTGAGCCCTCCGGGGTGCGGGTCAGGTCTCCGCGCCCTCCGTGGGCGCCGTTCGGCCGGCGGCTCGGGTGACACGGTTCGCCGCGGAGGTGCCGGCTCCGCGTCACGGCGCGGGGCGTGCGGTCCCTACCAGGCCGCCAGTGGCCGTCTGCACCGTCCGGACGACCGGCCCCGCCCCCACCGCGCCCGGCACCAGCCCCGCGCCTCCCGCACCACCGCTCCCGGCCATGGCCGTCCCGTCCGGCGGCGAGGGCCCAGGACGGGACGGCCCGCACCCGAACGGCCGAAGGCGGCGCCCACCGCACAACCATCGCGAAGCGTCGGCCGTCGTACTGGCCATGCTGCGCGCGTTCCTCCGGACGGCGGCCCGGGCCCGCTCGCGGGCGTCCCGGCCCGCCCAAGACGACGACGTGCTCCTCGACGCCCCCGACGACCGTCTCGCCCCCGCCCTGGTCGCGGCGGCCCACGGTGAGCACGCCCCCGCGGCCGCTCTCCTCGCCGCCACCCGCGAGCGGGCCGAGTGGGAGCACCGGGACCGTTACGCGACCGGGCTCGCCGCCTTCGCCCGCTCCCGCACCGAGTGGCTGGAGAGCTGGCGCGCCGCCGCCCCGGGCGACCCCGACGCGCTGCTGGTCGAGGGCCGGCTGACGGTGGACCGCCACTGGGACTCGCCGGCCCGGGCGGAGCTGCTGCGCCAGGTGGCCCCCGCGGTGACGGCCGCCGCCGAGGCCGCCGGAGGCGACCCGGTGCCGTGGCGGACCGCACTGGACGCCGCGCGGGGCGCCCGCGCCGGACACGCGGAGTTCGAGCGGCTGTGGGCGCAGGCGGTACGCCGGGCCCCGCACCACTACGGCTGCCACGTGTCCGCCCTGGAGTACCTGGCCGCCGCCTCGCCGGGCGCGTACCGCGAGTGCCTGGACTTCGCCGAGACCGCCGCGCAGGACGCGCCCGAGGACTCGCTGCTGCGGGCGCTGCCCCTGCGTGCGGCCTTCGCCTGTCTCACCGCGGGCGGCGCCGACGGCCCGGCCGGCACGCACCGGGCCCGCCTGGACGCGGCCGCCGACCGGGCCATCGCCCTCTCGGCGGCCCACCCGGCGGCCGACCCGTGGCCCGCCGGGCTGCGCAATCTCCTGGCGTACGTCCTGCTGCGCCTGGAGCGCCTCCAGGACGCGGCGGAGCAACTGCGTCTGACCGGCCCGTACGTCACCTCCTTCCCCTGGGACCAGGACGCGGAGGACCCCCTCGGCCGCTTTCTCCAGGTGCGCGCGGACGTCCGCGCGCAGGCGGCCTCCGCACCGGGTACGACGGGTTCAGGTCATCCACGAAGTGGGCGCGGCGGTCGCGTCCGCGCGGACGGCCATTAGGCTTCTGCGTCGTGACCACCGTCCGGCTTCCGCTCTTCCCCCTGAACTCGGTTCTGTTCCCGGGGCTGGTGCTCCCGCTCAACATCTTCGAGGAGCGCTATCGCGCCATGATGCGCGGGTTGCTGAAGACCCCCGAGGACGAACCGCGCCGGTTCGCCGTCGTGGCGATCCGCGACGGCCACGAGGTGGCCCGGACCGCGCCCGGCCTGCCCGATCCGACGGCGCTGCCCGAAGTCGGCCCGGCGGCCGGGTTCGGGCCCGACCCGCTCAAGGCCTTCCACAAGGTGGGCTGCATCGCGGACGCGGCGACGATCCGCGAGCGCGCCGACGGCACCTTCGAGGTGCTGGCGACCGGCACGACCCGGGTGCGGCTGCGCTCGGTGGAGGCATCCGGTCCGTTCCTGACGGCCGAGCTGGAGCCGCTGGACGAGGAGCCCGGCGACGAGGCGGGCGCGCTGGCCGAGGGGGTGCTGCGATCCTTCCGCCAGTACCAGAAGCGGCTGGCGGGGGCCCGCGAGCGGTCGCTGTCGCCCGGCTCCGAGCTGCCGGACGAGCCGGGCGTGGTCTCCTACCTGGTCGCCGCCGCGATGATGCTGGACACCCCGACGAAGCAGCGCCTGCTCCAGGCCCCCGACACGGCTTCCCGCCTGCGCGACGAGCTGAAACTCCTTCGCTCGGAGACCGCGATCATCCGTACGCTGCCGTCGTTGCCGTCGTCGGACCTGACGCGCGGCCCGACGAGTCTCAACTGAGGTACTGGCCCGGATGGCGAAGAAGTCCAGGAAGCAGCAGCAGTCCGGTGGCACCCCGGCGACGGTGGCGCTGACGGCGGCCGGGGTGGCGTACACGGTCCACGCGTACGACCACGACCCCGCGCACCCGTCCTACGGCGAGGAGGCGGCCGAGGCGATGGGCGTCAGTCCGGAGCGGGTCTTCAAGACGCTGGTGGCGGACGTGGACGGCGCCCTGACCGTCGCGGTGGTGCCGGTGGCCGGCCAGCTGGACCTGAAGGCACTGGCGGCCGCGGTGGGCGGCAAGCGCGCGGCGATGGCCGACCCGGCCCTGGCCGAGCGGACCACGGGCTACGTGCGGGGCGGCATCTCCCCGCTGGGCCAGCGCAAGCGGCTGCCCACGGTCCTGGACGCGTCGGCGTCGGGCCACGCCACGATCTGCGTCTCGGCGGGCCGTCGGGGACTGGAGGTCGAGCTCTCCCCCGACGACCTGGCGGGGCTCACGGACGCGGTCCTCGCCCCGATCGGCCGCGCGTAGCCCTCGACGGACAGGCGCAACCCCGTCGTCGGACGCGCGGCCCACACCTCGACCGCCCGAGCACGCCCCTGCGACGCGCCCGGGCGGGGGCGCGCACGCCCCCGCCCGATCCACCACACGCACCCCGGCCGGCAAGACACGGCCCGCCCTCCGGCCGACCGCACATCCCACGACGAACACGCGCCCCTCACCCGATCGACCGCGCCGACCCCGTCCACGAACGCGCGCCCGACCGACCTCGCACACCCCCTCGACGAACGCGCGTTCCTGGGCTAATCAGACAGGACATGTCGAAGCGAACGCGCAAACGCAAGTGGCGCACCAGGAAGGGCAGGGCCAACCACGGCCGCCGCCCCGCATGACGGTCCGCCCTACACGGACTTCTCGCCGTACGGCGCGGGCCACGGGCCGGGCTCCGGGTCCCTGGGTCCGAACAGCCCGGTCAGGCCCAGGTGGACCACCAGCGCCGCGATCGGCCACGCCAGCAACGCACCCTTCGCCCCCAGCTTGAGCGGCGCCGAGAACGTCACGCCCTTGCCCACGTCCTTCGCGTGCGCGATGACGTCCTGGGTCGGCCCGAGCCAGACTCCGAGCCGCCACGCCAGCACCGAGCCGAGCAGCCCGCCGGCGCCCAGCGCCACCACCAGCGGCACGCCCCCGCGCCGCCGCAGCAGGAACACGACCACCGCGCTGAGCGCCCCGAACGCGAGCGCGAGCAGCGAGAAGGTGCCGTCGACACCGACCGACTGCTCGCCCTCGGACTCCTTGAGGTAGACCAGCCACCGGTCGCCGACGACTTCACCGACCAGCGGCACGCTCGGAGCCAGCTTCCACCACAGCACGCCCAGCAGCAGCCCGGAGAGGGTCACCGCCGCCACGGTCACGGCGGCCTGCCGTACTTCGCTCAGCATTCCGGGACCGTCCTGTTCTCCGTGCTCGCCGTGCGTGCCGTACGGGGCGCCGGGCGGGGTGGTGCCCACCGCGTGCGCACCGACGGGCGGCGGCACCGGGCCGCCCTGGTACGACGAGCGTTCGTTCGGGGGTGGTGGCGGAGTCAGAGGAGCGGTCACCCCGCCATCGTGCCAAACCCGCCTGTGCGGCGCTTCACCGGACGGCGGCCCGGCGGTACGCCCAGGTCGCGACGGCCAGCGAGATCACGCCGACCACGGCGCACACCGCGAGGTCACCGAGGACGAACGCCCAGTCGGGCCGGTCCCCGAACGTACGCGCGAAGGCCTCCACGCCGTACGTCGAAGGCAGCAGGTCCCGCGCGAGGCGGACCACCTCGGGCATCCGCTCGGCGGGCAGCACGCCCAGCAGCAGCGCCGCCGACATGCCCAGCTGGCCGAGGAGGGTGGCGAACTCGGGCCGGGGCGCGAGCAGCCCCAGGGCCGCGCCCAGCCCGGCGAGCGCGGCGCCCGCCAGCGGGATCACGGCCACCAGCACCCACAGGTGGGTCATCGGCAGCCCGAACAGCAGGCAGCCGAACACCGCCGTCACCACGGTCCCCGGCACGGTGAAGGACGCATACGCGCCCGCCGCGCCGAGGACCACCGCGGCCGGCGGCACCGGCAGCGTCGCGTAGTGGTCGAGGCCGCCGCTCGCGCGCAGCTGCCCGAAGTACTGGGCGAGGAGGTTCAGTGCGACGAAGGCCACGACGAGCACCGCCGAACCGGCGACCACGGCCCGTGCCTCGCCGCCGCCGTCCACGACGCCGCGCATCAGGATCATGATGCCGATGGACTGGAAGGTGGCGACGAACAGCAGCGGGATGCGCGCGACCCGGGCCCGGGACAGCTGCGCCCGGTACACGGCCACCAGGGAGGGCCACAGCCGCGCCTTGGGCCCGAGCTCGGCCGCGCCGACGGCGCCCTGCTCCTCGGCGGCCAGGGCACCGCCCGGCAGAACATCGGCGGGTACGACACTCACGTCGCGCTGCTCCCCTTCGTCGGGTCCTTCGAGGCTCGCTGGGGGTCGTTGGTCACGCTCGTCCTGGTGGGTACGGACGCGGCAGGCGGTGTGCTCACCTTGCGCCCGCTGCTCGCCATCGGGGTGCTCAAGCCCTCACCAGCCCCTGCCGCGCGGCGCCGCCCAGGGCCAGGTACACGTCCTCCAGGCTGGGCGTGGCGAGGGTGAAGTCGTCCAGCGCGGCGAAGGCGGCGCCGCCGGTGACGGTGGCGACGACCGCGCGGGCCTCCTCGGGGGCGAGCCGGAGCGTCCAGCGGCGTCCGGACTCGGCGGCGCGGTCGCGCAGGGCGGCGACCTCGGGGACGTTCAGCGGTGCGCTCTCGCGCCACACCAGGTCGACACGGACCTCGCCGGCGACCTTCTCCTTGAGGCCGGAGGGCGTGTCGCAGGCGATCACGCGTCCCCGGTCGAGGACGGCGACCCGGTCCAGGACCGTCTCGGCCTCGATGACGTTGTGGGTGACGAGCAGGACGGTGCTGCCGGACTCGGCGCGCCGCCGGTCGACGGCCGCCCACACCGCGCGCCGGGCCACCGGGTCCATGCCGGTGGTCGGCTCGTCCAGGACGAGGAGCGGGCGCTGACCCACCAGCGCGGCGGCGAAGCAGGCCAGGCGGCGCTGGCCGCCGGAGAGCTTCTTGATCGGACGGGAGGCGAGCGGGGCGAGGCCCAGCTCGTCGAGGACCGCGTCCCGCTCGGCGCGCGCCTGGCGCACCTCCAGGCCGCGCAGCCGCCCGGTGGTCTCGGCGGCGAGCGACACGGTCAGCTCGTCCAGGGCGCTGGACTCCTGCCCGAGGTAGGCGAGGATGCGGGCGGCCCGCTCGGGGTGGCGCACGATGTCGTGGCCGAGGATCTCCACGCTGCCGCTGTCGGGCCGCATCAGGCCGGTGAGCTGGCGTACGAGGGTGGACTTGCCGGCTCCGTTCGGTCCGAGCAGGCCGAAGATCTCACCTCGGCGGATGTCCAGGGTCACGTCGTCGGTGGCCCGGACCTCGGGGGTGGCGGGAACGCCGCGCCGGCCGCGCACCGCCGGATAGGTCTTGGTCAGTCCGCGCACCGCGCACACGGCATCGCCACCGGGTCGAGGTGCCTGTGCCGCGCGCGTACTCACAAGGGACGAGACTACGGGGTCCGTCCCCCCGCCCCGCCCTCGGGTCCGCCCATAAGTGTCGATTCAGCCGCGGGAGGCACGGGGAGGGCCACAGGGGCGCCGGAGGGCCTCACTCCGGCGCGCTGCTGCGCTCGGTCGCCGTGCGGACGTCGACCTCCCGCCAGAACCCGGCCCGGATCGCGTACCGGTCGTGCTCGTCGATCTGGTCGTCCTTGTGGGCGAGCAGGCCGAAGCGGGCGGCGTAGCGCAGCAGCTCTCCGTCGACGCGGTGCGGGATGCGGGGGTACATCCCGGACAGCCGCTGCAGGTGGCCGTGGTCTGCGAGGCGCTCCAGCCAGCGGCGGGCGAAGACCTGGCCGACCTCGTACGGGTCGCCGCCGACCGTGGTGATGTCCTCCTCGCGGTCGGCCCAGCGCTGCTCGGCCGTGGTGAGCTGGGCCAGCGTCGGCATGGAGGCGGCCTCGGCCGGTTCGGCGGCGGGCCGGTCGACCCAGCCCTTGTCGGAGGACCAGCGCAGGGTGGCGGAGGTCGGCGGGTGCGGGGCGGGGTGGGCGCCGGGGGCGCGCAGGGCGGCCAGGTCCTTGGGGGTGGGGACGCCCTTGGGGGGTGCCGCGCGCTCCCCGGCGCCGTTGCGCGCGGGGTCGGGCCGCACGGGGTGCTCGGGCTCCCGGGCGGGCCGCTCGGTGGTCGCGGAGAGGGCGGAGTCGGGCAGCGGCGCGGAGAGGATCGCGGCGATCTCGGGGCGGGGCGCGGGCGGCGGCGCGCAGACGCCGCCGAGTTCCTTGGCGCGTACGGCCTTGGTGATCCACGCACGGTCCAGGACGCGGCGCTCGTCGGCCTCGGCGACCAGGTCCTCGGACTGGTTGTAGTCGCCGTCGGCGGCCTGGACGGCCCACAGGTGGACGGCGACGCCGTGCTCCTTGGCGGCCATCATGCCGGGCAGCAGATCGCCGTCGCCGGTGACGAGGACGACGTCGGAGCAGGCGCGGTTGCGGGCCAGTTCGGTGAGCTCGGCGTGCATGGCGGCGTCCACGCCCTTCTGCGCCCAGCGCCCGTCGCTGCGGGTGAGGGCGCCGAGGCGGACGGTGACCCGGGGCATCACGCGCAGTCGGCGGTGCTCTGGCTGCGGGACGCGGTCGGGGGCGCCGTCGAACCAGTAGATGCGCAGCAGGGGCTGCCGCGTGTCCGACTCCGCGCGGTCGCGCAGACCCTGGATGAGGGCGGCGTGATCGACGGTGATGCGGGAGCGTGAGGGCTCACCGGCGAGGAGACTGGCGGCGGCCCCCAGCAGATACCCGGCGTCCACCAGGACGATGCAGCGGTCCACGCGATCCACCCTCTTTCCGGGAGGTTTGCTTCGGGCTTCCTTCGAGTCTGCCCGACCACGCGGAGGTTAACGGCGCGAACTCGATCTTCGGCGTGGCGTTTCCGCACTCCGCTGCGGATGCGGCATCCCGACGGGCCGCGTCACGCACGGTAATTGCCCGATATGCGTTCTTTGTTGGGCTGTGTGAATCTGAAATCGGCCCTGGCCCCTAGATCCCCCTCAGGAGGTAGATCACCATGGCCAAGAACAAGAACAACCGTGATCGTAAGCAGCCCCAGGCCGCGCGTGCCCCGCAGTCCGCCGAGTCCGCCGTCATGGACCGCGAGGAGCAGCACTCCCCGCAGCTGACGACGCCCGGCGACGCCGCGTCCCGCAAGCGGCAGAAGCGCTTCGGCCACAACTGACACCCGTGCGACGGGCCGTGGCGGCCCCGCACCGACGAGGGGCGCACCCGGAGACCGGGGCGCCCCTCGCTCGTCACGGCCGCCGTCCCGCTCAACCCGCCAGGCAGGACGGGCCCAGCAGCACCTTCAGATCGCCGAACAGGGCCGGGTCGGGCTTGACCCGGTGCCGGTCCAGGCGCAGCACGGTCGTCTTCGTCGGCCCCTGGAGCTTGATCCGCACCTCGCTGTCGCCCCGGTGGTGGGTGAGGATCTCGCCGAGGCGGCTGACCATCGGCGGGGTGACCCTGGTCGCCGGGATGGTGAGGACCACGGGCGCGTTGGTGCCCGCGTTGGACAGGTCGGGGACCATCAGCTCCATCGCGACCAGCCGCGGCACGTCCTCGCGCTTGTCCAGGCGCCCCTTGACGAACACCACGGCGTCCTCGACGAGTTGGGTGGACACCAGCTGGTAGGTCGCCGGGAAGAACATGCACTCGATGGAGCCGGCCAGGTCCTCGACGGTGGCGATGGCCCAGGCGTTGCCCTGCTTGGTCATCTTGCGCTGGAGGCCGGAGATGATGCCGCCGATGGTGACGACCGCGCCGTCGCCGAAGTCACCGCCGGTGAGCTGGGAGATGCCCGCGTCGGCCTTGTCGGACAGTACGTGCTCCAGACCGAAGAGCGGGTGGTCGGAGACGTAGAGACCGAGCATCTCCCGCTCCTGGGCGAGGAGATAGGTCTTGTCCCACTCCTCCTCGCCGAAGACCACGTCGAGTCCGAAGCCGGGTTCGTCGTTCGCCTCCTCCCCCATGCCGCCGAAGAGGTCGAACTGCCCCTCGGCCTCCTTGCGCTTGACCGCGACCACGTTGTCGATCATCGGCTCGTACTGCGCGGTGAGGCCCTTGCGGGTGTGGCCCATCTCGTCGAAGGCGCCGGCCTTGATCAGCGACTCGGTCGTGCGCTTGTTGCACACGACCGCCTCCACCTTGTCCAGGTAGTCGGGGAAGGAGGCGTACTTCCCCTTGGCCTTGCGGCACCGGATGATCGACTCGACCACGTTGGTGCCGACGTTGCGCACGGCGGAGAGGCCGAAGAGGATTACGTCGTCGCCCTGCGCGGCGAAGTTCGACATGGACTCGTTGACGTTGGGCGGCAGCACCTTGATGCCCATGCGCCGGCACTCGTTGAGGTAGACGGCCGACTTGTCCTTGTCGTCCTTCACCGAGGTGAGCAGGGCGGCCATGTACTCGGCGGGGTGGTTCGCCTTGAGGTACGCCGTCCAGTAGGAGACCAGTCCGTACGCGGCCGAGTGCGCCTTGTTGAAGGCGTAGCCGGCGAAGGGGACCAGCACGTCCCACAGGGCCTGGATGGCCTCGTCGCTGTACCCCTTCTTGCGGGCGCCCTCCTGGAAGAGGACGAAGTTCTTCGCCAGTTCGTCGGGCTTCTTCTTGCCCATCACGCGGCGGAGGATGTCGGCCTCGCCGAGCGAGTAGCCCGCGATGATCTGGGCGGCCTTCTGCACCTGCTCCTGGTAGACGATCAGACCGTAGGTGACCGCCAGCACCTCCTGGAGGGGCTCCTCCAGCTCCTTGTGGATCGGCGTGATCTCCTGGAGGCCGTTCTTGCGCAGCGCGTAGTTGGTGTGCGAGTCCATTCCCATGGGGCCCGGGCGGTAGAGCGCGGAGACGGCGGAGATGTCTTCGAAGTTGTCCGGCTTCATCAGGCGCAGCAGGGAGCGCATGGGGCCGCCGTCGAACTGGAAGACACCGAGGGTGTCGCCGCGCTGGAGCAGTTCGAAGGTCGTGGGGTCGTCCAGCGGCAGTGACAGGAGGTCGAGGTCGATGCCCTTGTTGGACTTCACCATCTTGACGGCGTCGTCCATGATCGTGAGGTTGCGCAGGCCGAGGAAGTCCATCTTCAGCAGGCCGAGCGACTCGCACTGCGGGTAGTCCCACTGCGTGATGGTGACGCCGTCGGTGTGCCGCACCCAGATCGGGGCGTGGTCGACGATCGGCTCGCTGGACATGATCACGCCGGCGGCGTGCACGCCCATCTGCCGCACCAGGCCCTCGACGCCCTTGGCGGTGTCGATGACCTTCTTGACGTCCGGCTCGTTCTCGTACATCGCGCGGATCTCGCCGGCCTCGCCGTAGCGGGGGTGCTCCGGGTTGGTGATGCCGTCGAGGTCGATGCCCTTGCCCAGGACGTCGGCGGGCATCGCCTTGGTGAGGCGGTCTCCCATAGCGTACGGGTAGCCCAGGACGCGCGCGGAGTCCTTGATGGCGTTCTTCGCCTTGATCTTGCCGTACGTGCCGATCATGGCGACCTTGTCGGCGCCGTACTTCTCCGTCACGTACCTGATCACCTCGACGCGCCTGCGCTCGTCGAAGTCGATGTCGACATCGGGCATGGAGACGCGCTCGGGGTTGAGGAACCGCTCGAAGATGAGGCCGTGCGGGATCGGGTCGAGGTCGGTGATGCCCATGGCGTACGCCACGATCGAGCCGGCCGCGGAGCCTCGGCCGGGGCCCACCGCGATGCCCTGGTTCTTCGCCCACATGATGAAGTCGGCGACCACGAGGAAGTAGCCCGGGAACCCCATCTGGATGATGACGTCCATCTCGTACTCGGCCTGCTTCTGGCGGTCCTCCGGCACGCCGCCCGGGAAGCGGCGCTCCATGCCGCGGCGGACCTCCTCCTGGAACCAGGTGACCTCGGTGTACCCCTCGGGGATGTCGAACTTCGGCATGAGGTCGCGCTTGACGAACATGCCGGTGGTGTCGATCATCTCGGCGATCAGGCGCGTGTTGGCGCAGCCCTCCTGCCAGGCGTCGGAGGAGTCGATGGCGTACATCTCGTCCGTCGACTTCAGGTAGTAGCCGGTGCCGTCGAAGCGGAAGCGGTCGGGGTCGGAGAGGTTCTTGCCGGTCTGGATGCACAGCAGGGCGTCGTGGGCGGTCGCCTCGTGCGCGTAGGTGTAGTGCGAGTCGTTCGTCACCAGCGGCGGGATGCCGAGCTTCTTGCCGATCCGCAGCAGGTCCTCGCGCACCCGGTGCTCGATGTCGATCCCGTGGTCCATCAGCTCCAGGAAGTACCGGTCCTTGCCGAAGATGTCCTGGTAGTCGGCGGCCGCCTTCAGCGCCTCGTCGAAGTGGCCGAGGCGCAGCCGGGTCTGCACCTCGCCGGAGGGGCAGCCGGTGGAGGCGACGATGCCCTCGGACCACTGGGAGATGGTCTCCTTGTCCATCCGCGGCCACTTCTGCAGCCAGCCCTCGGCGTACGCGTCCGAGGAGAGGCGGAAGAGGTTGTGCAGGCCGGTGCTGTTCGTCGCCCACATGGTCTTGTGGGTGTAGCCGCCGGAACCGGAGACGTCGTCCCGCTTCTGGTGCGGCTGGCCCCACTGGATCTTCCGCTTGTTGCGGCGCGACTCGGGCGCCACGTACGCCTCGATGCCGATGATCGGGGTGACCCCGGCCTTCTGCGCGGAGTGGAAGAAGTCGTACGCCCCGTGCAGGTTGCCGTGGTCGGACATGGCGATGTGCGTCATGCCCATCTCATTGCAGGCGTTGAACATGTCCTTCAGCCGCGCGGCACCGTCCAGCAGCGAGTACTGGGTGTGGACGTGCAGGTGCGTGAACGGCGGCTTGGACACGTGCGGCCTCCTGAGAAAACTGTGGGCTACGGGCTGCGGTCAGTCCGGGGGGTCAGCGTCGAAGTCTATGCCTCGCCACTGACACTCCGGGGGCTCCCCCGCGTACCTTCGGGGGCGGGTCCGCGTGTCGGTGCGGACGCCCGGGCACGGGCACTCCCGCACCCCTTCGAACGTTGGTCCGAGTGAAGATCCGCTCCACCAGTCACAGCACCATCCGCACCAGGAGGCACCAGGCATGTCGGTCCCGCAGCTCAACGAGGAGCACCGCGGCGAGGAGATCCTCGCCGTCTTCGACGCCGCCTTCGGCCGGCTGCTGGCCGCGGATCCGGCGGCGTTCCGCGTGAAGTTCCGGAAGATGGCCGCCTCCGCCTTCGCCTTCTACCGCGGCACCGCATGCCTCTTTTACCACGATTTGACCGAGGACAAGGAGTTCGGCTCCCAGACCGGCGGTCCCTACCTGGACGACCGGACCTCCCGGGTGTGGATCCACGGCGACCTGCACGCGGAGAACTTCGGCACGTACATGGACTCCACCGGCCGGCTGATCTTCAATGTCAACGACTTCGACGAGGCCTACGTCGGCCCCTTCACTTGGGACCTCAAGCGCTTCGCCGCCTCGGTCGCGCTGATCGGGTACGCGAAGGCGCTCAGCGACGAGCAGATCACCGAGCTGGTGCGGGTGTACGCGGAGGCGTACCGGGAGCGGATCCACGCCCTGGCCACCGGCGCCAAGAGCGACGAGGTGCCGCCCTTCTCGCTGGACACCGCCGACGGACCCCTGCTGGGCGCCCTCCGCGTCGCCCGTTCCCTGACCCGGTTCGGCCTGCTGGAGTCGATGACGGAGATCCGCGACTTCGAGCGCCGCTTCGCCCCGGGCGGCGGCTCCATCGAGCTGGACGCGGCCACCCGCTACAAGGTGCTGGCGGCCTTCGACGGCTACCTGGAGACCCTCCCCGAGTCCTCCCTGGCCCGCCCCGACTCCTACCGCGTAAAGGACGTCGTCGGCCGCCGCGGCATCGGCATCGGCTCGGCCGGGCTGCCCTCGTACAACATCCTCCTGGAGGGCAACAGCGACGCCCTGGAGAACGACGTCGTGATCTACATCAAGCAGGCCCAGACCCCGGCGGTCTCCCGGCACGTCACCGACCGGGCCATCCGGGAGTACTTCCAGCACGAGGGCCACCGCACGGTGATCTCCCAGCGCGCCCTCCAGGCGCACGCCGACCCGTGGCTCGGCTGGACCGAGCTGGACGGCGCGGGCCAGCTGGTCGCCGAGGTCTCGCCGTACGCCGTCGACCTGGACTGGGGCGACATCGACGATCCCGAGGAGATCGCCGAGGTCGTCGCCGACCTGGGCCGGGCCACGGCCGCGATGCACGCGGCGGCGGACGACCAGTCCGGGGAGTCCCTGGTGCCGTTCTCCACGGAGCGGGCCATCGACGCGGCGATCGCGGCCGACGAGGAGGGCTTCGCGCCCCTGCTCGTCGACTTCGCGCACCGGTACGGGGCACGCGCGCGTGCCGACCACCAGACCTTCGTGGACCTCTTCCGCAACGGCCGGATCCCGGGTCTGTGACCATTCCGGTTCGGTAACCGTCGCCCTTCTCACAGGAACCCTTTAGGGGTCCCTTACCGGACCCCGTGACACACTCTTCTATCGCTATGGACATATCCGGGACCCCGCTCAGAGCCGTGCGCGCGGCGCTGTTCACGGCACTCGTCGTGACGCTCAGCACCGCGTCGCACGTGCTGCTGTCCGGGGTTCCGCTGCCGCTGCCCACGGTGGCGGCCGTCGGCGCCGCCGTGTTCCTGATCGCCTATGCCCTGGCCGGGCGGCGCGAGCGCGGCTTCGGGCGGATCGCCGCCCTGCTGATCCCGCTGGAGCTGGCCGCCGACACGGTCTTCACCACCGGCCAGCACGTGTGCTACGGCAGGGCGGGCGGCCCCGTCGCGGGCCCGCTGCGCTCGGTCGGCTTCGACGTGCTGTGCGGCGACGGGACCGGCGTCCACGCCGGGGTCGCCGCCCCGCTGAGCCGGGTGACCGGCGCCGAGACCGACCGGCTGGCGACCGCGCTCGCCGACGCCGACCCCCGGACCGCCTGGCTGCTGCTCGGCGCGCACGTCGGGGTCGGGCTGCTGGCGGCGGCCTGGTTGCGGCGCGGCGAGCGGGCGCTGGCCCAGCTGCTGAGCGCGGTGGCCGCGACCACCTTCCGGCCGCTGCTGCTGGCCGTCGCGGCGGTGAACGTCCGCCGGGCCCCGGCGGTGCGCCGTCCGGCGGCCCTGGCCCACCGCACCGCCGGCGCCCGCGAGGCGATCCTCACGCACTCCCTGGGACGGCGCGGACCGCCGTGCTCGGTCGCCTTCGTGTGACCCGTCACCGAGCACGAGCAGTCCCCCCGTACGCATCCCGCACACCCGCGTGTGCGCGTCCCCGGAGAGATCACCACCATGAGCAAGCGGAACAGTCAGGCGGCGAAGTCGGCGGCCCGTGAGCGGCTGCGCCTGGAGCGCGAGCGCCAGGCCAAGCGCGACAAGGTCAAGCGTCAGGTCATCGTGGCCTGCTCGATCGTCGGCGTGCTGGCCATAGCCGGCGGCATCAGCTACGCCGTCGTTCAGAGCAACCAGCCCTCGAAGTGGGAGGAGGCCGCCGACGCCAAGGTGGTGGCCCCGGCCAACACCTCCGGCAAGAACGGCACGACGGTCACCCTCGGCGAGTCCAAGAGCGACAACGTCGTCCACCTCTACGAGGACCCGCGCTGCCCGGGCTGCGCCAACTTCGAGCAGACCATCGGCGAGGCCGTCAACAAGGGCATGGAGGACGGCACCTACAAGCTCTCCTTCACCATCGGCACCTTCCTCGACGGCAACCTCGGCGGCGAGGGCTCCAAGAACGCCCTCAGCGCCCTCGGCGCCGCGCTGAACGTCTCCCCCGAGGCGTTCATCGACTACAAGACCGCGCTGTACTCCGCCGAGTACCACCCGTCGGAGTCGACCGACGAGTTCGCCAAGGACGACTACCTGATCAAGGTCGCCAACTCGGTGGACGCCCTGAAGAACAACAAGAAGTTCCAGGACGCCGTGGAGAAGGGCACCTACGACGCCTGGGCGATGAAGATGAGCGACGCCTTCCAGAAGGCCGAAGACGTCCAGTCGACCCCGACCGTCAAGATCAACGACAAGGTGATCGAGACGCCGGGCACGGACGCCGAGTGGCAGAAGGCGCTCAAGGACGCGGGCGTCACCAAGTAGGCCGCACCGAACGGCAGGCACCAGCAGTACGCACGTCAACGAGTGGGCGAACTTTTGCGAGTTCGCCCACTTGGGCGCATACCGATCAGTAACCTGATCGTCCGTGACCAGTCGACACAGATCATCCGAGACCTCCGTTCCGTCGTCCGCGGATCACGGGGACGCCCGTTCACCGAGCCGCCGTACGGTCGTCAAGGCCGCGGCGGCCGGCGCGGTTCTGGCGGCCCCGCTCGCCGCCGCCCTGCCGGCCGGTGCCGCCGGCGCCGCCCCGGCCTTCCTGCACGGCGTCGCCTCCGGCGACCCGCTGCCCGACGGCGTCCTGCTGTGGACCAGGGTGACGCCGACGCCCGAGGCCGTGCCGGGCTCGGGAACCGGACCCGACACCGAGGTGGACTGGATCGTCGCCAGGGACAAGGACTTCACGAACGTCGTCGCCAAGGGGTCGGTCACCGCGACGGCCGCCTCCGACCACACCGTGAAGGCCGACGTCCGGGGTCTGGCGCCCGCCACGGACTACTGGTTCCGTTTCTCCGCCGGCCCCACCGACTCCCCCGCCGCCCGCACCCGCACCGCTCCCGCGGCCGACGCCGCGGTGCCGGGCCTGCGCTTCGGCGTGGTCTCCTGCGCCAACTGGGAGGCCGGCCACTTCTCCTCGTACCGCCATCTCGCGGCCCGCGGCGACCTGGACGCCTGGCTGCACCTGGGCGACTACATCTACGAGTACGGCACCGGCGAGTACGGCACCCGCGGCACCGTCGTACGGCCGCACGCGCCCGCCCACGAGATCCTTACGCTCGCCGACTACCGGGTCCGGCACGGCCGTTACAAGACCGACCCCGACCTCCAGGCGCTGCACGCCGCCGCGCCGGTCGTGGCGATATGGGACGACCACGAGATCGCCAACGACACATGGTCGGGCGGTGCCGAGAACCACACGGAGGGTGTCGAGGGGGCCTGGGCGACGCGTCGGGACGCCGCCAAGCAGGCCTACTTCGAGTGGATGCCGGTCCGCCCCGCGATCGCCGGCACCACCTACCGCCGGCTGCGCTTCGGCAAGCTGGCCGACCTGTCGCTGCTGGACCTGCGCTCCTTCCGCTCCCAGCAGGTGGCGCTCGGCAACGGCGAGGTCGACGACCCGGACCGCAGCATCACGGGCCGGGCCCAGATGGACTGGCTGAAGTCCTCACTCGCCTCCTCCGACACCACGTGGCGGCTGGTGGGCAACCCGGTGATGATCTCGCCGTTCGCCATCGGCTCGATCCCCGCCGAGCTGCTGAAGCCGCTGGCCGAGCTGCTGGGGCTGCCCAAGGAGGGCCTCGCCCTCAACACCGACCAGTGGGACGGCTACACCCAAGACCGCCGCGAGCTGCTGGCCCACCTGCGCGCGAACGCCGTCCGCAACACGGTCTTCCTGACCGGCGACATCCACATGTCCTGGGCCAACGACGTGCCGCACAACGCCGCCACGTACCCGCTGTCCGCCTCGGCCGCCACGGAGTTCGTCGTCACCTCGGTGACCTCCGACAACCTCGACGACATCGTGAAGGTCCCCGAGGGCACCGTCTCGGCGATCGCGGCGCCGGTGATCCGGGCCGCCAACCGGCACGTGCACTGGGTCGACACCGACCGGCACGGCTATGGCGTGCTGGACGTCACGGCGGAGCGGACGCAGATGGACTACTACGTCGTCTCCGACCGCACCGACCCGGACGCCACGTCGATGTGGGCCCGTTCGTACCGCACGCGCAGCGGCACGCAGCGGGTGGAGCGGGTCTACTCGCCCGTCTGATCCGCGTCCTGGGTCTCCTGCGTCTCCTGGAGCGAGTCGAGGAAGCCGAGCGCCACCCGCCAGGTGGCCTCGGCGGCCTCCGCGTCGTAGTCCGGCAGCTCGGGGTCGGTGTAGAGGTGGCCGGCCCCGGCGTATCTGTGCACCTCGACGTCGGCGCCGATGCGGCCCATCTGGAGGTACCAGGCGCTGAGCCAGTCGTCCGTCTCGAAGGCGTCCGGCTCCGCGACGTGCAACTGGACCGGCAGCTCGTCGACCGAGGCGTTGGGCGCGATGTCCGACGTGCCGTGCAGCAGGAGCAGGCCGCGCGCCCGGTGGTCGCCGAGGGCGAGGGTCTGGGCGATGGAGGCGCCGAGCGAGAAGCCCGCGTACACCAGTCCGCGCTCGGAGTAGGGCGCCGCGGCCAGCACCGCGCGCTTGAGCAGCTCCTCCCGGCCGATGCCGTCCTGGTGGGCCATGCCCTCCTCGACCGTGTCGAAGGTACGGCCCTCGAAGAGGTCCGGGGTCCACACCTGATGCCCGGCGTCGCGCAGCCGGTCGGCGGCCTGCCGCACCGCGGGCCTCGGGCCGAGGGTCGAGTGAAAGAGCACGATGTTCATGAGGCCATGGTGCCAGCCCGGTGTGACAACGCGATCGGCGGCGATACCCGGGGCGGGACGGAAGTCACAGGTTCACCGCACGGCGGGTCCGGTTACGTTCGAGGGATGGAGACGATACTCCGCCCGCTGACCGTGGTCGGCGGCTCGATCCTGCTGACCCTCGTCATCGGATGGGCCACCGACCTGCTGCTGCGCAAGGCCGACGCGCGGCATCCCGAGACGCCCCTGTGGGGGCTGCTGCGCCGTGCCCGCATCCCGTACCAGGTCATGCTGTGCGCCGCGCTGCTGAGAGGTTCGTACGTCGAGGCGCAGGTGTTCCCGGAACACCGGTCGGCGGTCGGCCGGGTGCTGACGCTGCTGCTGATCGGTTCGGTGGCCTGGCTGGTGACCCGGATCGCCGCCGCGATCGTCGAGACGTCGTACTCCCGCTACGCCCACGCGCACGCCCAGCGCAACCCCGCCCGGGTGCGCCGGGTGCGGACCCAGGTGTCGCTGATCATGCGGGTGGTCACGGCGGTCGTCGGTGTGGTCGCCGTGTCGGCGATGCTGCTGACGTTCCCGGCGATGCGCGCGGCGGGTGCCTCGCTGCTGGCCTCGGCCGGCATCCTCGGCATCGTCGCCGGTGTGGCCGCCCAGTCCACGCTCAGCAACATGTTCGCCGGGTTCCAGATCGCCTTCGGCGACATGGTGCGCATGGGCGACACCGTGGTGGTGGACGGCGAGTGGGGCACCGTCGAGGAGATCACGCTCACCTTCCTGACCGTACGGACCTG
The DNA here is from genome assembly GCF_042745235.1 of Streptomyces sp. NPDC058796. NCBI lineage: Bacteria > Bacillati > Actinomycetota > Actinomycetes > Kitasatosporales > Streptomycetaceae > Streptomyces > Streptomyces sp. NPDC058796. The sequence continues at coordinate 121,776 of NZ_JBHYOP010000001.1, forward strand.
GGACGAGCGCCGGATCACGATGCCGGTGTCGTACTTCACGTCCAAGCCGTTCGAGAACTGGTCGCGCGGCACCCCGCAGATGACCGGGACCGTCTACTGGCACCTCGACCACACGGCACCGCTGGACCGGATGCGCGAGCGGCTGCGCGACATCCTGCGCGAGTGCCCGGCCTGGGACGGCCGCGACTACAACCTCACCGTCACGGACACCACCCCGAACACCATGCAGGTGCGGGCCCTGGTGACCGCGAAGGACGCGGACGACATCTGGACGGTACGGGTCACGGTGCGCGAGGGGATGATCCGCTGGCTGGCCGACGAGCACCCGTACGCGCTGCCCCGCGTCAACACGGCCGACGCGGCCCTGCGCGGCGTCCACCACCCCCGCCGTCCCTCCTCCGACGGCAGCCCCCGCCGATTCCCGGAACAGCCGGCGAAGAGCCTGTGACGACCGCTGCGAGCGGACGCTCCGCGCCCGGACCGGCCCGCACGCCCCACGTCCGGCCCGGCCCGCACGGCACCCCGCAGCCGGCCGGCCCGGTGCCGGGGCCGGCCGGGCGAGTGCTGCCGGATCGCTGTGGTGCGGACACGCCCCTCCGCCGTCCTTCTCCGGCCCTCGGGCCCGCCCTCGCCGCCGCGCGCGAGGGCCGGCCTCACCGCATGCTCCGGACGTCCAGCTGGCGCAGTACCCGGTCGACGATCTCCGGGTCCGCGCCGGGTTCGCTGCGGGCGGCCAGCACCTCGTGGCGGGCCGCGCTCAGCATCTCGCCCTGGATGCGGCGGATCCGCTTCACCCTGCGGGCCCGCTGCTCCTGTGCCTCGCGCCGCTCCTCGTCACCGACGTCGGGGCTGATCCGCAGCCCGATGTCGAAGGCGCGCCGCAGCATCTGCTCGGACAGCTCCTCCGGCAGTTCCTCGACCGACTCGATCTCCCTGAGCCGTTGCTTGGCCGCCTTGGCCGCCCGGACTGCCAGTTCCTTCTCGTACCGCTGCTCCCGTTCGGTGTCCGCGCGCACCCCGAGCCGGCTCACCAGCCACGGCAGCGTCAGGCCCTGCAGCAGCAGCGTGACCATGATCACGCCGAAGGCGATGAAGATGATCTCCTCGCGGTGCGGGAAGGCCGACCCGTCCTCCGTCTCGAGCGGGATCGCGAGCGCCAGGGCGACCGAGGCGACGCCCCGCATGCCCGACCACCACATGACGACCGTCTCCCGCCAGGAGGTGGGGATGTCCTCGTCCTGGTCCCGCCGTCGGTGCAGCCGCTGGGTCAGCCAGGTGGCGGGCAGCAGCCACAGCAGCCGTACGAGGATCACCACGCCCACGACTGCCGCGGACCAGCCGAGCAGTTCGGTCCAGCGTCCGGAGGCCGTGCGGATGGCGTTGTGCAGTTCCAGGCCGACGAGTCCGAAGGCGACACCGGTGACGAGCGTGTCGACGACGTCCCAGACGGTGTGTCCGGCGAGCCGGGTCATCACGTCGTCGGCGTCGAAAGCGTACTCGGCGAGGAACATCGCGGTGGTGAGCACCGCGAGCACCCCGGAGCCGTGCAGTTCCTCGGCCAGTACGTACGCCACGTAGGGCACCAGCAGCGTCATGCCGATCTGCAGCGTGGCGTCGCCCAGCACGCTCATCAGCTTGTTGGTGGCCCAGCCCAGCGCGAGGCCGACCGCGACGGCGACGACGGCGGACAGCACCAGGTCGAGCCCGGCCCGCCACGGCGAGAAGGTGCCGCCGACCGCGGCGGCGATGGCCACGTGGTAGAGGACGATGGCCGTCACGTCGTTGAACAGCCCCTCGCCCTCCAGAATGGACACCAGGCGGCGCGGCAGCCCCAGTTGACCGGCGACGGCGGTCGCCGCGACCGGGTCGGGCGGTGCCACCAGCGCCCCCAGCGCGAAGGCGGCGGCGATGGGCAGGCCCGGCACGATCGCGTGGGCGACCGCGGCCACGCAGGCCATGGTGACGAAGACCAGCGCCACGGCGAGCAGGAAGATCGGCCGCTTGTTGGCCGCGAACTGCCGCCAGGACGTGCGCCGTACGGCCGCGTAGAGGAGCGGCGGCAGCAGCGCGGGCAGGATCAGCTCGGGCGGGATGTCGACGTTGGGCACGAAGTCGAGCAGCGCCAGGACGATCCCGAGGACCGTCATCAGCACCGGCGCCGGCAGCCCGAGGCGGGCGCCGAGCGGGACGCTCAGCAGGGCCCCGAGCAGCAGCATGAACAACAGGCCCAACTGATCCACGGTCACCGCTCCGGTGGTCTCTCGGCGTCACACGGCGGACCTCAAGCCTGTCACGTCACGGTCCCCACCAGCCCGTACGGCACTTCCGGCTACAGGGCGCGCCGCATCGCGCGGTGGGGTATCCCGGCGTCCGGGAACTCGGGTCCGTACGCCTCGTACCCCAGTCGCTCGTAGAAACCCAGGGCGTGGGTCTGCGCGTGCAGGTCCACCGCGGTGAGTCCACGCGCGCGGGCCGCCTCCTCGACGGCCCGCACCAGGGCGGCTCCGACACCCAGTCCGCGGGCGTCCCGGGTCACCGCCAGCCGGCCCAGGGAGCCGACGGCCGCCTCGCCACCGGTCTTCGCCGCGGCCGCCTCGCCGTGCAGGAGCCGGCCGGTGCCCAGCGGTACGCCGTCCGCCCGCACCGCGAGGACGTGCACGGCGACGGCGTCGTAGGCGTCGTACTCGATGTCCTCGGGGACCTGCTGCTCGGCGACGAAGACCTCCTTGCGCACGGCGAAGCACATCTCGAGGTCGGCGGGGTCCTCGGCGACGCGTATCCCGTACGACGGCGGCCGCGACGGCGTGGTCATGCGTAGGTCTCCTCGCGGACCCGGTCCAGGGCCTGCTGGAGGTCCTCGGGATAGTCGCTGGCGTACTCGGCCCACTGTCCGTCGCCGGGGTGCTCGAAGCCCAGTCGCACGGCGTGCAGCCACTGGCGGGTCAGCCGCAGGCGCTTGGCGAGGGTCGGGTCGGCGCCGTAGGTCAGGTCGCCGACGCACGGGTGGCGGTGGGCGGCCATGTGGACGCGGATCTGGTGGGTGCGGCCGGTCTCCAGCTTCACGTCGAGCAGGGAGGCGGCGCGGAAGGCCTCGATCAGGTCGTAGTGCGTCACGGAGGGTTTGCCCTCGGCGGTGACGGCCCACTTGTAGTCGTGCTGGGGGTGGCGGCCGATGGGGGCGTCGATGGTGCCGCTGGTCGGGTCGGGGTGGCCCTGCACGAGCGTGTGGTACCGCTTGTCGACCGTGCGCTCCTTGAACTGGCGCTTGAGCGAGGTGTACGCCCGCTCCGACTTGGCGACCACCATCAGGCCGGAGGTGCCCACGTCGAGGCGGTGCACGATGCCCTGGCGCTCGGCGGCACCGGAGGTGGAGATGCGGTAGCCGGCGGCGGCGAGTCCGCCGATGACGGTCGGGCCGCTCCAGCCCGGGGACGGGTGGGCGGCGACGCCGACCGGCTTGACGATGACGACCACGTCCTCGTCGTCGTGCACGATCTCCATGCCCTCGACGGGCTCGGCGACCACCTGGACCGGCGCGGGCGCCTGCGGCATCTCGACCTCGAGCCAGGCGCCGCCGTGGACGCGCTCGGACTTGCCGACCACCGATCCGTCGACCTGCACCTTGCCCGCCGCGGCGAGCTCCGCGGCCTTGGTACGGGAAAAGCCGAACATGCGGGAGATGGCGGCGTCGACGCGCTCGCCCTCCAGGCCGTCGGGCACGGGCAGGGTACGGATCTCGGGAAGCGTGCTCACCCCGTCGAGTATGCCGGACGGGTCGGACACTCCCGAACGCGCGCTCAGTCCTTGTGGACGGTCCCGTCCGGGTCCAGGCCCCGGAAGGACAGGATCACGATCAGGATGCCGCCGCACACGATCGCCGAGTCGGCGAGGTTGAAGACGGCGAAGTGCTTGGGCGCGATGAAGTCCACGACCGCGCCCTCGAAGACGCCGGGCGAGCGGAAGATCCGGTCGGTGAGGTTGCCGAGCGCGCCGCCGAGCAGCATGCCGAGCGCGATCGCCCACGGCAGGCTGTAGAGCTTGCGCGCGAGGCGGGCGATCACGACGATCACGGCCGCCGCGATCACCGTGAAGATCACGGTGAAGGCCTCGCCGAAGCCGAAGGCGGCGCCCGCGTTGCGGATCGCGACGAACCGCAGCCAGTCCCCGAAGATCTCGATGGGCTCCTGGTGCTCCAGCTTGGCGACCACGATCATCTTGCTGACCAGGTCGAGGAGGTAGGCGAACGCGGCGACCGCGAAGAGCACGGCGATGCGCCGCCTGCCCCGGGGGCGCTCCGGGGCAGCCTGCTCCTGCTCGGCGTCGGGCCGCTCCTGCCCGTCCCCCGCCGCGTCCGGGGTGTCCGGAGTACCGATGATGCGCTCCGCCTCTGCCACGTGAGTCCCTCAGCCTAGGTGCCTGACTGAGGACGAGGGTACGGCACGCCCCGGCTCCCGGCCGCTGATCAGTACCCGATCAGTACCGCCGCTCCTGCTTCTGCTTGCACTCGACGCACAGGGTGGCCCTCGGGAAGGCCTGCATGCGTGCCTTGCCGATGGGATTGCCGCAGTTCTCGCACAGGCCGTAGGTGCCCGCGTCCAGGCGTTCCAGGGCGCGCTCGGTCTGGCTGAGCACCTCCCGCGCGGTGGCCGCAAGCGCCAGCTCGTGCTCGCGCGTGATGTTCTTGCTGCCGGTGTCCGCCTCGTCGTCGCCCGCGCCGTCGCCGGAGTCCCGCATCATGCCCTGGAGCGAGCGCTCGGAGGAGTCGATCTCGGTGCGCAGCCGGTCGGCCTCGGACTGGAGCTCGCCGCGCGCCTCCTCGACCTCTTCCGGGGTCCAGGGGTCCTCGCCGGGACGTACCGCGAGGTCGCCGGGGTCGGCGGCGCCGCGCGCCTTGGGAACGGCGGTCTTGGCCGCCGTGGCCGTGCCAGGAGTCTTCTTCGCAACCACCGTCGTGGCTCCCGTCTGCTCCGCGGCCTGCGCCGCGCCCACCTTCTTGGACGTGCTCTTCTTCGCCGCGGTCTTCTTCGCCGCGCTCTTCGTGCTCTTCCCGGCCGCGGCCTTTTCGGCCGTGCTCTTCCTGGCCGTCTTCTTGGCGGCTGCCTTCTTGGCCGTCGTCTTCTTGGCGGCGGTCTTCTCCGCAGCCGTCTCCGGCTGCTCTTGGGCGGTCTTCTTCGCCACCATGGCCGCGGCCCCTTCACATATTGTGATCTTGCTCGCGAATCGTGCTGGGACGATAAATCGACTCCGGTCCCGCGGCAACGGGGCACGCCGCCCGATTCGCCCGCCCACCGCGCGCCGCGCGGCGAGCATGCATGCGTTGTGCCCAGCTCCCCGCCCGGTAATCCGCCGGACGGCGGCCCCGGCCGAGGCCGCCGGGAGCCGAACGCCGGGCGGCGGCATTCGGGTCACCGCCCGACGTACGAAAACCGGTCGGCCGCTGTCCGCGGGGCGCCGTACACTGGGCGGAGCGAAAAGCTTGGATGGGGACGAGTAGCGGCGTAGGCAGCCCAGAGCGACCCGGGGACGGTGTGAGCCCGGGGGCGAGCGCGACGTGAAGATCACCCCGGAGCCGCCGGAAGAAAGCCCTGGCAGGAGCGCCAGGGCGAGTAGAACCGGCTCGCGACCCCAATGAGGGGGCTGGACGGCGCACACGACGCGCCGGGCGGCCAAGGAGGGTGGTACCGCGGGAGCACGGCTCTCGTCCCTCCGACGGAAGGCAGCACGTCCGCCGGAGGAAGCTCGTTGAATACGCAGCCGCAGTACCGCCAGGTGCCCGCCCAGGTCGACCTGCCCGCGCTCGAACACGCGGTGCTCGACTTCTGGCGCGAGCAGAAGATCTTCGCCAAGAGCCTGGAGCAGTCCGAGGGCCGCCCCGAGTGGGTGTTCTACGAGGGCCCGCCCACCGCCAACGGCATGCCCGGCGCCCACCACATCGAGGCGCGCGTCTTCAAGGACGTCTTCCCCCGCTTCCGCACCATGCGCGGTTACCACGTGGGCCGCAAGGCCGGCTGGGACTGCCACGGCCTCCCGGTGGAGCTGGCGGTGGAGAAGGAGCTGGGCTTCTCCGGCAAGCAGGACATCGAGGCGTACGGCATCGCCGAGTTCAACGCCAAGTGCCGCGAGTCGGTGACCCGCCACACCGACGCCTTCGAAGAGCTCACGACCCGCATGGGCTACTGGGCCGACCTCCAGAACCCGTACCGCACGATGGACCCGGAGTACATCGAGTCCGTCTGGTGGTCGCTGAAGGAGATCTTCGGCAAGGGCCTGCTCGTCCAGGACCACCGCGTCGCCCCCTGGTGCCCCCGCTGCGGCACCGGCCTGTCCGACCACGAGCTGGCGCAGGGCTACGAGACGGTCGTCGACCCGTCGGTCTACGTCCGCTTCCCGCTGACCTCCGGCCCGCTGGCCGGCGAGGCCGCGCTCCTGATCTGGACGACCACGCCCTGGACGCTGGTCTCCAACACGGCCGTGGCGGCCCACCCCGAGGTCACCTACGTCGTCGCGACGAACGGTGAGGAGAAGCTCGTCGTCGCCGAGCCGCTGGTGGAGAAGGCCCTCGGTGAGGGCTGGGAGACCACCGGCCAGACCTTCACCGGCGCCGAGATGGAGCGCTGGACGTACCAGCGGCCCTTCGAGCTGGTGGAGTTCCCGGCGCCCGCGCAGTACGTGGTGAACGCGGACTACGTCACCACGGAGGACGGCACCGGTCTGGTCCACCAGTCCCCCGCCTTCGGTGAGGACGACCTCAAGGTCTGCCGCTCCTACGGCCTGCCCGTGGTCAACCCGGTCCGCCCGGACGGCACCTTCGAGGAGGACCTGCCGCTGGTCGGCGGCGTCTTCTTCAAGAAGGCCGACGAGCAGCTCACCGAGGACCTGGACGCCCGGGGCCTGCTCTTCAAGCACATCCCGTACGAGCACAGCTACCCGCACTGCTGGCGCTGCCACACCGCGCTGCTCTACTACGCGCAGCCGTCCTGGTACATCCGCACCACGGAGATCAAGGACCGCCTCCTGGCGGAGAACGAGGGCACCAACTGGTTCCCGGACTCCGTCAAGCACGGCCGGTACGGCGACTGGCTGAACAACAACATCGACTGGGCGCTCTCCCGCAACCGCTACTGGGGCACCCCGCTGCCGATCTGGCGCTGCGAGGAGGGCCACCTCACCTGCGTCGGCTCCCGCGCGGAGCTGACCGAGCTGTCCGGCACCGACCAGTCGGAGCTGGACCCGCACCGCCCGTACATCGACGACGTCACCTTCACCTGCACCCACGAGGGCTGCTCCCTCGAAGCGGTGCGCGTGCCGGAGGTCATCGACGCCTGGTACGACTCGGGCTCGATGCCGTTCGCGCAGTGGGGTTACCCGTACAAGAACAAGGAGCTGTTCGAGGCCCGCTACCCGGCGCAGTTCATCTGCGAGGCCATCGACCAGACCCGCGGCTGGTTCTACACGCTGATGGCGGTCGGCACCCTGGTCTTCGACAAGTCCTCGTACGAGAACGTGGTCTGCCTCGGCCACATCCTCGCCGAGGACGGCCGCAAGATGTCCAAGCACCTGGGCAACATCCTGCAGCCGATCCCGCTGATGGACCAGCACGGCGCGGACGCGGTCCGCTGGTTCATGGCGGCCGGCGGTTCACCGTGGGCGGCCCGCCGCGTCGGTCACGGCACCATCCAGGAGGTCGTCCGCAAGACGCTCCTCACCTACTGGAACACGGTCGCCTTCCAGGCCCTGTACGCCCGCACCACGGGCTGGGCGCCGAGCGAGGCCGACCCGGCCCCGGCCGACCGCCCGGTACTGGACCGCTGGCTGCTGTCCGAGCTGCACGCGCTCACCGACCAGGTCACCCAGGCGCTGGACGCGTACGACACCCAGCGCGCCGGCAAGCTGCTGTCCGCGTTCGTCGACGACCTGTCGAACTGGTACGTCCGCCGCTCGCGCCGCCGCTTCTGGCAGGGTGACAAGGCCGCGCTGCGCACGCTGCACGAGGTCGTCGAGACGGTCACCAAGCTGATGGCTCCGCTGACCCCGTTCATCACCGAGCGGGTCTGGCAGGACCTGGTCGTTCCGGTCACCCCGGGCGCGCCGGAGTCGGTGCACCTGTCGTCGTGGCCGGAGGCCGACCTGGCGGCCATCGACCCCGAGCTGTCCAAGCAGATGGTGCTGGTGCGCCGGCTGGTCGAGCTGGGCCGCGCCACGCGCGCCGAATCGGGTGTCAAGACCCGCCAGCCGCTCAGCCGCGCGCTGATCGGGGTGGCCGGCTTCGACACCCTCTCCCCCGAGCTGCGCACGCAGATCACGGAGGAGCTGAACGTCGAGTCCCTCGCGTCGCTGAGCGAGGTCGGCGGCTCGCTGGTCGACACGACCGCGAAGGCCAACTTCCGGGCGCTGGGCAAGCGGTTCGGCAAGCGGGTCCAGGACGTGGCGAAAGCGGTCGCGAACGCGGACGCCGCCGCCCTCTCCCTCGCGCTGCGCGAGGGCACGGCGTCGGTGGAGGTCGACGGTGAGGTGATCACCCTCGCTCCGGACGAGGTGATCATCACGGAAACGCCGCGCGAGGGCTGGTCGGTCGCCTCCGACTCGGGCGCGACGGTGGCGCTGGACCTGGAGATCACGGAGGAGTTGCGCCGGGCGGGTCTGGCGCGGGACGCGATCCGGCTGATCCAGGAGGCCCGCAAGAACAGCGGGCTGGACGTCGCGGACCGGATCACGCTGCGTTGGACGGCCACGGACGAGGCGACGGTAGCCGCGCTGACCGAGCACGCGGGGCTGATCTCCGACGAGGTCCTTGCGACGGACTTCGCGCGGGGTGAGGCGGACGAGACGTACGGGGTTCCGTTCGCGGACGAGGGGCTGTCCCTGACGTTCCGCCTGCGCAAGCAGCAGTAACCGACTGGCGGCACCTGGGCCCGGCGCCCCTCGCGTGGAGGGGCGCCGGGCCCAGTGCTGTCCGTCGGCGCGGGCCAAGGGGCAGGTGCCGCTCACCGGCGTTGGCCGGGTGCCGCTGCGCCCGCCCTCCCCCATCGGCCCGGGGTCGTTCGGGCGCTGGGGGAGCCACGGCTGCCCCCAGCTGGGCGGGCACGGCAAAGGGCGGGCCCCGGGTCAGAAACCCGGGGCCCGCCCTGAACGCTGCCGGCGATCACGCCGTACTACCGTGCGTCAGTTGTCGTCCTCGTCGATCAGGAACCCTCGCATCGGCGAAGGCGCCTGCCCCATCGGCGACGGCCCCTGCGGACGCACCGGCGCCATCGGCTGGGTCATCGCCGGCGACATCTGCTGCTGGCCGCCGTACGACGGACCGTTCTGGCTCGGGCCGCCGCCCATCGACTGGTTGCCGCCGTAGGACGGGGCACTCGCGCCGGCCGGTGCCATCGAGGGCGCCGGGGACGGCGGAAGCGAGGCCGTCGCGGGCGTACGCGGCGGGGCGAGCGAGTCGTCCGCCTGGGTCTCCAGCTGACGCAGCTGCGACTCCAGGTACGACTTCAGTCGCGTCCGGTACTCGCGCTCGAAGCCGCGCAGGTCCTCGACCTTGCGCTCCAGCGTGGCGCGGGCGGACTCCAGGGAGCCCATCGCGACACGGTGCTTCTCCTGCGCGTCCCGCTCCAGGGCGTCCGCCTTGGCACGGGCGTCCCGCTCCAGACCCTCGGCACGCGAACGCGCCTCGCCGACGATCTTGTTGGCCTCGGAACGGGCCTCGGCGATCGCCTGGTCGGCGGTCTGCTGGGCCAGCGAGAGGACACGCGCGGCGCTGTCGCCGCCGGGGCCGCCCTGACCGGGCATGCCGCCGGGACCACCGGGACCCTGCGGACCGCCCATGGGGCCGCCCATCGGGCCGGGGCCCATCTGACCCTGCATCGGACCGGGGCCGCCCTGGCCCATCGGTCCCGGACCCTGCCCCATCGGGCCGGGGCCCTGCGGGCCACCCTGACCGCCGGGACCGGCGGGCAGCTGCGGGGCACCGCTCGGCAGCTGGGGCGGACCACCCATGGGGCCACCCATCTGCTGCTGCGGCGGGCCCGATATGCCGGCGGGCACCGGAGCGCCGGGACCTCGCATGCCCTGCTGAGGCATACCGCCCTGCTGCGGCGGGCCCTGCTGCTGCTGATGCTGCTGCTGATCCTGCGGCGGTTCCGGTGGCTTGCGCATGTTCTGCTGGTTCTGCGCGGCCGCGCGCGTCGCCGCGGCCAGTTTGGCGCGCAGGTCCTCGTTCTCGCGGAGCAGTCGGGTCAGTTCGGCTTCGACCTCGTCGAGGAAGGCATCGACCTCGTCCTCGTCATAGCCTTCTCGGAGGCGGACGGTCGTGAACTGCTTGTTCCGCACGTCCTCGGGGGTCAACGGCATCTCTTCACCTCAACGTTGTCGTCGGCATTCGGCAAGCCCGTGTCTCTCTCATCGCTCACAGCCGGCTCACGATCGCGATCAGGATGTAGACGATGATCATCAGTACGAAGAAGGACAGGTCGAGCGCCACGCCCCCGAGACGCAGCGGCGGAATGAACCGCCGCAGAAGCTTCAGCGGTGGATCGGTGACAGTGTAGGTGGCCTCCAGAACGACCACCATCGCCTTGCCGGGTTGCCACGAGCGGGCGAACTGGAAGACGTAGTCCATGACCAACCGGAAGATGAGCACGATGAGGAAGCACATCAGCGCGATGTAGACGACATCCAGGACCACGCTCATGACCCTTGCTTCCCTCTCCCCTGAACCATCTCTCGGGCCCGTTGTCGGACCCGTGTCTTGCTCACTGCCGGTGTTGCGTCTCAGCTCTGGTTGAAGAACCCGCCCTCTGCGATGCGGGCCTTGTCCTCCGCCGTGACATCGACGTTAGCAGGAGACAGCAGGAACACCTTCTGCGTCACCCGCTCGATACTGCCGTGAAGACCAAACACCAAACCGGCCGCAAAGTCGACAAGTCGCTTCGCATCTGTGTCATCCATCTCAGTGAGATTCATGATCACCGGCGTGCCCTCACGGAAGTGTTCCCCGATGGTACGGGCTTCGTTGTAGGTCCGGGGGTGAAGCGTGGTGATCCGGTAGGGCTCTCGTTCGGACACGACCTTGGGCATGATGACCGGTGCGCTCTTTTCCAGGCTTGCGCGTTCTTGTGTGATGGATGCCACGGGCGCGATACGCGCCGGACGGCCCGATTCCGCCGCGAGCGAAGCGGACCGGGAGACCGGCTCGCGGGGCGCGGGTGGCTGGACGACTCGTACCTCTTCGTCCCTTTGGGGCTGATGTGAACCGTGCGGCTGATGCGCCGGTTCGTGCCGCCGGTGGTCCCGCTCGGGCTCCGGGTCCAGTTCGGGTTCGAAGTCGTCGTCGGGGTCGAACCCCCGGCCGTCGTACCCATCGTCCTCCACGAGGCCGAGGTAGACCGCCATCTTGCGCATCGCGCCGGCCATGCTCTGAGTCCTCCGCTCTGTGGTGGATCGGCTGACGACTGCCAAGTGCCCGCGATCCACAAGGTCGTTGCCTCCGCCTTTCGGCGGTAATGACCATATTTTCTGCTGTGGTCCGACTTCTTGGCGACGTTACCCGAGCCTGGGGCGGACTCCGAGTACCGCAGTGCCGACGCGTACATGTGTCGCTCCGGCGGCCACGGCCTGTTCGAGGTCCGCACTCATCCCTGCGGAGACCATGTTCGCAGCCGGATGGGCTCGGCGCACGTAGGTCGACAAATCCATGAGGCGCTCGAACGCCGCCTGTTGGCGTCCCGCGTACTCCCCGGTGAGCGGCGCCACCGTCATCAGCCCGTCGAGCCGCAGCCCGTCGGCCCCGGCGACGAGGTCGGCCAACTCTTCGATTCCCTCGGGCGACACGCCGCCGCGATCACCGCGCGCGCCCTCCTCGGCGTCGAGGGCGACCTGGAGCAGGCAGCCCACCTCGCGCCCGGCCCGCACGGCCTCCTTCGACAGAGCTGCGACGAGCTTGGGACGGTCGACGGACTGCACGACGTCCGCGTAACCGACCACCGAACGCACCTTGTTGGTCTGCAACTGGCCCACGAAATGCCACGAAAGGGGCAGATCCGAGCATGCGGCGGCCTTGGGCGCGGCGTCCTGGTCGCGGTTCTCCGCGACGTGGCGCACTCCGAGGTCCGCCAGGACGCGCACGTCGTCGGCGGGGTAGGTCTTGGTGACCACGATCAGGGTCACCTCGTCGCGGGGGCGGCCCGCGGCCGCACAGGCGGCGGCGATGCGCTCCTCCACTTTCGCCAGGTTTCCGGCGAGTTCGCTCTTACGGTCCGTCATGCCCCATCAGTCCAGCCACACATAGCCCGCGAGCCGCCCGGTCATGCGGTCGCGTCGGTACGAGAAGTGGTCCTTCGACTCCAGCGTGCACACCGGCGACTGCGCCCGGTCGCGCACCCCGAGGCGTGCGAGCTGTGCGTGCACCCCGGCGCCCACGTCGACCGCCGGTGTGCCCCAGCTCGTCTCGGCGTGCGCCGCCGGTTCGACGGCGGTCACCTCGGCGCGCATCCGTTCGGGCACCTCGTAGCACCGGCCGCACACGGCGGGTCCGGTGCGGGCGGTGATCCGGGCGGGGTCGGCGCCGAGTCCGGTCATGGCGCGTACGGCGGCGGGGACGACCCCGGCGACGAGGCCGGGCCGGCCCGCGTGGGCCGCGGCAGCGACGCCGGCGACCGGGTCGGCCAGCAGGACGGGCACGCAGTCGGCGGTGAGGACGGCGAGGGCGAGGCCGCGTTCGGCGGTGACGATCGCGTCGACCCGCGGGACCGGCCCCTCTCCCCAGGGGCCGTCGACCACGGCGACGTCGGCGCCGTGGACCTGGTTCATCCAGACCACCCGGGCCGGGTCGACGCCCAGCGACTTGGCCGCGAGAGCCCGGTTGGCCGTGACGGCGGCGGGGTCGTCACCGACCGCGCCGCCCAGATTGAGCTCCTCGTACGGAACGGCGCTCACTCCGCCCCACCGGTCGGTGAAGCCGAAGTGCGCGCCGTTCACGGTGTCGCGCTGTCCTATCACTTCAGGAAGTCCGGCACGTCCAGTTCCTCGGCCGCGCTGTCCGAGTAGGTGCGGGACGGCGGAACCGGCGGCGGGGCGACCTGCGGCAGGTCGCTCACCGGCTCCGGCGCGGGGGCCGGCTCCGGCTCCTCCTTCGGCTTGACACTGCCGAGCGAACCGAAGGACGGGCGGTTCTCGGGCTGCCGCACCGGGGCGGGCTCCTCGCGCTTGGCCGAGGAGGAGGCGCCGAGGACGTTGTCCCGCTGCTTGGACGGCGGCTGGCCGCCGTCGAAGCCGGCGGCGATCACGGTGACCCGGACCTCGTCGCCGAGGGCGTCGTCGATGACCGCGCCGAAGATGATGTTGGCCTCGGGGTGGGCGGCCTCGCTGACCAGCTGGGCGGCCTCGTTGATCTCGAACAGGCCGAGGTCGGAGCCGCCTGAGATGGAGAGCAGCACGCCCCGGGCGCCGTCGATGGACGCCTCGAGCAGCGGCGAGGAGATCGCCATCTCGGCGGCGGCCACCGCGCGGTCGTCGCCGCGGGCCGAGCCGATGCCCATGAGGGCCGAACCGGCCTCGGACATGACCGACTTCACGTCGGCGAAGTCCAGGTTGATCAGGCCGGGCGTGGTGATGAGGTCGGTGATGCCCTGCACACCGGACAGCAGCACCTGGTCGGCGGACTTGAACGCGTCGAGCACGCTGACCTGGCGGTCCGAGATGGACAGCAGCCGGTCGTTGGGGATGACGATGAGGGTGTCGACCTCTTCGCGGAGCTCGGCGATGCCGTCCTCGGCCTGGTTGGCCCGGCGCCGCCCCTCGAAGGTGAACGGGCGGGTTACCACGCCGATGGTGAGGGCGCCGAGCGAGCGGGCGATGTTGGCCACGACGGGCGCGCCGCCGGTGCCGGTGCCGCCGCCTTCACCGGCTGTCACGAAGACCATGTCGGCCCCCTTGAGGACCTCCTCGATCTCCTCGCGGTGGTCCTCGGCGGCCTTGCGGCCGACTGCCGGGTTGGCTCCGGCGCCGAGTCCGCGGGTGAGTTCGCGGCCGACGTCGAGCTTGACGTCGGCGTCGCTCATCAACAGCGCCTGCGCGTCGGTGTTGATGGCGATGAACTCGACGCCCTTGAGACCGACCTCGATCATCCGGTTGATGGCATTGACACCACCGCCGCCGACACCGATGACTTTGATGACTGCGAGGTAGTTCTGCGGTGCTGCCACGTCGAAGGCCTCTCGCCTCGAGTTACGTGTCGCCGGCCGCCGAAGCACTGATGCCCCCGCGACCCGACGACTGATGCCGATTGGGACGGTCCGTAGTGCCGACCCGAACCCTAACGCTGAAGTTTAGGGTTACCAGTGTGTCTGTTCCTTGGAGTCTTCTGAACAGGACACTAAGTCGACAAGTGGCGCACGTTCAACGAACACGCCGAACCTCCCGTTTTTCTTTTCACCCTATGTGATCAGCCGTAGCGCTGCCCAACCAGGGTGCTGGCCTGCACGTATACCCGTCAACTGCCCGATGACGCAGGCGCGGTGGGAACGCTCACGTCGAAGTGCCGCGCGCCGGGAGTCGCTTTCATCAGCGCGGTGAGCGCCCGGGCTTTCCGCTCGCCCTGCTCTCCGCTGCCCCAGGCCACGGTCCGGTCCCCGCTCAACGCGAGTGAGATGGCGTCGTAGGAACGGACCTTGACGGTCCGTACGTCCTTGGCGACCGCGTCCGGGAGACGGCCGGCCACCCCTACCGCCGCGCGCACCAGGCGGTCCTCGTCGAAGCGGCGCAGACTCGCCGCGGCGTTGCCGGAACGGGCGAGGTCCAATTCCAGCTCGGGCACGCCTTTCGGGGCGCGGGAAACCGTGGCGAAACGGACGCCTTCGTCGTCCACTTCCACGAACTTTCCGCCCTTTTGGACAATCAGAACCGGGGTACGCTCCGTCACTTTCAGCTCGATTCCGTGCGGCCAGGAACGCTCTACGCGAACTTCGTCAATGCGGGGCAATTCCCGCGCGAGCCGCGCCTCGATCGCCCCTGTGTCGACGGAGACGAGCGGGTCCCCGACCGGCACGTCGGCGGCCGCACGCACCTGCCCGGGTGTCAGAACACGGGTTCCGGAGACCGACACGCGTTCCACGCGCGTCCAGTCCGACCCGTAGAGCAGCCAGACGGTGCCGCCAGCGAGGAGCACCAGGACGACGGCCGCGACGACGACCGTACGGAGGCGCGGCGGGCGCAGCCGCCGGGTCCGGGGCGGGCCGGACGACTCCTGCTGGCGTTCACCGCGCTCGGCGGTGGTCGGTCCGGCCACGCTCCCTGCCCTCCGTCATGCGTCCCTAGCGGTGTGCACGGGCGGCGATCGCCTCGTACACCATGCCGACGAGCAGGTCGTCGGCGTCCCGGCGGCCGAACTCGGCGGCGGCGCGGGACATCTCGTACAGCTTGTGCGGGTCGGCGAGCACGGGAAGGACGTTGTGCTGCACCCACTCGGGGGTGAGGTCCGCGTCGTCGACCAGCAGGCCACCGCCGGCCTTGACCACCGGCTGGGCGTTGAGCCGCTGTTCGCCGTTGCCGATGGGCAGCGGGACGTAGGCGGCCGGGAGTCCGACGGCGGAGAGTTCGGCGACGGTCATCGCGCCCGCGCGGCAGAGCATCATGTCGGCCGCGGCGTACGCGAGGTCCATCCGGTCCAGGTAACTTACCGGGATGTACGGGGGCATCCCCGGCATCTGCTGGACCTGCGGCAGTTCGTTCTTGGGGCCGACCGCGTGCAGGATCTGGATGCCGGCCTGCTGGAGCCACGGCGCGACCTGCTGGATCACCTCGTTGAGGCGGCGGGCGCCCTGCGAGCCGCCGGTGACCAGCAGCGTGGGCAGGTTGGGGTCGAGCCCGAACATGGCGCGGGCCTCGGGACGGGCGGCGGCCCGGTCGAGGGTGGCGATGGAGCGGCGCAGCGGGATGCCGATGTACCGGGAGTTCCGCAGCTTGCTGTCCGGCGTGGACACGGCGACCTGGGCCGCGTACCGCGAGCCGATCTTGTTGGCCAGGCCCGGGCGGGCGTTGGCCTCGTGGACGACGATCGGCACACCGAGCCGCTTGGCCGCGAGGTAGCCGGGCAGGGCCACGTATCCGCCGAAGCCGACCACGGCGTCCGCCTTGGTGCGCTCCAGGATCTGCTCGGTCGCCTTGATGGTGCCGCGCAGCCGGCCCGGGACGGTGATCAGCTCGGGGGTGGGCTTGCGTGGCAGCGGTACGGCCGGGATCAGCGCCAGTTCGTACCCGCGCTCGGGTACGAGACGGGTCTCGAGGCCGCGTTCCGTGCCCAGGGCCGTGATGCCCACGGTCGGATCCTGCCTGCGCAGGGCGTCCGCGAGGGCGAGCGCGGGCTCGATGTGGCCCGCGGTTCCTCCGCCGGCGAGTACGACATGCACCGAAATTCACCGCTCTCCGGACGAGCGCGCCTTCGAGGCACGCCGTCGCATCGTGTTCCAACTCCGGGGATTCCGCTTGGACCCGGGACCCCTGGCCCCCCGCTTTCTACCAAAGCGAGGTTGCCGCAGCGCAAGCGCCGCCCGCGCACCGGGTTCGTCACGCGCGAAGGCGATCAGCAGACCGATGGCGAACATGGTCGGCAGCAGGGCGGAACCGCCGTAGGAGAACAGCGGGAGCGGGACACCGGCGATCGGGAGCAGCCCGAGGACCGCACCGATGTTGATCACGGCCTGGGCCGTGATCCAGGTGGTCACGCCTCCCGCGGCATACCTCACGAACGGGTCTTCCGTGCGTCCGGCCACGCGGATACCCGCATAGCCTAGAGCCGCGAAGAGGGCGAGCACCGACAGCGTCCCCGCCAGGCCCAGCTCCTCACCGGTGACGGCGAAGATGAAGTCGGTGTGCGCTTCGGGGAGTTGACCCCATTTCTCCACACTGGCACCGAGCCCGGAACCGAACAGCCCGCCCGAGGCGAGGGCGTAGATGCCGTGCACGGCCTGCCAGCAGGCGTCGCCGGGGCCGGGGTCGGTGGCGCCGAGGCACCCCAGCCGGGCCATGCGGTTGGGGCTGCTCTTGATGAGGATGAAGCCGAGCAGCACGGCGATCGACAGCACGCCGGCGAACAGCCGGGTCGGCGCGCCCGCCAGCCACAGCAGGCCGAACAGGATGGCGGTCAGGATGATCGCCGTCCCCATGTCGCCGCCGATCATGATCAGCCCGAGCAGCATGAACGCGGCCGGCACCAGCGGCACCAGCATGTGCTTCCACTGGGCCAGCAGCCTCTTGTCCTGCTTGCGGGCGAGCAGGTCCGCGCCCCACAGCACCAGGGCGAGCTTGCCGAACTCGCTGGGCTGGATCTGGAAGGAGCCGCCGAGCGCGATCCAGTTCTGGTTGCCGTTGACCGCGACTCCTATCCCGGGGACCTGCACCAGGATCATCAGGACCACGGCACCGGCGAGGATCGGGTAGGCCAGCGCCCGGTGCAGCTTCACCGGCATCTTCATCGCGGCCACCAGCAGCCCGGCGCCGATCAGGGCGGCCAGGGCCTGCTTGCGGAAGAAGTACGACCCCGGGAGCGAGAGCTGGAGCGCGGTGATCTGGGAGGCCGAGTAGACCATGATCAGGCCGAGCACGGTGATCAGCGCACCGGCTCCGGAGATCAGGTAGTAGGCGGTCAGCGGCCGGTCCCAGGCACGGCGGAGACGGTGGTGGAGGCGGAGCACCGGGTTGTCGTGCGGCGGCGGTGCGACGGGGCGCTTCGTGGCCCGCCGCACGGGCGGACGTCCGGTGCGGCTCTGGGGACTACCGGGCATCACGGCCTCCGCTGTACGTCGGCATGGACCGTCCCACGCGTCCTCCCGAGATCACCCGGCGCAGGAGGCGGCCGGGTCAGGCGCCGAGTTCGCGAACGGCCTGTGCGAACGCGTCGCCGCGCTTGTTGTAGTTGGTGAACATGTCCATGGAGGCACAGGCCGGGGCCAGCAGCACCGTGTCGCCGGGCCGGGCGAGTCGCCGGGCCTCCTGGACGGCCTGGAGCATCGCACCAGTGTCGGTCCGGTCGAGGTCGACCACGGGTACCTCGGGGGCGTGTCGCGCCAGGGCTTCGCGGATCAGCGCGCGGTCGGCACCGATGAGTACGGCACCGCGCAGCCGCTTCGCCGCGCCCGCGACCAGCTCGTCGAAGGTGGCGCCCTTGGCCAGTCCGCCCGCGATCCAGACGATCGACTCGTAGGCGGCCAGGGACGCCTCGGTGGCGTGGGTGTTGGTGGCCTTGGAGTCGTCCACGTACGCCACGCCGTCGACGTCGGCGACGTGCGCGATGCGGTGGGCGTCGGGGGTGAAGGCGCGCAGCCCGTCCCGTACGGCCGCGGCGGGGACGCCGAAGGCGCGGGCGAGGGCGGCGGCGGCGAGGGCGTTGGCGATGTTGTGCGGGGCCGGCGGGTTGACGTCGGAGACCTCGGCGAGCTCCTGGGCGTTCTTGTGCCGGTCCTCGACGAAGGCGCGGTCGACCAGGATGCCGTCCACGACGCCGAGTTGGGAGGGGGCCGGGGAGCCGAGGGTGAAGCCGATGGCCCGGCAGCCCTCCTCGACGTCGGCCTCGCGGACCAGGTCCTCGGTGGCCTTGTCGGCGACGTTGTAGACGCAGGCGACGCGATTGCCCTCGTAGACGCGGCCCTTGTCGGCGGCGTACGCCTCCATGGAGCCGTGCCAGTCGAGGTGGTCGGGGGCCAGGTTGAGGACGGCGGCCGAGTGGGCGCGCAGGGAGGGCGCCCAGTGGAGCTGGTAGCTGGAGAGTTCCACGGCGAGCACGTCGTACTGCTCGTCGCCGGTGACCGCGTCCAGCAGGGAGACGCCGATGTTGCCGACGGCGGCGGTGCGCAGACCGGCCGCCTTCAGGATCGACGCCAGCATCTGGACGGTGGTGGTCTTGCCGTTGGTGCCGGTGACCGCGAGCCACGGCGCGGAGTCCGGGCGGCGCAGGCGCCAGGCCAGTTCGACGTCGCCCCAGACCGGGACGCCCGCCTGACCGGCCGCCGTGAACAGCGGCTTGGTGGGCTTCCAGCCCGGCGCGGTGACGATCAGCTCGGTGCCGTCGGGCAGCGTGTCCCCGTCGCCGAGGCGCACGGTGATGCCGAGCGCCTCCAACTGGGCCGCCTGCGCCCGCGCGCGCTCGTCCGCGCCGTCGTTGACGACGGTCACGCGCGCGCCGAGGCCGTGCAGGACCTTGGCCGCCGGGACGCCGGAGACGCCGAGCCCGGCGACGGTGACGTGCTTGCCCTGGAATTCGAAAGGCACCGAGGAGTCGGTCACTTGTCCGCTGCCCATCCCGCGTAGAAGAGGCCCAGTCCGACGATCACACAGATGCCCTGGATGATCCAGAAGCGGACCACGACAAGGACCTCGGACCAGCCTTTGAGTTCGAAGTGGTGCTGGAGTGGCGCCATTCTGAAGACGCGCTTGCCGGTGAGGCGGAAGGAGCCGACCTGGATGACCACCGACATGGTGATCAGGACGAACAGGCCGCCCAGGATGGCCATCAGCAGCTCGGTGCGCGAGCAGATCGCCAGACCCGCGAGCACACCGCCGAGCGCGAGCGAACCGGTGTCGCCCATGAAGATCTTGGCCGGCGAGGTGTTCCACCACAGGAAGCCGAGGCAGGCGCCCATCAGGGCGGAGGAGACCACCGCGAGGTCGAGGGGGTCTCTCACCTCGTAGCAGGCGCCCGGGTTGGTCAGGGTCAGCGCGTTGGCGCAGGACTCCTGGAACTGCCAGACGCCGATGAAGGTGTAGGCACCGAAGACCAGGACGGAGGCGCCGGTGGCCAGGCCGTCCAGACCGTCGGTCAGGTTCACGCCGTTCGACATCGCGAGGATCATGAACAGCGCCCAGATGACGAACAGCACCGGGCCGATCGACCAGCCGAAGTCGGTGATGAACGACAGTTTGGTGGACGCGGGCGTGTTGCCGCGGTTGTCCGCGAACTGGAGCGAGAGCACCGCGAAGGCGATGCCGACGATGAGCTGGCCGGCCATCTTCGCCTTGGCCCGCAGGCCCAGCGAACGCCTCTTGACGATCTTGATGTAGTCGTCGAGGAAGCCGACCAGGCCCATGCCCACCATCAGGCCGAGCACCAGCAGACCCGAGAAGGTCGGCGCCGCGTCCGCCTCCGGGTCCAGGTAGCTGGTGATGACCTTGGCGAGGAAGTAGGCGGCGACCGTCGCCAGGATGAAGGCGATACCACCCATGGTCGGCGTACCGCGCTTGCTGGCGTGCTCGCGCGGTCCGTCGTCGCGGATGTACTGGCCGTAGCCCTTGCGGGCCAGCAGCTTGATCAGCAGCGGCGTGCCGACCAGCGTCAGGAACAGGCCAATGACTCCCGCGAACAGGATCTGCTTCATCATCGGGCGGCGACCTCACCCTCGGCGCCGGTCTCCAGCAGCGCCGCGGCGACGCTCTCCAGACCCACCGAACGGGACGCCTTCACGAGCACGACGTCCCCCGGGCGCAGCTCGCTGCGCAACAGGTCGACCGCCGCCTGTGCGTCGGACACGTGCACCGACTCCTCACCCCACGAACCCTCGTTATATGCGCCCAGTTGCAGCCATCGGGCTTCCCTGCCCCCGACCGCGACGAGCTTGCTGACGTTGAGCCGGACGGCGAGCCGTCCGACCGCGTCGTGCTCGGCGAGCGCCTCGTCCCCGAGCTCGGCCATCTTGCCGAGCACCGCCCACGTACGGCGCCCCTTGCCGATGGCCGCCAGCGCACGCAGCGCGGCCTTCATGGACTCGGGGTTCGCGTTGTAGGCGTCGTTGACGACCGTCACGCCGTCCGGGCGCTCGGTGACCTCCATCCGCCAGCGGGAGAGGGAGCCCGCCTCGGAGAGCGCGGTGGCGATCTCGTCTGCGGACATGCCCAACTCGTGGGCGACGGCGGCCGCGGCGAGCGCGTTCGACACGTGGTGCTCACCGTACAGGCGCATGGTCACATCGCTTGCACCGGAGGGTGTGTGAAGACTGAAGGAGGGCTGTCCGGTGTCCGTGAGTCGCACGTTCTCGGCGCGAACGTCCGCTTCGTCGGACTCTCCGAAAAGGACCACCTTCGCCTTCGTTCGGGAGGCCATGGCCCGTACCAGCGCGTCGTCCGCGTTGAGGATCGCGGTGCCGCCCTCCTCGGCCGGCGGCAGCGCCTCGACGAGTTCGCCCTTGGCCTGGGCGATCTGCTCCCGGCCGCCGAACTCCCCGATGTGCGCGGAGCCGACGTTGAGGACGAGACCGATCCGCGGTGGGGTCAGCTCGCAGAGGTACCGGATGTGGCCGATGCCGCGGGCGCCCATCTCCAGCACGAGGAACCTGGTCTCCTCGGTGGCCGTGAGCGCGGTGAGCGGCAGCCCCACCTCGTTGTTCATGGAGCCGGGCGTGAAGACCGTGGGCGCCTTGCGGCGCAGCACCTGGGCGATCAGGTCCTTGGTGCTGGTCTTGCCGGCGGACCCGGTGAGGGCCACGAGGGTGGCGCCGAGGCGTCGTACGACATGCCGGGCGAGGGCACCGAGGGCGGCCTGGACGTCGTCCACGACGATCGCGGGCACGCCGACGGGGCGGGAGCCGAGCACGGCCACCGCGCCCGCCTCGACGACCGCCGGCGCGTAGTCGTGGCCGTCCACCCGCTCGCCGACGAAGGCGACGAAGAGGCAGCCGGGCCCCGCTTCCCGCGAGTCCCGGACGACCGGCCCGGTGACCTGCGCGGACGCGTCCGGTATGTCGTGCATCCGCCCGCCGACGACTTCTGCGATCTCGGCGAGAGAGAGGGTGATCACAAGTTCGTCCCCTGGATCAGGATCAGGATCGGCTGGATCATTCGGGATCTCATACCTGGGTCTTCTGGATGGCTTCGCGCAGCACCTGGCGGTCGTCGAAGGGACGGACCACCCCGGCGATGTCCTGGCCCTGCTCGTGGCCCTTGCCCGCGACCAGCACGGTGTCGCCGGGCTCGGCCCGGGCGACCGCCGCGGCGATGGCGGCGGCCCGGTCCTCGAAGACCTGGACCTCGCCGCGCTCGTGGGCGGGCACGGAGGCCGCGCCCTGGAGCATGGTGGCGAGGATCGCGAGCGGGTCCTCGGAGCGGGGGTTGTCGGAGGTCAGTACGGCGGTGTCGGCGAACCGGGCCACCGCGGCGCCCATCGGCTCCCGCTTGGTGGTGTCCCGGTCGCCGCCGCAGCCGAGCACGGCGTGCAGCTTGCCCTCGGTCACCTTGCGCAGGGCGCGCAGGACGGACTCGACGGCGTCGGTCTTGTGGGCGTAGTCGACCACCGCGAGGTACGGCTGGCCCTCGTCCACGCGCTCCAGGCGGCCCGGCACGCCGGGGACGGCGGCGATGCCGTCGGCGGCGGTCTGCGGGTCGAGGCCGGCGGCGGCGAGGGAGACGATCGCGGCGAGGGTGTTCGCCACGTTGAACGGTCCGGCCAGCGGCGACTTGGCGGCGATCCGCTCGCCCTTGGGGCCGAGCACGGTGAACGTCGAGTCCAGCGGCCCGACCTCGACCTCGTCGGCGCGCCAGTCGGCGTCCGGGTGGCCCTCGGCGGAGTAGGTGACGACCGGGACGGTGGCCTCGTTCGCGAGGCGGCGCCCGTACTCGTCGTCCACGTTGACCACGCCGAGCCTGCTGCGTTCCGGCGTGAAGAGCTGGGCCTTGGCCTGGAAGTAGTCCTCCATGCCGGAGTGGAACTCCATGTGCTCCGGGCTGAGGTTGGTGAAGACCGCGATGTCGAAGACGCAGGCGTCGACGCGGCCGAGCACCAGGGCGTGGCTGGAGACCTCCATGGCGACCGCCTCGGTGCCGCGCTCGCGCATCACCGCGAACAGGGCCTGGAGGTCGGTGGCCTCGGGCGTGGTGCGCTCGGACTTGATGCGCTCGTCGCCGATGCGCATCTCGACCGTGCCGATCAGGCCGGTGGACTTCGCCGTGCGCAGACCGCCCTCGACGAGGTAGGCGGTGGTGGTCTTGCCGGAGGTGCCGGTGATGCCGATCTGGAGCAGGTCGCGGCCCGGGTGGCCGTAGATCGTGGCGGCCAGCTCGCCCATCCGCGCGCGCGGGTCGTCGACGACGAGCGCCGGCAGACCGGTGGCGGCGACGCGCTCGGCACCGGACGGGTCGGTCAGCACGGCGGCGGCGCCGAGGCCGGCGGCCTGGGTGGCGAAGTCGGCGCCGTGGAGGCGGGCTCCGGGCAGGGCGGCGTACAGGTCACCGGGGCGGACGGCGCGCGAGTCGTGGGTGATGCCGGTGACCCCGGCGGTGCTGTCCGGTGCGGTGACACCCAGCTGGTCGGCGAGTTCCGCGAGGGGTGTGGCGGAGATCCGCACCGGCCTGGGCGGTCCCGGGTAGGTCACGGGGTGGCCCTTCTGGGTGGTTTGGGACTGATCAGCGTGTGGCACGGCGGTGAGCGTACCGGGCGTACCCGCCTGCGGGCGAAGTGAGGTGGGGGCGCTGCTCTGGTTCCCGGGATCGGGGGTGATCGTTGTCACGGGTCGTTCCTGGTGGCTCGGTACTGCGTCGGCGCCGGCTTGGTACCGGCCCGGCGGGGTCAGGGTTTGAAGGTGACCGGGAGGTTCGCCGGGGCGGCACCGGTCGGCGGGACCTGGAGGGTCTTCAGGGCGAACTCCATGACCTGCTTGTAGATGGGGCCGCAGATCTGGCCGCCGAAGTAGCTGCCCTCCGTGGCGTTCTGGATGGCGCAGTAGACGGTGACCCGCGGCTTGTCGGCGGGGGCGAACCCGGCGAACGACGACGTGTAGCCGTGGTACTTGCCGGTGGCCGGATCCACCCGGTTGGCCGTGCCGGTCTTGCCCGCGACGCGGTAGCCGGGGATCTGCGCCTTGTTGCCGGTGCCCTCCTCGTCGTCGACCACGGACTCCAGCATCCGCGCGAGGGTCTTGGCGGTCTTCTCGCTGATCACGCGGGTCTTCTCGGGCTCGGCGGCCGGGGTGAAGCGGCCGTCCTCCCCCTTGGTGCCGCGCACGAGCGTGGGTTCGACGCGGACGCCGCCGTTGGCGATGGTCGAGTAGATGGAGGCCGCCTGGAGCGCGTTGATGGAGACGCCCTGGCCGAAAGGAATCGTGTACTGCTGCGAGGTCGACCACTGGTCCGGCGGCGCGAGGATGCCCTTGGTCTCACCGGGGAAGCCGAGTCCGCTGTAGCTCCCGAGGCCGAACTTGCGCATGTAGGAGTAGAGGACCTTGTTCGCCTCCGCCTGCGTCTTGCCGAGCTCGCCGGTGGCCATGATGGTGCCGATGTTGCTGGACTTGGCGAGCACGCCGTTGAGCGTGAGGTACCAGGTCGGGTGGTCGACGTCGTCCTTGAAGAGCCGGTCGCCGCGCTTGAGCCGGTTGGGCACGGTGATGTGGGTCATCGGCGTGGCCGCGTTCTCCTCCAGCACGGCCGCCATCGACAGCACCTTGGCGGTGGAGCCGGGTTCGAAGGCGTCCTGGAGGGCGGCGTTGCCCAGCGCGTCCGGGTCGGCGCGGGTGAGGTCGCCCGGGTCGAAGCCCGGCGAGTTGGCCATGGCGAGGATCTCGCCGGTGGCGGTGTCCTGGACGATGACGTAGCCGCCGTCCGCCTTGGACTTCTCCACCTGCTCGCTGATGGCGTGCTGAGCGGCCCACTGGATGTCGCGGTCGATGGTGAGCTCGACGTCCTTGCCGGGTACGGCGGGCGTCTCGGTGGAACCGGCAGTGGGCACCTGGCGGCCACCGGACTGGGCGTAACGGATCTTGCCGTCCTCGCCGGCCAGCGTCTTGTCCAGCTTCCGCTCCAGGCCGCCGCCGCCCTTGCCGTCGGCGCCGACCCAGCCGAGGATGCCGGCGGCGAGGTCGCCGCCCGGGTACACGCGCTTGCTGCTGGGGTCCGCGAAGACGCCCGCGAGGACGTTGACCACGGACTCGTCCGTCTCCGCCTTCTTGGTGAGCGCGGTCTTCAGGTCCTTGATCTGGTTCCAGACCTGCGGGGTCTCCCTCCGGGCGAGACGGACGTAGCGCAGCTCCTTGTTCTCGGGGCGGAGCTGTTCGACCAGGTCCTTCTGCTCCTCGCCGAGGATCGGCGCGAGGAGCGCCGCTGCCTGCTCGGGGCCGTCGCCGACCTTCAGCTGCTCGCGGGTGAACATCGTGGGGTCGGCGGTGATGTCGTACGCGTCCACGGTGGTGGCGAGGGCCACGCCGTTGCGGTCGGTGATGCCGCCGCGCTCGGCGGGCAGGGTGTGGACGACGTAGCGGTTCTGCTCGGCCTTGGCGGTGTACGTGCCGGCGTCGACGGCCTGCACTTGGAGCAGCCGTACGACGAAGGCGGTCATCACCAGGGTCAGCGCGAGGCCGATCATGCGCAGGCGTGGGCGGGGGCTGCCCAGCCGGATGGTGCTGGGCGCGGCCTGCCGGGGCGGACCGGGCCTGCGGGCGGGCCGGGCGC
This sequence comes from Streptomyces sp. NPDC058796, assembly GCF_042745235.1. Classification (NCBI taxonomy): domain Bacteria; kingdom Bacillati; phylum Actinomycetota; class Actinomycetes; order Kitasatosporales; family Streptomycetaceae; genus Streptomyces; species Streptomyces sp. NPDC058796. Next base: position 147,186 of record NZ_JBHYOP010000001.1, read on the forward strand.
CCGGCCCGGGCTGCCGTCGCGCGCCGGGGCGGACGGGCCTGGCGGGTCCGGGCACGCGGCGGCGCGGCGGTTCCCTGTCGGACACTTCCGTCACCTGCCGGGGGTCGGGGTCGGGGTGGGCGTCGCCGCGGCGGTGGGGGTGGCCGCTGTGGTGGGAGTGGGGGCCGGGTCGGACGGCTCGCTGCCGGGGGACGCGGTGGTGGGCGGCGCGGTCAGCGCCTCGGGGGCGAGGACCAGCGGGGTGGCCGGGGTGGGCGCGGGGCTGGGCGAGCCCTTGACGGTGCCGTCGGGGGCGAGGAAGGCGGGGTCGCCGCCGGGCACCATGCCCAGCTCGCGGGCGCGGCGCTGCAGGGCGCGGGGGGCGGAGTAGGCGTCGATGTCCCGCTGGAGCGCCTGCTCCTCGTCGGTGAGCTCCTTGGTCTGCTGCTTCAGGTCGTCCAGCTGGAACGAGCCCTCGCTCAGCGCGGAGTTGAGGACGAGGAGCCCGATGAGCCCGCCGCCGAGGAGGACGACCACCAGGAGGACGAAGGGAGCCCGGGCGGCCTGGCCGCGTCTGCTCCCGGGCGGGAAGAGCTTGGCCAGCCGGGCCGCCCTCCCCTTCAGTTCGGGTTTCCGGCTCATCGGCCCTCCCCCTGCCTCACTCGTTTCACCCGGTGGACTCCCTGATGCGCTCGGCTCCGCGCAGCCGCGCGGGTGCCGCTCGCCGGTTCTCGGCGATCTCCTCCTCGGTGGGAAGTTCGGCACCGCGCGTGAGCAGCTTGAGCCGGGGCGCGTAGCGTTCGGGGACGACCGGGAGACCGGGCGGCGCGGTGTTGGCGGCGCCGGCCGCGAACACCCGCTTGACCAGGCGGTCCTCCAGGGAGTGGTACGACAGCACGGCGATCCGTCCGCCCACGCCGAGCGCCTCCACGGCACCCGGGATCGCCCGCTCCAGGACGGACAGCTCGCCGTTGACCTCGATCCGCAGGGCCTGGAAGGTGCGCTTGGCCGGGTTGCCGCCGGTGCGCTTGGCGGCCTGCGGCAGCGCCGCGCGGATCAGCTCCACGAGCCGCGCGCTGTTGTTGAACGGCTCCTTCTCGCGTTCCCGGACGATCGCGGACACGATCCGCTTGGCCTGCTTCTCCTCGCCGTACGCCCGCAGGATGCGGACCAGTTCACCCGGCGGGTAGGTGTTGAGGACCTCGGCGGCGCTCATGCCGGTCGTCTGGTCCATGCGCATGTCGAGCGGGGCGTCCTGGGCGTAGGCGAAGCCGCGGTCGGCCTCGTCGAGCTGCATGGAGGAGACGCCGAGGTCGAAGAGGACGCCCTGGACGCGGGGGACGCCGAGCCGGCCGAGCACGTCGGGCAGCTCGTCGTAGACGGCGTGCACCAGGGTGGCGCGCTCCCCGTACGGGGCGAGCCGCTCGCCGGACAGGCGCAGGGCCTCCTTGTCCCGGTCGAGGGCGACCAGCCGGGCCTCGGGGAAGCGGGCGAGGAGCGCCTCGCTGTGCCCGCCGAGTCCCAGCGTGCAGTCGACGACCACGGCGCCCGGGTCCTTCAGGGCGGGCGCCAGCAGGTCCAGGCACCGCTGGAGCATCACCGGGACGTGTCGACTCTGGCTCAAGTGGGACGGCCTCTCAGGTCCGGCACGGCGTCACGCACCGCCGGGTCCCCTCCCGCTCGCTCGTGAAGGGGAGTCCTGCCGGCGCCGGAAGCGTCGGCCGGCCGGGAGCGGGAGGAGGCCGAGCCGTACGTACGCGCCGCGCACGTGGGGAGATCTGGCGGGACTTCGCCCAGGTCTCCGGGGTTTTCAGTCCAGCGGGGAGAGCCTCGCCTCCCGCTTCGCGTCACTTTAGTCCACCCTGTGGCCCGGTCAATCAACCGGCCTGCGCGTCGCGGAGCCGGCGCCCACGAATCGTCGCGGGAGGCTGCTTCACCCGTGTGGAGGCGGCCGTACGGGTCTGTGGAGTGGCTCACAACAAGACGCGATGGCGTTCTTTGTCCGCCTTCCCGAGGGGTCCGGCGCGACGGTGACCAGTAACGTCATGGTTATGACGACTTCTGCATCGGCTCCCACAGGCTCCGAGTCCACCACGGCCGACGGCGGTTCCGTCACCGACCGGCTCGTCGAGGAGAACAGTCGCTACGCCGACGCGTTCACCGACCCCGGGATGGACGCCCGCCCCGTCCAGCGCGTCGCCGTCGTGGCCTGCATGGACGCCCGCCTCGACCTGCACCGCGCGCTCGGCCTCAACCTGGGTGACTGCCACACCATCCGCAACGCGGGCGGTGTCGTCACCGACGACGTGATCCGCTCGCTCACCATCAGCCAGCGGGCGCTCGGCACGCGCAGCGTGGTCCTCATCCACCACACAAACTGCGGCATGGAGTCCCTCACCGAGGACTTCCGGCACGACCTGGAGCTGGAGGTCGGCCAGCGTCCCGCATGGGCGGTCGAGTCCTTCCGGGACGTCGACCAGGACGTCCGGCAGTCGATCGAGCGGGTGCGCACCTCGCCGTTCCTCCTGCACACCGAGGACGTGCGCGGCTTCGTCTTCGACGTGAAGACGGGCCGGCTGCGCGAGGTCACCCCCGCCTGACCCCGGGCGCGCCGTTGCCGCGCAAGCTCCGCAAAGGCCGTAAGGGGCGACATATCGCGGCCAGTTGTCCACAGGCGAGTGACACGAATCGGTAACGGCGGCAAGAATGCGGGAAGTGGTGTCGTGCGGAACCTTTTCCGCGCGGCGTCCGTGATTCGGGGTGGGCCGGTCCGCGCTTACGGGCCGGCCCGGCAATTGGGGTACCCCCGCTTCCCAGGGAGCGCGGGGAAAGGCCGAGGAGGGCCGGGTGACGACCTATGACGATCGAGCGAGCCTCACTGACATGACCGCGGTGGCCGAGCGCGTGCGCGGTTCGGTGGAGGACGTGATCGAGGGCAAGCCCGAGGTCGTACGGCTCTCGCTGACCGTGCTGCTCGCCGAGGGACACCTGCTGATCGAGGACGTCCCGGGAGTCGGCAAGACCATGCTGGCCAAGGCGCTGGCGCGGTCCATCGACTGCTCCGTGCGCCGGATCCAGTTCACGCCGGACCTGCTGCCCTCGGACATCACCGGTGTGTCCATCTGGGACCAGCAGCGCCGGGACTTCGAGTTCAAACCGGGCGCGATCTTCGCCCAGGTGGTGATCGGCGACGAGATCAACCGCGCCTCGCCGAAGACGCAGTCGGCGCTGCTGGAGTCGATGGAGGAGCGCCAGGTCACCATCGACGGGCAGACCTACGAGCTGCCCAGCCCCTTCATGGTGGTGGCGACGCAGAACCCGGTCGAGATGGAGGGCACGTACCCGCTGCCGGAGGCCCAGCGCGACCGCTTCATGGCCCGGGTCTCCATCGGTTACCCCAGCCCGGACGCCGAACTGCGGATGCTCGACGTGCACGGCGGGGTGAATCCGCTGGACGACCTGCAGCCGGTGGCGCACGCGGACGAGATCCTCAAGCTGATCGAGGCGGTCCGGGGCGTCCACGTCGCGGAGCCGGTCCGGCGGTACGCCGTCGACCTGGTCGCCGCCACCCGCAGCCACCCGGATCTCAGACTCGGCGCCTCGCCGCGCGCCACGCTGCATCTGCTGCGCGCGGCGAAGGCGTCCGCCGCGCTGAGCGGCCGGGAGTACGCGCTGCCGGACGACGTCCAGGCCCTCGCGGTCGCCGTCCTGGCCCACCGCCTGCTGCCCACCGCCCAGGCACAGCTGGGCCGCCGCACCGCCGAGCAAGTCGTGCAGGAGATCCTGCAGCGCACCCCGGTGCCCGCGGCGCCCCAGCAGCAGACGGGCTACGGCATGGGCCGCGGCACGTCGGCGTACGGCCAGCAACCGCCGCGGAGGCTGTGATGGACACCGGGGGGACGGACCGGCCGGAGAACGACCGGGACCAGGGCGGCGGCATCCGCACCGCCCTGACGGGTCTGACCACCCGCGGGCGCTCCTTCCTGGCCGCCGGCATCGCCGCCGCGGTCTGCGCGTACGTCCTCGGGCAGAGCGACCTGCTCCGCGTCGGTCTGCTGCTGGGTGTGCTGCCCCTGGTCTGCGCGACCGTGCTCTACCGCACGCGCTACCGGGTGGCGGGCAGCCGCCGGCTCTCCCCCGGGCGGGTGCCCGCGGGCAGCGAGGCCCGGGTCCACCTGCGTGTCGACAACGTCTCGCGGCTGCCCACCGGCCTGCTGATGCTCCAGGACCGGGTGCCGTACGTGCTCGGCCCGCGCCCCCGCTTCGTCCTCGACCGGGTGGAGCCGGGCGGTCGCCGCGAGGTGTCCTACCGGGTCCGCTCGGACCTGCGCGGCCGCTATCCGCTGGGCCCGCTGCAGCTGCGCCTGACCGACCCCTTCGGGCTGTGCGAGCTGACCCGCTCGTTCTCGACGCACGACACCCTGACCGTGACCCCGCGGGTGGAGGCGCTGCCTCCGGTGCGGCTGAGCGGGGAGGCGAAGGGGTACGGCGAGGGGCGGCAGCGCTCGCTCGCCCTCGCCGGCGACGACGACGTGATCCCGCGCGGGTACCGGTACGGCGACGACCTGCGCCGCGTGCACTGGCGGTCCACCGCGCGGTACGGCGAGCTGATGGTGCGCCGCGAGGAGCAGCCGCAGCGCGCCCGCTGCACGGTGCTGCTGGACACCCGGGGCGGGGCCTTCGAGGGCGCGGGCCCCGATTCGGCCTTCGAGTGGGCGGTGTCGGGCGCGGCGTCCGTGCTGGTGCACATGCTGGAGCGGGGCTTCTCCGTCCGGCTGCTCACGGACACCGGCGACTCGGTGCCCGGCGAGGGCGCCGACGGCTTCGCGGGCGCGAGCCAGGGCACGGCCGACGCGGCCGGGCTGATGATGGACACGCTCGCGGTGATCGACCATTCCGACGGCACGGGCTTGTCCCCGGCGTACGACGTGCTGCGCGGGGGGAACGAGGGGCTGCTGGTGGCGTTCTTCGGCGATCTGGACGAGGAGCAGGCGACGGTGGCCGCCAAGATGCGGCAGCGCAGCGGCGGAGCGCTCGCCTTCGTGCTGGACGCGGAGAGCTGGGCCCGGGAACCGGTCGGCGCACCCGGCCCGTTGGACAGGAGCGAGGAACGGCTGCGGATGCTCCGCGAGGCCGGCTGGACCGCCGTGCACGTCCCCCGGGGCGCTCCCCTGGAGGAGCTGTGGCGCCAGGCGGACCGCGAGCGCACCGGGCTCGCGACGGCGGGCGGCGGGGAGGGGGCGCGATGAGTGGGCGGGCGCGGGTGGCGCTGTGTGCGTGGGCGGCCACCTTGACGACGGCGTGCGCGTTGCTGCCCCTGGTCGATCCGGCCACCTGGATCCTGCAGGCCGCGTTCCTGCTGGCGGTCCAGTCCGGGGTGGGCGCGGCCGCCCGGCGGGTGCCGCTGGCCCGGCCGCTGACCGTCGCCGCGCAGGCCCTGGTCACACTGATGCTCCTGACCCTGGTCTTCGCCCGGCAGCAGGCGCTCGCCGGGCTGATCCCCGGCCCGCAGGCCTTCCAGCGCTTCGCCGACCTGCTGCAACAGGGCGGTGACGACATCGCCCGGTACGCGATCCCGGCCCCGCTGGAGTCGGACGGCATCCGGCTGATGCTGGTCGGCGGTGTCCTCGTGATCGGGTTGCTGGTGGACACGCTGGCGGTGACCTTCCGGAGCGCCGCACCGGCCGGGCTGCCGCTGCTCGCCCTCTACTCGGTGGCCGCGGGGCTGTCCGAGGGCGGTGCCGACTGGCTGTGGTTCCTGGTCGCCGCGGTCGGCTATCTGATGCTGCTCCTGGCCGAGGGGCGTGATCGGCTCTCCCAGTGGGGCAGGGTCTTCGGCGGCGCACCACGCGGCCCGGGCGCGGAGCGGGGCGGCGCGGTCGCCCCGGTCCGCACCGGGCGGCGCATCGGCGCGTTCGCGCTGGGCATCGCCCTGGTGGCACCGCTCGCCCTGCCCGCGATGAACGGCGGGCTGCTGGACAGCTCCAACACGGGCGTCGGCTCCGGCACCGGGGGCGGCGGCACGATCTCCGCGGTGAACCCCCTCGTCTCCCTGCGCGACAGCCTCAACGTCGACGAGAACCGGCAGGTCCTCTCCCTCGAAACCGACTCGGGCGACATATCGAACCTGTACCTGCGCATCGTGTCCCTGGACGACTTCGACGGCACCACCTGGAAGCCGTCCAAGCGGCACATCACAGCGGTGCCGGACGGCACGTTCCCGACCCCGGTCGGCCTCGGCCCGGACGTCAGGCGCGCGGAGACCCGGACCACGATCACGGCCGCCGACTGGTACGCCCAGGACTGGTTGCCGATGCCGTATCCGCCGAGCGGCGTCCGCGTCCCCGGCAACTGGCGCTACGAACCGGTGGGCATGACCCTGGTCGGCGACCACGGCCAGAACACACGGGGGCTCACCTATCAGGTGCGGAGCCTCGACGTGCAGCCGACGGCGGAGCAGCTCGCCGCGGCACCGCCCCCGTCGGCGGCTCTGAAGCGGGAGTACACGGAACTGCCGGACTCGCTGCCCGACGTGGTCTCCCAGACCGCCCGCGACGTCACCGCCGGCGCGGCGAACCCCTATGAGCGGGCGGTCAGGCTCCAGGAGTACTTCGCGGTCAACGGCGGTTTCGAGTACGACACCCAGGTGGAGGTCGGCAGTGGCTCCCGGGCGATCGCCCGGTTCCTGAAGGACAAGGAGGGCTTCTGCGTCCACTTCTCCTTCGCCATGGCGGCGATGGCCCGCTCCCTGGACATTCCGGCCAGGGTCGCGGTCGGCTTCGCGCCGGGCTCCCCGCAGGCGGACGGTTCGGTGTCGGTGGGGCTGCGGGACGCGCACGCCTGGCCGGAGGTGTACTTCGAGGGTGTGGGCTGGACCCGCTTCGAGCCGACGCCGACCCGCGGCTCGACACCGTCGTACACCGTGACCGACGTGCCGGGCAGCTCGGTGCCCGACCCGGCCCTGCCGTCCCGGAACCCGCAGACGGAGCCGTCGGCGGCCCCCTCGGTCAGCGAGAGCTGCTCGGCCGAGCTGAAGAAGGTGCAGGGGTGCGCGAGCGAGTCCGCCGCCGCCGCGCCGGTCACGGGCGGCAACGGAACCAAGTGGTACACGGTCCTCGCCTGGTGCGTCGGCGGCCTGGCGGTGCTGCTGGTCCCGCTCGCCCCCCTGCTGTGGCGGCGGCGCACCCGGTCGGTGCGGCTGGGGGCGCACGGCCGCACCGAGGCGGACGCGGGACCGCACACCCTGGCGGTCTGGCAGGAGCTGACCGATACGGCGTGGGACCTCGGAATCCTGCCGGAGGAGTCGCAGACACCGCGCAAGGCCGCGGCCCGCATCGTGCGGCTCGGACACCTCGACCCGGCGGCAGCCGCTGCGGTGCGCCGGGTGGCGGACGCGGTGGAGCAGGTCCTCTACGCTCCCCGCCCGCGCCTGACGGCGGGCCTCACGGAGGACGTCCTCCGGGCGAGCGCCGGTCTGCGGGCCGGGGTCGGGCGCCGCACGCGGTTGCGCGCACGGTTCGCCCCGCGTTCGACCGTACGGGTGGCCTGGGCGGTGTCGGCCCGGTGGGCGACCGTGAAACGGCGGGTCACGGCGGCCCGGCCGGCCTTGCGGAAGGCCTCGGGGCAGCGGAGCTGAGCCGGCGGGGCAGGTGGCACGCGGCACCGGCCCACACACGCGGGTGAGGGGGTGACCACCGGGTGGTGGTCACCCCCTCACCCGAATGTCCTGGTGAGCGGTTGCCCGCGGCTACTGGCCGCCCTGCTGCTCATCCCGGCGCCGCTGCCAGCGCTCGTCGATGCGATCCATCATGGAACGCTTCTGTTTTCCCTGGTGGCGCCCCTGCGGTCCGGCGCCCGCGGCCGGTTGCTCGCCCGGCTTCGGGGCCTTGCGCCAGCCGGTCACGGCGAGAACCGCACAGCCCAGCATGACCAGGAAGCCCACCACACTGAGCCAGACCTGCTGGGCGACCATACCGGCCATGAGGAGCGCAATACCTACGAGGAAGCCCGCGACCGCCTGGTAGACCCGTCGCCGGGTGTACGTACGCAGCCCGCTTCCCTCGAGCGCTGTCGCGAACTTGGGATCTTCGGCGTACAGCGCTCGCTCCATCTGCTCGAGCATGCGCTGCTCGTGCTCCGAGAGCGGCACGGAGTCCTCCTCATCGTGCAGTCGCCGGGGCGACCCGGGGGGGTCTCTTCAGGATAGGCAGGGAATCGCCCCCGTGAAACCCGCCCCTCTACGCCAATTGGCCAACCGGTCTCCGTCATGGCCGTGCCGGCTCGCTGAAGTTCACATTCCCCAGCGGCCGACCCGTCATGCCGGGCGGTCTCCCTCGATCATACGGCGACTGGCCCCCGTTCGGGGGGCCTGTGGCGTACTCCATGTGCAGTCGCGCCCCTGATCAGCGCCGTACCCCACCGGGCGGCTCAGTCCTCTTGGGCCCCTCTGGTCTCACCGAGCACGTGGAGCTGGGTGGCCACGGAGTGGAAGGCGGCGAGTTCGGCCGCCGCGGCCTCCAGCTCCAGCAGCGCGTCCATGGCACCGGGCTCGGTGTCCACCAGCACTCCGGGCACGAGGTCGGCGAAGACGCGGACACCGTGCACGGCGCCCACCCGGAGCCCGGCGGCCTCGACCAGGCCGGTGAGCTGTTCGGCGGTGAACCGGCGCGGCACGGGGTCACCCTCGCCCCAGCGGCCGTCCGGGTCACCGAGGGCCTGCCGGGCCTCCGTGAAGTGGCCGGCGAGGGCACGCGCCAGCACGGCTCCCCCGAGACCCGCGGCGAGCAGGCTGAGGACGCCCTCGGGACGCAGCGCCGCGACCACGTTGCGCACGCCCTCGGCTGGGTCGTCCACGTACTCCAGGACGCCGTGGCAGAGCACGACGTCGTAACCACCGCGCTCGACCACGTCGAAGAGGCCGCGGGCGTCTCCCTGGACACCTCGCACGCGGTCGGCGACACCGGCCTCGGCGGCCCGGCGTTCCAGGGCGAACAGGGCGTTGGGGCTCGGGTCGACGACGGTGACGCGGTGGCCGAGGCGGGCCGCCGGCACCGCGAAGTTGCCGCTGCCGCCACCGGTGTCCAGGACGTCCAGCGCCTGGCGGCCGGTGGCCTTGACCCGGCGGTCGAGAGCCGCTTGGAGGACGTCCCAGACCACGGCGGTCCTCAGAGCGGCGCGGGAACGGGAGGGCTCGGAGCGCGGCGACGCCGTGTGAGGGCGGTGGGGGGAGACGGGCGGGCGCATCGGGTCCGACACGGCAGTTGACTCCTCGGCGCGGCACCGCCTCGGGCACGGGCGGAGCGAACGGGCTGCCGCCCCGGCGCGGGAACGGGACGGGGCAGGCTTCAGGCGTCTCCCACCCTATTGCCTCCGGTGCGGCGACCGGTCACCCCGTACCGCCCCCCGCCTCGCGGACGGGCACGGGCGGCCTGCGGGCCGGGGGCCCGGCGGGGCCGGCCACCCGGCGCGGCCCGCTGAGCCGACGTGCCCACGACCGAGTGCCCCGGCCGACGCGCCCGACGCGACCCGACGGCGCTCACCCCGCGGGCCGAGCCGCCGGCCCTGCCCGGACACGGACCCTGTGGAACCGACGCCGCGAACGACGGGCCCTCGACCGGGCGGACGCACTCGACGCGAGCGGCCGCCTCCACCCACGAGCCGCCACCGGTCCGCACCCGCCCGGTCCCGGCGGGTGCGGACCGGGGTGGGACGGGGATTGCTCAGCCCGCGTCCGGCAGGGGGCGGCCCGGCCCGGCGTCCCCGGCGCGGGGCGGGGAGCCGGCATCCGGCCGGTCCGAGCCGGAGGCGTCGGCGCGCGTGCCGTCCGGGCCGGGGCCGTCCGGGCCGGGGCGGGGCTGGGGCAGTACCGGCTGGAGGGCCAGCATCCGCTCCACGAGGCGCAGGAACATGGCCGCGTCGCGTATCAGGTCGTCGGCGTCCCGGCTGCCCGCCGCGCCCTGGATGCCCGCCTCGGCCCGCGCCCGGCGTGCGGCGCCGGAGGCGAACAGCGCGCTCCAGTCGGCGAGCTCGGGCGCGATCTCGGGCAGCACTTCCCAGGCGCTGCGGATGCGGGCCCGGGCCCGCGGGGTGGTCTCCGGCCGGCCCCGGGCGGCGAGCACGGCGGCTGCCGTGCGCAGGGCGGCGAGGTGGGCGGTCGCGTAGCGCTCGTTCGGTGTCTCGAGGACGGTGGCTTCCTCGAGGCCGGCCCTCGCCTGGGCGAGCAGGCCGAGGGCGGCGGGCGGGGCGGTCGTCCGGCGGAGCACGGGGTGCACGTCGCTCGCCGGGCCGGTCAGTGAGGGTGCAGGGCCGGCTGCGCGGCGCCGCCGGGCGGCGGCTGCGGACGAGTGGGCCATGACGATCCTCCTGTCGTCTCCGTGACGGCACGCTCTGTAACGAGATGCCGTATGTGCCCATCGTGAGGTATGCCACTGACAATCCGTTCTGACCTGCCCTTTTGCCTCGATCGCAGGTTCGGGTTAGTTTTTGCACTGACCAGTCAGTTCGAAAGCAGCTCAGGGGTGAGGCGGCGTGGAAGGTCCGCACGGGCTCGCGGTGGAGGCCCGCGACTTCGGGCTGAGGGGACCACGCGGCTGGGTGTTCCGCGGCGTCCGCGTCGACGCGGGGCCCGGCTCGCTGATCGCGGTGGAGGGGCCGTCGGGGTCGGGCCGCACCTGCCTGCTGCTCGCGCTCACCGGACGGATGAGGCCGACCGACGGCACGGCGGTCGTGGGCGGACTGCGGCTGCCCCGGCAGATGTCAGCCCTGCGCCGGACCAGCGCCCTCGCGCACGTACCGGGTGTCACCGACCTGGAGCCGGCCCTGACCGTCGCCGAGCACCTGCGCGAGCGGGCGCTGCTGCAGCGCCGCTTCGGCGACTCGGTGCGCGCCCTGCTGCGCCCGCGCGCGGAGCGGGCGGCGAAGGCGCGGGACCTGACCGATGCCGCCCTGGCGGCGGCAGGTCTCGACCTGGAGACGCTGCCCAAGGGATCGCGTACCGCCGTACGGGACCTGGAGCGCACGGAGGCACTGCGGCTGTCGATCGCCCTCGCGTTGATCGGCCGCCCCCGGCTGCTCGGTGTCGACGACACCGATCTCAAGCTGTCGGCCGCCGAACGGGGCGAGGTCTGGTCCCTGCTGGCGTCGATCGCCGCGTCGGGCACGACGGTCGTGGCGGTGTGCAGCGAGGCACCCGCGGACGCGGTGACCGTCTCCACCGGCCTGGACACCGAGACGGACGGCCCCGGGACGGACGACGCCGCCGCCGACGACGCGACGAAGGAGGACGCCGATGCGCTCGCCGAAGCTGGCCGCGCTTGAGCTCAGGCGCTTCGGGCGCGGACGGCTGCCGCGGGCCGCCCTGGTGGCGCTGCTGTTGCTGCCCCTGCTCTACGGCGCCCTGTACCTGTGGTCGTTCTGGGACCCGTACGGCCGTCTGGACCGCATCCCCGTGGCGCTGGTCAACGACGACCGGGGAGCCACCGCGGACGGCCGCAGGCTCACGGCGGGCGACGACATCACCGCGGGGCTGCGCGAGAGCGAGGTCTTCGACTGGCACGAGGTGAGCGCCGCCGAGGCCCGGCACGGCGTCGAGGACGGCACCTACTACCTGTCGCTCACCATGCCCGCGGACTTCAGCCGCCGCATCGCCTCCAGCGCGGGCGACTCGCCTCAGGCCGGCGCCCTCCAGGTGCGTACGAACGACGCCAACAACTACATCGTCGGGCAGATCTCGCGGACCGTCTTCGCCGAGGTGCGCGAGGCGGCGTCCAGCAAGGCGTCGCGGTCGTTCCTCGACCGGATCTTCATCTCCTTCTCCGACATCCACGGGGAGACGGTGAAGGCGGCCAAGGGCGCGGACGAGCTCAAGGGCGGCATCGGCAAGGCGGAGAAGGGCACCCAGGACCTCGCCGACGGGCTCAAGGACGCCGAGGACGGCAGTGGCGACCTGTCCAAGGGCCTGAAGAAGCTGGACACCAAGGCGGGCGACCTGGAGAAGGGCGCCCAGCAGGTCGCGGACGGCACCGAGAAGCTCGCGGCGAAGGTCAACGGCGCGGCCGGCCGGGTGGGCCCCTTCCTGGAGGACAACGAGAAGAGCATCGGCGAGACCGCCCGGTTCGTCGCCGACTCCTCCGGCGCGCTCCGCGAGAACCTGGACGCCCTGGTCGAGCAGGCCCCCGCCGCCGCGAAGGACGCCCGCGCGGAGTCCGACACACTGGCCGAGGTGTACCGGACGCGCTGCGAGGACCCGGCGCTGCCCGACGCCGCCTGCCCCGACCTCGAGAAGGCCAGGGACGCGGCGGCCACCGTGGCGACGGTCGCCGAAGACGTCAGCGGCCTGGTCACCGACCGCGAGGAGGAGCTGAAGAAGCTCGACGGGAACCTGTCCGCCCTGGAGAAGCAGGCCCAGGCCCTCGCCGAGCGCGCCCCGAACCTCTCCGAGGACCTCGACGACGCCGTCAAGAAGGTCAACGACCTCAACACGGGCGCCGGGAAGGTCGCCGACGGCGCCGAGGGGCTCCACAAGGGCATCGGCAAGGCCAAGACCGGCGCGAAGGACCTGGACGAGGGCGTCGGCAAGCTCCGCACCGGTGCCGACGACCTGAACGGCGGCATGTTCAAGCTGGCCGACGGCTCCGAGAAGCTCGCCGGAGGGCTGCACGACGGGGCCGGGCGGATCCCCGACTACGACGAGAAGGAGCGCGACGAGCGCACCGGGGTGATGGCGGACCCGGTCCGGCTGGCCTCCGAGTCCCTGCACCAGGCACCCAACTACGGCACCGGTTTCGCCCCGTACTTCATCCCGCTCTCCCTGTGGGTGGGCGCCATGGTGGCGTACATGCTGATCCCGCCGATGAACCGGCGCGCGCTCGCCGCGGGGGCGTCGGCCTGGCGGATCGCCCTGGCGGGCTGGCTGCCGGTGGCGGCGCTCGGGGTGCTGCAGACGGCGGCCCTCATGGCGGTGCTGCACTGGGCGGTGGGCCTGGAAATGGCCCGGACGGCCGGGACGGTGGGCTTCCTCTTCCTGGTGACGGCGTGCTTCGCGGCGATCGTGCAGTGGCTGAACGCGCGCTTCGGGGCGGCGGGCCGCATCCTGGTGCTCGCGCTGCTGATGCTCCAGCTGACGTCCGCGGGCGGCACGTACCCCGTGCAGACCAGTCCGGGCTTCTTCAACGCGCTGCACCCCTTCCTGCCGATGAGCCACGTCGTCGAGGCCCTCAGGAGGCTCATCACGGGCGGCGGTCTGGAACCGGTGTGGCACGCGTGCGTGGTGCTCGCCGCGTTCACCGCGGCGGCCCTCGCGCTGACCGCCCTGTCGGCCCGCCGCCGTCAGGTGTGGACCATCGACCGGCTGCACCCGGAGCTGACCCTGTGACCCCGGCGGACCCTGCGGTGACGTACCGGGGGCGGGTGCTGTGACAATCGGGACCATGGAAAGCAGCAGCGCCACCTCGCACGGCAGCGGCCGCCGCGAGGCCACCCGGCAGAAGCTCTACGAGGCGGCCGTCACCCTCATCGCCGAGCAGGGCTTCTCCGCCACCACCGTGGACGAGATCGCCGAACGCGCCGGGGTCGCGAAGGGCACGGTGTACTACAACTTCGCCAGCAAGTCCGTCCTCTTCGAGGAGCTGCTGCGGCACGGTGTCGGTCTGCTGACCGCATCGCTGCGGGAGGCGGCCGAGCAGGCGGCGCGCGAGGGACGGGGCCGGGTCGACGCCCTGGACGCCATGATCCGCGCGGGGCTCGTCTTCATCGACCGCTACCCGGCCTTCACCCAGCTGTACGTGGCCGAGCTGTGGCGCACCAACCGGGCCTGGCAGTCCACCCTGCTGGTGGTCCGCCAGGAGGCCGTAGCGGTGGTGGAGGGCGTGCTGCGCGACGGCGTGGCGGGCGGGGAGTTCAGCGACGAGATCGACGTGCCGCTGACCGCCGCCGCCCTGGTCGGCATGGTCCTGGTGGCCGCGCTGGACTGGAAGTCGTTCCAGCCGGAGCGCTCTCTGGACGACGTGCACTCGGCCCTGTCCCGGCTGCTCCAGGGGCGGGTGAGCGGCCGCCCCTGAGGCGCCGCGCACGAAGAGCGCCGGTCCGTGGTGGCCGCGTCCCCCGCGGGCCGCCGTCGGACCGGCGCCTTCTCGTACTCCCCCGTACGTCCCCCCGTAGGAACCCCCGTTCTCGGTCGTTCCCCCGGGCTCCCCCCGTGCCTCGCTCCCGCCGACCGCGGCCGGCGGAAGGAGCGGATCGCGGGCCCGGCTCCGTTCCGGCACCCCGTGTCGCCGGTGCCGGAGCCGTGCCCCTCTCCGTGCCTCCACTCTCTCGTTCACACAGGTCGGCCCCCATCCGCGCGCGTACTCATCTGATGGAGTAGGTACACCTACTCAGGCGTGCGCACCCCGGCTCACCACGGTGGCCGGCCGACCGGTCACGCGCGCGCCCGTCGCGGTACTCAGCTCCGGCCCGGCGCCCGTCGCCGCCGCGGGCCGCCGACCCTCGGGCGGGATTGTCGGTGGCGGCGGATAAAGTCGCCGGCATGGCACGGATTGCGGTGATCGGCGCCGGGACGGGCGCGATGGCGGCCGCCGCCCGGCTGGCCGTCGCGGGCCACCGGGTGGCGGTGTACGAGCGGACGGCGACGTACGGCGGTGCCCTGCGCCGCTTCGAGCGGGACGGGTTCTCCTTCGACACCGGCCCCGGTCTGCTGCCGCTGCCCGCGGTCTGGCGCGATCTGTTCGTCAAGACCGGCAAGGAGCCGCTGGAGTCCTGCGTCGAGCTGGTCCAGGTCGACCCCTCCGCACGCCACGTGTTCGCGGACGGCACGGACGTCTCGCTGCCGAACGCCTCGCGGGCCGGTGTCCTCGCGGCCCTGGACGCCGCGCTCGGCCCGGACGCCGGGCGGCGCTGGGGCGACTTCCTGGTGCGGGCCCGGGAGACCTGGGACCGCACGCGCCGCCCGCTCCTGGAGGAGCCGCTCTGGCCGAACTGGGAGGTGCTGGCCGAGCGCGAGCCCTACCCCGCGGTCCCGCACAAGCGGCTGCTGCGCACCCGCCGGGCCGGCACGCTCGCCGAGGTGGGCGCCTGGGAGCTGCGGGACACGCGGCTCACCGCCCTGCTGGAGAGCCACGCCCTCGCCCACGGCCTGGACCCCAGGACCGCCCCGGCCAACACCGCGGTGCTGCCGTACATGGAGTACGCGTTCGGCATGTGGTACGTGCGCGGTGGCGGTCTGCGGGAGCTGGCGCGGGCGGTGTACGAGCGGTGTCTGGCCCGCCGGGTCGAGTTCCACTTCGGCGCCGAGGTCACCAAAGTCGTCGAGAAGGACGGCCGGGTGGCGGGCGTGGAGCTGGCCGAAGGCGGCGTGGCGGAGGCGGAGTTCGTGGTCGCCGGGGTGGCGCCCGGGGTGCTGGACGGCCTGTGCGGGGGTTCGTCGGCGCGGGGCGACGGGGAGGTGCCGGCGCAGCGCGGCGGGGCGAGCCGGCTGACGGTGCTGCTGGCGCTGCGGGGTGGCCGTCCGGAGGGGACGGCGCACCGGACGGTGGTGCACGCGCCCGACCGGGAGGCCGAGTTGGAGGCACTGTTCGGCAGCACGCCCGGTATGGCCGCGCGGCCGACGGTCACGGTCCTGCGGCCCGACGATCCGGCGCTGGTGCCGGGCCCGGACCACGAGGCGGTCACCGTGACCTCGGTGGTGCCCGCGGGCGGTGGGGCGGACGTCGGCGAGCACCAGGAGCACGCCGAGCGCCTGGTCCGGGCCGCCGAGCGTGCGATACCCGACCTGCGCGACCGTCTCCTGTGGCACGAGGTACGCACCCCGGCCGACGTGGCGGCGGCCACCGGCGTGGCGGACGGCGCGGTGCCGGCGCCGGCCCTGGCGGGAGCCGGCGGGCGCCTGCTGCACCCGGCGAACAGCACGCGCACCGAGGGGCTGTTCACGGTCGGCGGCTGGTCGCATCCCGGCGGCGGCCTGCCGCACGCGGGCATGTCGGGCGCGCTGGTCGCCGGACTCGTCGTGGAGGGACCGGAGTTCCGGGGCTCCCAGTGAGCGGCCGGCGCCCGGTCACCGGGCGCCGGGGGCGCCGTCAGAAGCGGTACTGCTCGTCGTAGCCCTGGCTCTGACCCTGGCCCTGCGGCCGGCCGTCGCCCTGGTACGGGTAGGTCTGCTCCGGCGGGAGTTCACCGCCGTAGGGGTCGTCGGTGCTGCGCTGCTGCGGCACCCAGACCCCGCCGGCCGGGGTCTCGCCGCCGTAGCCGCCGGTCGTGCCGGTCACGTACGGGTCCTGCCCGTAGCCCTGCTGGCCGTACTGCTGCCCGCCCGACGTGTCGTAGCCGCCGGTGTCGTACGACGCCCCGCCGTAGGTGTGGGTGCCGATGTACGGGTCGGAGTAGGCGGCGTACTGCTGCTGGCCGCCGGTGTCGTACCCGTACCCCTGCTGGGCGTTGCCCGAGTAGTCGTAGGCGTAGGACGGGTCGGCGCCGTGCGCGGCGGCGGCCGGGGTCTGCTGGTCGTGTCCGTATCCGGTGTCGCCGTACACGCCGTAGGAACCGGTGTCGTCCGGCATGGGCAGCGGCTCGTAGACGGCCGTGGTCTCCGCCGCGCTCGGGTCGGCGGGGCGGACGGGGGTGAAGACGTCGTCGCGGTCGTAGTCGTCGCCGCCGTACGAGGGGTCGCCGTCGCCCTGCGCGTGGCCGTCGTAGGCGCCGCGGTCGCCGTGGGCGTCGTGGTCGGAACCGGCCGCCTCGAGGCCGGAGACCTCCAGCGTCGGCTCCTGGCGGCCGCGTTCGGGACGGGCCCGCCTGCCTACCAGGCTCGCCGGGGCGTTGACCGCCCAGCCGGCCTCGAAGCCGCGTCGGAAGGACAGGGTCACGTAGGTCTGGCCGACCGCGAAGGCGGCGGCGCCGAGACCGATGACGATCACGTTGGACAGCAGCACACCGGCGACGACGCCGACGAAGCCGCCGAAGGCGAGCAGCCGCCAGCGCAGCCGCGCCTTGTACTGCAGCAGCACCTCACCGAGCAGCCACAGCGCGACGATGCCGAACGCGATGTAGAGGACCGTCCAGCCCATGTACGCCCCTCTCCCAGTGGCCGCAACGCAGTGTGTCGTAAGTATGTGCGGCCGGTCTAGGCCCGCGGTGGGTGGTGCAGGCCCAGGTTCTCGTAGATTTCCAGCGTCGCCGTGGAGTTGTTGAGCGTGATGAAGTGCAGTCCGGGGACACCCTCGGCCAGCAGCCGCGCGCAGAACTCCGTGGCGAAGTCGATCCCGATCGAGCGTACAGCCGCCGGATCGTCCTTGGCCGCGAGGATGCGCTCTTTCAGCTCGGCCGGGATGGAGGCGTTGCTGAGCCTTGGCAACCTCTCCAGCATCTTCACACTGGTCACCGGCATGATCTCCGGGATGACCGGGGTGTCGCAGCCGGCCGCGCCGACGCGGTCGCGCAGGCGCAGGTACGACTCGGGCTGGAAGAACATCTGGGTGATCGCGTAGTCGGCGCCGGCCCGGCACTTGTCGACGAAGTGCGCCACGTCCTTGTCCCAGTCGGCGGAGCGCGGGTGCATCTCCGGGAAGGCCGCGACGCCGACGCAGAAGTCGCCGGACTCCTTGATGAGTTCGACGAGTTCGGCGGCGTAGGTCAGGCCCTCGGGGTGCGGGACCCACTCGCCCATCGGGTCGCCGGGCGGGTCGCCGCGCACGGCCAGCATGTTGCGGATCCCGGCGTCGGCGTACTGGCCGATGATGTTGCGCAGCTCCGCGATGGAGTGGTTGACCGCGGTGAGGTGGGCGACGGGGGTCAGTGTGGTGTCGGCGACGATCTGCTGGGTCTCCTTCACCGTGCCCGCGCGCGTGGAACCTCCGGCGCCGTAGGTGACGGAGACGAAGTCCGGGGCGACCGCCTCGACCCGCCTCAGCGCGCTCCACAGGTTCTTCTCGCCCTTCGGCGTCTTCGGCGCCGAGAACTCGAACGAGTACGTCGTCTTGCCGGTGGCGAGGATGTCGCGCACGGTGCGTGCGCGGTCAGTCCTGGTGGATGCGGTTCCGAGGGCCATACGGGCAGGTTAGCCAGGGGGTGGCGGTCACCCAACCGGATGCGGGATATTTGTCCGCATTGTCGAGTTGTTGTCCACCCCTTGGACACATGCCGGCGGCACCCGCCGCGCCTACGCCTGCCGCAGCCGCTTCGCGAACTCGGCCGCCGCCGCGCCCGGGTCGTCCGCCGCGGTGATCGCCCGGACGACGACGACGCGGCGGGCACCGGCCTCCAGCACCTCGTCGAGATTGCCGAGGTCGATGCCGCCGATGGCGAACCAGGGGCGGCCGGTGCCCAGGGACGCGGTGTACCGGACCAGGTCGAGGCCGGGTGCGTGGCGGCCGGGCTTGGTGGGGGTGGGCCAGCACGGGCCGGTGCAGAAGTAGTCCACGCCGTCCTGGGCGGCCGCGGCGGCGGCCTCGGACTCGGCGTGGGTGGAGCGGCCGACGAGCACGTCGTCGCCGAGGATCGCGCGGGCGGCGGGCACCGGGAGGTCACCCTGACCGAGGTGCAGTACGTCGGCGCGGGCGGCGTGGGCGACGTCCGCCCGGTCGTTGACCGCGAGCAGCTTGCCGTGGCGGGCGCAGGCGTCGGCGAGGACCTTCAGGTGGTCCAGCTCCTCGGCCGCCTCCATGCCCTTGTCGCGCAGCTGCACGATGTCGACGCCGCCGGCCAGCACCGCGTCGAGGAACTCGGGCAGGTCGCCCTGGTCGCGGCGGGCGTCCGTGCACAGGTAGAGCCGGGCGTCGGCGAGCCGGGCGCGTGCGGTCGCGGCGGTGTCGGGCATGCGGGTGTCCCCCCAGGTGTGCGGTGTGCGGCCCGCGGTGGGCCGCACACCTCGGCTAACGGGCTGCGGCCCCTGCGACTCCCGGACGGGGCTCCGCAGGGTACGCCGCCCAAGGTACGACGCGGCGGTGGTGCCGCCACGAGGCGGACCCCCGCCGCCCGGGGGATCGGATCAGACGGCGAGCGCCTGGGCGCGGCGCTTCACCTCCGTGCCGCGGTTCTCGCTCAGCGCCTGCGCGGGGGTGCCGGGCAGGGACTCGTCGGGCGTGAAGAGCCACTCCAGCATCTCCTCGGCCGTGAAGCCGTCGTCCCGCAGCAGCGTCAGGGTGCCGACCAGGCCCTTGACGACCTTGTCCCCGTCGATGAAGGCCGCCGGGATGTGCAGTGCGCGGTTCTCGCCGCGGCGTACGGCGATGAGCTGGCCTTCCTTGATCAGCTGGCGCACGCGGGTCACCTCGACGCCGAGCATCTCGGCGATGTCGGGAACGGTGAGCCAGGCAGGCACGAGAGCATCGATCTTTGCGTCAATCTCGGTCACGCCTCAAGCCTGCCATCTGGCACTGACAGTCGGAAACCGGACTACGCCGTGGCCGCCTTCAGCGGCTTCGCCGGGTCGGCCAGCAGCCGCGGGTCCATCGCCGTGCCCGCCTGGATCAGCCTCCTGCCCTGCGCCAGGTCCCGGGGGCGGCCCACCGCCAGCAGGGCGGCCAGGCGGCTCCCCCGCAGCCAGCAGACCGTCCAGGCGGCAGACGCCGGGTCGCCGCGCCACAGGATCGTGTCGGCGGCCGTGTGGTGACCGGCGTACTGCACGAAGCGGCCGAACTGCTCGGACCAGAAGTACGGCACCGGATCGTAGGCCTCGGGGGCCTCGCCGCCGGGGGCGCCGGCGATGTCGGCGGCGACCGTGCGCGGGCCCTGGAGGGCGTTGTCCCAGTGGTGCACCAGCAGCCGCTCCCCGTAGCGGCCGGAGGGGAAGGACGCGCAGTCGCCGACCGCGTACACGTCCGTGGCGGACGTGCGCAGGCGGTCGTCGGCCAGGACCTCGCCGTGCGCGCCGAGGGCGATCTGGGAGCCGGCCAGCCAGGCGGTGGCGGGCCGGGCGCCGATGCCGACGACGACCGCGTCGGCGGGCAGTCGCGAACCGTCGTCCAGGACCACCACGTGACCGGGCTGCCCGGGGCCTTCGCCTTGCTCGACGCGCTCCACGCGTGCGTGCGTGCGCAGGACGGCGCCGGCTTCCGCGTACCACTGCGTCATCGGGGCGGCGACCTCGGCGGGCAGTGCGCCGGTCAGCGGCCGGTCGGCGGCCTCCACCACGGTCACCGCGCAGCCGGCCTCGCGCGCGGCGGTGGCGAACTCCGCGCCGATCCAGCCCGCGCCGACGACCACGATGTCGTGCTGCCGTGCGAGCACCGGGCGCAGCCGTTCGGCGTCGTCCAGGGTGCGCAGCAGGTGCACCCCGGACACGCCCTCGGCGCCGGGCAGCCGCAACGGTTCCGCGCCGGTCGCCAGCACCAGGCAGTCGTACGGCACGGGCCCCTCGGACGTGTCGAGGACGTGCTCGGCGGGGCGGACGCCCAAGGCCTCGCAGCCGAGCCGCAGGGTGATGCCGAGGGCCTCGAAGTCGACGTCGAAGGCGGAGCCCTCGGCGGTCCCGAGCAGGACGGCCTTGGACAGCGGGGGGCGGTCGTAGGGCTGGTGCGGCTCGGCGCCGATCAGCGTGACGGGACCGGTGAAGCCCCGCTCGCGCAGGGCGACCGCGGTCTGCACCCCCGCCATGCCCGCGCCCACGACGACCACGCGGCGCTCCGGGGTCCGCTCCTGCGTCTGCTCGCTCACCTGATCACCTTAGACACCCCGCGCACCGCGGGTCAGTGCTCGTGCGCGGTGAGCTGCTCCACAACGCTCGTCCCGCTGCCCCGCTGCGACTCCCACTCCCAGGTCTCGTCCAGCCGCACCCGCCCGTCCGGCAGCTCCACGACGGTCGACACGCAGTGCCCCGACGACGTGCTGCCGTCGGTCTTGAGCTGCACGTACCGGAAGTCCAGGCGGTCGCCCTCCCGGGTGCCCACCAGGTGGCCGCGCAGGACGTCACCGCCCGCGTACTCGGCCCACACGGCGCCGTCCCGCTCGTGGTAGGTGAAGCGGGTGCGCGTGCCCACCTGACCGGGCGCCTGGTCGGCGACGGGGGCGAGGACGAGACCGTCGAGTGAACGGGCCACGGGCGAGGCTCCCTTACGAGTGCGATGTGCTGCGGGCTAGGGTGGCCAACGTAAGGCACTCGCGGGAGCCCGGACGCACCGGGCTGAGAGGGAGGCTGGCGGCCTCCGACCGTACGAACCTGATCCGGGTCATGCCGGCGAAGGGAGGGGCTGGACGCCCATGTCGTCACCACCGCACACGTCGTCCCGTACACCCGACGTCCTCGTCGTCGGGGGCGGCATCATCGGCCTGGTCACGGCGTGGCGGGCCGCGCAGCGCGGACTCGCCACGGCACTGGTGGACCCGGAACCGGGCGGTGGCGCCGCCCAGGTGGCGGCCGGGATGCTGGCCGCCGTCACGGAACTGCACTACGGCGAGCAGACGCTGCTCGCGCTGAATCTCGCCTCGGCCCGCCGCTACCCGGAGTTCGCCGCCGAGCTGGCGGACGTCACGGGACACGACCTCGGTTACCGCCGCTGCGGCACCCTCGCCGTGGCGCTGGACGCCGACGACCGCGTCCACCTGCGGGAACTGCACGCGCTCCAGCAGCGTTCGGGGCTGGAGTCCGAGTGGCTGCCGGGGCGTGAGTGCCGGCGCCTGGAGCCGATGCTCGCGCCGGGCGTGCGCGGCGGACTCCGGGTGGACGGCGACCACCAGATCGACCCGCGGCGCCTGGCCGCCGCACTGGTCGCCGCCTGCGACCGCGCGGGCGTCGTCCTCCACCGGGTGTGGGCCGACCGGCTCACCGTCGGGCACGGCGGCGAGCGGACCACGGGGATCGTCACCGCCGACGGCACCGTGCTGGAGGCCGGGCAGGTGGTGCTGGCGGGCGGCAGCCTGAGCGGACGGCTTGCGGGCGTGCCCCAGGACGTACTGCCGCCGGTGCGGCCGGTGAAGGGGCAGGTGCTGCGGCTGACGATGCCGCGGGCGCACGGGCCGCTGCTGAGCCGCACGGTGCGCGCCGTGGTACGCGGCAACGCCGTCTACCTGGTGCCCCGCGAGAGCGGCGAGCTGGTCGTCGGCGCCACCAGCGAGGAGCTGGGCTGGGACACGACGGTCACCGCGGGCGGCGTCTACGAGCTGCTGCGCGACGCCCACGAGCTGGTCCCCGGCATCACCGAGCTGCCCCTGACGGAGACCCGGGCGGGTCTGCGTCCCGGCTCCCCGGACAACGCGCCGCTGCTCGGCCCGACCGGTCTGGACGGCCTGCTGCTGGCCACCGGTCACTACCGCAACGGCGTCCTGCTCACCCCGGTCACCGGCGACGTCATGGCGCACGCCCTGACCACCGGCGAGCTGCCGGAAGAGGCCCGGCCCTTCACCCCCCGGCGCTTCGCCGACGCCCCCGCGCTCCCCGCACTCCCGCAACTTACGGAGCAGTCCGCATGAACATCTCCGTCAACGGCGAGCCGCGCGAGGTGGCTCCCGGCACGGCCCTGGACGCCCTGGTGCTCACGCTCACCACGGCGCCGTCCGGAGTGGCCGCCGCCCTTAACGAGACCGTCGTCCCGCGCGCGCGGTGGGCCGCCACCGCGCTGTCCGACGGCGACCGCGTCGAAGTCCTCACCGCCGTCCAAGGAGGCTGACCATGGCCGACGATCCCTTCGTCCTCGGCGGTACGTCCTACGGGTCCCGCCTGATCATGGGTACGGGCGGGGCGCCCAGCCTCGACGTCCTGGAGCGGGCGCTGGTGGCGTCCGGTACGGAACTGACGACCGTCGCGATGCGGCGTGTGAACGCCTCGGTGCACGGGTCGGTGCTGTCGGTGCTGGAGAAGCTCGGCATCCGGGTGCTGCCGAACACAGCCGGCTGCTTCACCGCCGGGGAGGCCGTGCTCACCGCGCGGCTCGCGCGCGAAGCGCTCGGCACCGACCTCGTGAAACTGGAGGTCATCGCCGACGAACGCACCCTGCTGCCGGACCCGATCGAGTTGCTGGACGCGGCGGAGACGCTGGTCGACGACGGGTTCACGGTGCTGCCGTACACCAACGACGACCCGGTCCTCGCGCGGAAGCTGGAGGACGTCGGGTGCGCCGCGATCATGCCGCTCGGGTCGCCGATCGGGTCGGGGCTGGGCATCCGCAACCCGCACAACTTCGAGTTGATCGTGGAGCACGCGCGCGTGCCGGTGATCCTGGACGCGGGGGCCGGCACGGCGTCGGACGTGGCGCTGGCGATGGAGCTGGGGTGTGCGGGGGTGATGCTGGCGTCGGCGGTGACGCGGGCGCAGGAACCGGTACTGATGGCGGAGGGGATGCGGTTCGCCGTGGAGGCGGGGCGCTGCGCGCGGCGGGCGGGGCGGATCCCGCGGCGGCGGTTCGCCGAGGCGTCGTCTCCCGCGGAGGGCCTCGCGGTGCTTGATCCGGAGCGGCCCGCTTTCCGGTAGCCCCGCCGTCCTGCCGCCCGGTCTTCGCCGTGCGTGCGTGGGAAGCGTCACAGGTGCGCTGCAGTACCGGGGCCGATCGACGACGGCGGCGTCGGGTGTCCGTGGCGGCTCGTAGACTCGCTGCGTGGACACGACCCTCCAGGACCCTCTCGTCGGGCAGGTGCTCGACGGCCGGTACCGCGTAGAGGCGCGGATCGCGGTCGGCGGGATGGCCACGGTCTACCGGGCCGTGGACACCCGCCTGGACCGCGTGCTCGCGCTGAAGGTGATGCACCCGACGCTCGCGACCGACGCCACCTTCGTGGAGCGGTTCATCCGCGAGGCGAAGTCGGTGGCCCGGCTGGACCATCCCAATGTCGTACAGGTGTTCGACCAGGGAGCCGAGGGAGCGTACGTCTACCTGGCGATGGAGTACATCGCCGGCTGCACCCTGCGTGACGTGCTGCGCGAGCGCGGGGCGCTCGGGCCGCGGGCCGCGCTGGACATCCTGGAGCCGGTGCTGGCCGCGCTGGGCGCCGCCCACCGGGCCGGCTTCGTGCACCGGGACATGAAGCCGGAGAACGTGCTGATAGGGGACGACGGCCGGGTCAAGGTCGCCGACTTCGGACTGGTCCGGGCCGTGGACACGGTCACCAACACCACCGGCGCCGTCCTCGGCACCGTCTCCTACCTGGCGCCCGAGCAGATCGAGCAGGGCGCGGCCGACCCCCGGGTCGACGTGTACGCGTGCGGCGTCGTGCTGTACGAGATGCTGACCGGCGGCAAGCCGCACGAGGGCGACTCCCCGGCCCAGGTCCTCTACAAGCACCTGCACGAGGACGTGCCGCCGCCGTCGGCCGTCGTGCCGGGGATGGCGTACGAGCTGGACGAGCTGGTCGCCTCGGCGACCGCGCGCAACCCCGGGATCCGGCCGCACGACGCCGTGGCGCTGCTCGCACAGACCCGTGAGGCCCGTGCCGCGCTCACCGACGAGCAGCTGGACGCGGTGCCGCCGCAAGCGCTCCCCGGCGAGCACGACAACGCGGAGGACCGCACGAGCGTGATCCCCCGCGCGCTGACGATGCCCCGGCCGCTGCCCGTCAACGAGGACGAGGGCGACGGCACGGACGGCGCCTTCCCCGCGGACGGGGTGAACCGCACCAGCCGGCTGACCGCTCCCCCGACGGCCCCGCCCCGGAGCCGGCGGCCGCGGGTGCGGCGCGGCCCGCTGGCGGTCGTCGTGGCCGTCCTGCTGGTGCTCGGCGTCGGCACGGGCGTCTGGTACATCAACTCCGGCCAGTTCACCAAGGTGCCGGCACTGCTGTCCAAGACCGAGGCGCAGGCCCGGGACCGGCTGGAGGACGCCGGGCTGGACGTCGGCAAGGTCGAGCACGCCTACAGCGACACCGTGGAGCGGGGCAAGGTCATCAGCACCGACCCCGAAGCAGGCACCCGTATCCGCAAGAACGACTCGGTCTCGCTCACGGTCTCCGACGGCCCCGACACCGTGAAGCTGCCGGATGTCGAGGGCTACAAGCTGGACCGGGCGCGCACCGTGCTGAAGGACGAGGGGCTGGAGCCCGGCATGGTGACCCGGGCGTTCAGCGAGGAGGTGCCGAAGGGCTTCGTGATCTCCACGAAGCCGAAGACGGGCACCACGGTGCGCGCGGGCTCCGCGGTCGCGCTGGTCGTCAGCAAGGGCGGCCCGATCGACGTCCCGGACGTCACCGGCGACGACCTGGCAGACGCGCGGGCCGAGCTGACCGAGGCCGGGCTGAAGGTGAAGGTCGCCGACGAGCAGGTGAACTCGGAGCACGACAAGGGGCAGGTCGCCCGCCAGAGCCCGGGTCCGGGCAGCCGGGCGGCCGAGGGCGACACGGTGACCCTCACGGTCTCCAAGGGCCCCGAGATGATCGAGGTCCCGGACGTGGTCGGCGACAGCGTGGACGACGCCAAGCGGAAGCTGGAGGACGCGGGCTTCGAGGTGGACGAGGACCGCGGTCTGCTCGGGCTGTTCGGCGACACCGTGAAGGAGCAGTCCGCGGACGGCGGGGACACCGCTCCCAAGGGGTCCACCATCAAGATCACCATCAGATGACGCCACCGGGTGACACCGTCGGGTGACGGCACTCACGGTCCGGGGGCGCCACCAGTCATGACACCCTGAACGGGTGAACAGTGAACGGTCCGCCGCCTCCCTCTCCCCCGCCTCCGCGCTCCCCCGCAACCCCGTCGGCGGTCACGTCCCCGTGGCCGGCGGCCTGCACTCGGTCGGCCTGTCCTACGCCCGTGACCTGCGGGCCGAGACCGTGCAGGTCTTCGTCGCCAACCCGCGCGGCTGGGCCACGCCGGCCGGCAACCCGAAGCAGGACGAGGCGTTCCGGGAGGCCTGCGCGGCCGGGTCGGTCCCGGCGTACGTGCACGCGCCGTACCTGATCAACTTCGGTTCGCACACCGAGGCGACGGTGGAGCGGTCGGTCGAGTCGCTGCGGCACTCGCTGCGGCGCGGGCGGGCGATCGGGGCGCTCGGCGTGGTCGTGCACACGGGCAGTGCGACCGGCGGACGGGACAGGTCGGTGGCGCTGAAGCAGGTGCGGGAGCACATGCTGCCGCTGCTCGACGAGCTGACCCACGACGACGACCCGCACCTGCTGCTGGAGTCGACAGCGGGCCAGGGCGCGTCCCTGTGCTCGCGGACCTGGGACTTCGGGCCGTACTTCGAGGCGCTGGACGCCCACCCGAAGCTGGGCGTGTGTCTGGACACCTGCCACATCTTCGCAGCCGGGCACGACCTGACCGGGCCGTCCGGCATGCACCAGACCCTGGATGCGCTGGTGGACACGCTCGGCGAGGGCCGGCTGAAGCTGATCCACGCCAACGACTCCAAGGACGTGGCCGGCGCGCACAAGGACCGGCACGAGAACATCGGCGCCGGACACATCGGCGAGGACCCGTTCCGGGCGCTGATGGCCCACCCGGCGACCGAGGGCGTGCCTCTGGTCATCGAGACCCCGGGCGGCAAGGAGGGGCACGCGGCGGACGTGGAGCGGCTGAAGAAGCTGCGCGACGGCTGACCCGGAAAGGCCGACCGGTCCGGCAGGTCAGAGCTCGGGGCCGTCCCCGGGCTCCTCCTGGTAGGAGTAGCGCTGCTCCTTCCAGGGATCGCCGATGTTGTGGTAGCCGCGCTCCTCCCAGAAGCCGCGGCGGTCGGCGGTCATGTACTCGATGCCGCGGACCCACTTCGGGCCCTTCCAGGCGTACAGGTGCGGCACGACCAGTCGCAGCGGGAAGCCGTGCTCGGCGGTGAGCAGCTCGCCGTCCTTGTGGGTGGCGAAGAGGGTGCGCTCCGCGGCGAAGTCGGACAGCCGGAGGTTGGAGCTGAAGCCGTACTCGGCCCACACCATCACATGGGTGACGGCCGGCCCGGGCGGGGCCAGGTCCAGGATCATGGCGGCCGGAACGCCGCCCCACTCGGAGCCGAGCATGCTGAACTTGGTGACGCAGTGCAGGTCGGCGACGACCGTGGTGTACGGCAGGGCGGTGAACTCGTCGTGGGTCCAGCCGTGCTTCTCACCGTCGGCGGTGGTCCCGAAGACCCGGAACTCCCAGCGCTCGGGGCGGAACTTGGGGACCGGTCCGTAGTGCGTGACCGGCCAGCCGCGCTGCAGTCGCTGTCCCGGCGGGAGCTCGAACCGCGACGCTCCTTGCGAACCGCCATCTCCCGATTCGTGTTCCACCGGCTGACCCATGCCTCCATCCTGACAGACCCGGACCGATGCCCCGGACCCGCCCCACTTACATTCGGGCAATCGAGAGCAAAATGGACTAAGCCTGCACTTACTTACTAAGTCTAGACTTACTGGACGATCTTGGGAGCCGGTGCAATCATGCGGCGCAACACGCCAGTTCCCGTTCGAAGGAGCGTCAAGCGATGCAGGGCGACCCCGAGGTCATCGAGTTCCTGAATGAGCAGCTCACCGCCGAGCTCACGGCGATCAACCAGTACTTCCTGCACGCGAAGCTGCAGGACCACAAGGGCTGGACCAAGCTCGCGAAGTACACGCGCGCGGAGTCCTTCGACGAGATGCGCCACGCCGAGGTACTCACCGACCGCATCCTGCTCCTGGACGGCCTGCCGAACTACCAGCGGCTCTTCCACGTGCGGGTCGGCCAGAGCGTGACCGAGATGTTCCAGGCCGACCGGGAGATCGAGGTCGAGGCCATCGACCGGCTGCGCCGGGGCATCGAGGTGATGCGGGCCAAGCACGACATCACGTCGGCCAACGTCTTCGAGGCGATCCTCGCGGACGAGGAGCACCACATCGACTACCTGGACACCCAGCTGGAGCTGATCGAGAAGCTGGGCGAGTCGCTGTACCTGTCCACGGTGATCGAGCAGTCCCAGCCGGACGCGTCCGGCCCCGGCTCGCTGTAGCTAGGCGGCTTCGGGAAGCTCCGCGAGGACCGGTTCCCCCTGGTCGGCCAGCTGGCGGCGGGGGCAGGCGCCCCGGCCGAGCAGCGCCTGGATGCGGCGCACGCAGCCGCCGCAGTCCGTGCCGGCCTTGCAGGCGGAGGCGATCTGCCGGGGCGTGCAGGCGCCGGCTTCCGCGTGGCTCTTCACCTGTTCCTCGGTGACACCGAAGCAGCTGCAGACGAACACGCGGTTCACCTCCCGAGCGGGGTACAAGGTCGTGCCGTACCGACGACGACCGGAAGGCCCGACTGATCGGTGAGGCAAACCTAACCTTACCCATCGCGCAAGGTCGGCAAAAGTGGAGGGGGCGCGGATCGTGTGTGACCCGCGCCCCATTCACCGGCCCCGGCGGGGGCCGTCCGTCACTGGTCCCGGTACATCTCCGCCACCAGGAACGCCAGGTCGAGCGACTGGCTGCGGTTGAGCCGCGGGTCGCAGGCCGTCTCGTAGCGCTGGTGCAGGTCGTCGACGAAGATCTCGTCGCCGCCGCCCACGCACTCGGTGACGTCGTCGCCGGTCAGCTCCACGTGGATGCCGCCCGGGTGGGTGCCGAGCGCCTTGTGGACCTCGAAGAAGCCCTTGACCTCGTCGAGCACGTCGTCGAAGCGGCGGGTCTTGTGACCGGAGGCCGCCTCGTAGGTGTTGCCGTGCATCGGGTCGGTGATCCAGGCGACGGTCGCGCCGGACGCGGTGACCTTCTCGACCAGCTCCGGGAGCTTGTCGCGGATCTTGTCCGCGCCCATGCGGACGATGAAGGTCAGCCGGCCGGGCTCGCGCTCCGGGTCCAGGCGCTCGATGTACTGCAGCGCCTCCTCGGCCGTCGTCGTCGGGCCGAGCTTGATGCCGATCGGGTTGCGGATGCGCGAGGCGAACTCGATGTGCGCGTGGTCCAGCTGCCGGGTGCGCTCGCCGATCCACACCATGTGCGCCGACACGTCGTACAGCTGCCCGGTGCGCGAGTCCACGCGGGTGAGCGCCGACTCGTAGTCCAGCAGCAGCGCCTCGTGCGAGGAGAAGAACTCGACGGTCTTGAACTCCTCCGGATCGGTGCCGCAGGCCCGCATGAAGTTCAGCGCGTTGTCGATCTCCCGGGCGAGCTGCTCGTAGCGCTGGCCCGAGGGGGACGACTTCACGAAGTCCTGGTTCCAGGCGTGCACCTGGCGCAGGTCGGCGTAGCCGCCGGTGGTGAAGGCGCGCACCAGGTTCAGCGTGGACGCCGACGCGTGGTACATGCGCTTGAGCCGCTCGGGGTCCGGGACCCGGGCCGCCTCGGTGAAGTCGAAGCCGTTGACGGAGTCGCCGCGGTAGGTCGGCAGCGTCACGCCGTCGCGGGTCTCGGTCGGCTTGGAGCGCGGCTTCGAGTACTGGCCGGCGATCCGGCCCACCTTCACCACGGGCACGGAGGCGGCGTACGTCAGCACGGCGCCCATCTGGAGCAGCGTCTTGAGCTTGTTGCGGATGTGGTCCGCGGACACCGCGTCGAAGGCCTCGGCGCAGTCGCCGCCCTGGAGGAGGAACGCCTCTCCCTTGGCGACGGCCGCCATCCGGGCGCGCAGCTGGTCGCACTCGCCCGCGAAGACGAGCGGCGGATACGACTCGAGGTCCGCGATCACTGCGCGCAGAGCCTCGGTGTCGGGGTACTCGGGCTGCTGCGCCGCGGGCAGGTCTCGCCAGGTGTTGCCAGCGCTCGCGCTGGTCTTAGCGTTCACGGTCACGGCCCCAACATTACGGGGTCGGACCGGGGCCCCCGCCCCGTGCCCAGGGAATGAGACGCACGGAATGCTCCGTGGACACCGGGGCGGTGGGGTACGCTGCGCCGTATGTTCGCGCACTCGACCCAGACCTGGTGGTGGACCGCTCGTCCGGCGGCCCACTGACTGCGCGTACGCAAGACTTCGCGAAGGCCGCCCGAGGGGCGGCCTTCGGCGTTTCCGCGACCGGGTCCGTTCCTCTCCCGACAACCGAGAAGGAACCGGACCCATGACACCGCTCGACGGCCTCCTGGCCGACTCCCGCCCGTTCTCCCTGCTGCGCCGCCGCACCCCGGGCCACGACCACGACACCGTGGAACTGCTGCTCGGCCCGGTGACCGAGCACGACAGACTGGCCGACCTGCCGGGCGAAGGGCTGGCGCTCGTGCCCTTCCGGCAGATCCGAGAGCGCGGCTTCGACGTCCGCGACGACGGCACGCCGCTGCTGGTGCTGACCCCCGAGGAGCGGTACGACGTGCCGCTCGCCGACGTCCTCGCCGCCCTGCCCGCGCACGACGTCCGCGTCGAGGGCGGTGGCTTCGACGTCGGCGACGAGGAGTACGCGGAGATCGTCGGGCGGGTGCTGGACGAGGAGATCGGGGCCGGCGAGGGCGCCAACTTCGTGATCCGGCGGACGTACGAGGGCGTGGTCCCCGGGTTCGGGCGGGCCGACGCGCTGGCGCTGTTCCGACGGCTGCTGGAGGGCGAGCGGGGCGCGTACTGGACGTTCGTCGTGCACACCGGGGACCGGACGCTGGTCGGGGCCAGCCCCGAGGTGCACGTGCGGATGTCCGGGGGCACGGTCGTCATGAACCCGATCAGCGGGACGTACCGCTATCCCGCCGAGGGGCCGACCCCGGAGCACCTGCTGGGTTTCCTCGCCGACGGCAAGGAGATCGAGGAGCTGTCGATGGTGGTCGACGAGGAGCTCAAGATGATGTGCACCGTCGGCGACATGGGCGGCGTGGTCGTCGGGCCCCGGCTGAAGGAGATGGCGCACCTCGCGCACACCGAGTACGAACTGCGCGGCAAGTCCTCGCTGGACGTTCGGGAGGTGCTGAGGGAGACCATGTTCGCGGCGACGGTCACCGGGTCGCCGGTGCAGAACGCCTGCCGGGTCATCGAGCGGCACGAGACCGGCGGGCGCGGCTACTACGCGGGGGCGCTGGCGCTGCTGGGGCGGGACGCGGGCGGCGCCCAGACCCTCGACTCCCCCATCCTGATCCGTACCGCCGACATCGACGCGGGCGGGCGGCTGCGGGTGCCGGTCGGCGCCACGCTGGTGCGGGGTTCGAACCCGGCGGGCGAGGTGGCCGAGACCCACGCCAAGGCCGCCGGGGTGCTGGCGGCGCTCGGCGCAGGGCCGTCCCGGCCGCGTGCGGAGGCCGGGCGGCCGAAGCTGGCGGACGACCCCCGGGTGCGGGCGGCGCTGGACGGACGCCGGGCCTCGCTGGCGCCGTTCTGGCTGCGGATGCAGGAGCCGTCCGGCGCGCTCGCCGGGCACGCCCTGGTCGTCGACGGGGAGGACACCTTCACGGCGATGCTCGCGCACGTACTGCGCTCGTCGGGGCTCGCGGTGAGCGTGCGCCGGTACGACGAGGAGGGGCTGCGCGAGGCGGTCCTCGGCCACGAGGGCCCGGTGGTGCTGGGTCCCGGTCCCGGTGATCCTTCCGACCCCGCCGACCCCAGGATGCGTTTCCTGCGCGCGCTGACCGCCGACGTGATCCGGGAGAACCGGGACGGCGTCCTCGGGGTCTGCCTCGGGCACGAGCTGATCGCGGCGGAGCTGGGACTGGACGTCGTACGCAAGGAGGTGCCCCACCAGGGGGCGCAGACGGAGATCGACCTGTTCGGGCGGCGCGAGACCGTCGGCTTCTACAACAGCTTCACGGCGCGCTGCGACGACGAGGCGGCCGCCGAGCTGGCAGCGCACGGCGTCGAGGTGAGCCGCTCGGCGGGCGGCGAGGTGCACGCGCTGCGCGGCGAGGGTTTCGCCGGGGTGCAGTTCCACCCCGAGTCCGTGCTGACGCTGAACGGCGCCGCGATCGTGCGGGAGCTGGTCGGTCAGCTGCGGGGCACGAGCACGTTCTCCGAGCGGCGGCCCTCCAGGTAGTCGAGGACGTTCTTCGCCGTGGCGTCGACGATCTGGCCGACGGCGTCCTCGGTGTAGTACGCCTGGTGCGAGGTGACCAGGACGTTCGGGAAGGTGACGAGGCGGGCCAGGGTGTCGTCGGCGATGGCCTCCAGGGACTTGTCGAGGAAGAACAGGCCCGCCTCCGCCTCGTACACGTCCAGGCCCACGCCCGTGAAACGGCCCGCGCGCAGCTCGGTGACCAGGGCGGCGGTGTCGATGAGGCCGCCGCGGCTGGAGTTGACCAGGATCGCGTCGTCCCGCATCGACTTCAGGGCGGGCGCGTCGATCAGGTGCCTGGTCTCGGGCATCAGGGGGACGTGCAGGGTGACCAGGTCGGAGCGGGCGAGCAGCTCGTCCTTCGGGACGTAGCGCATGCCCAGCTCCATGCAGGCGGGGTTCTCGGCGACGTCCCAGCCCAGCAGCCGCATGCCGAAGCCGTGGGCGATGCGGGCGAAGGCCGCGCCGATCTTGCCGGTGCCGATGACGCCGGCGGTGCGGCCCTGCATGTCCCGGCCCATCAGTCCGTCCAGGCGGAAGTCGAAGTCGCGGGTACGGGTGGAGGCGCGCACGATCCGGCGGTTGACGGCCATGGCGAGCGTCCAGGCGAACTCGGCGACCGAGTACGGCGAGTAGTACGACACCCGGGCGACGGTCATGCCGAGCCGCTCGGCCGTGTCGAGGTCGATGTTGTTGAAGCCCGTGGAACGCTGGGCCACCATCCGGGTGCCGCCGGCCGCGAGGATCTCCAGGACGGCCGCGCCGAGGTCGGCGTTGACGGACGTGGAGACGATCTCGTGGCCGGCCGCGATGGGGGCGGTGTCCTCGTTGAGGAAGACGTCCAGGCAGCGGATCTCGTCGTGGCCGTGGAAGGCCCGCTCGATCAGGGGCCGCTCGTCGGCCTGGACGCCGAAGGCCAGGATCTCCATGACCGCTCCCGTTCTGCTGGGCTCCGGGCCGAATATACGGCGCGGAGCGCGCGGCCGCCGGTCAGCGGACAGCGGTCAGCGGTCAGCGGTCAGCCGAAGAAGACGCCGGCCTCCTCGTACAGCGCCGGGTCGACCGTCTTCAGCCGGGCCGTGGCGTCGGCGATCGGGACGCGGACGATGTCCGTGCCGCGCAGGGCGACCATCTTGCCGAAGTCGCCGTCGCGGACGCAGTCGATGGCGTGCAGCCCGAACCGGGTGGCGAGCCAGCGGTCGAAGGCGCTGGGGGTGCCGCCGCGCTGGACATGGCCGAGGACCGTCGTCCGGGCCTCCTTGCCGGTGCGCTTCTCGATCTCCTTCGCCAGCCACTCCCCCACGCCGGACAGCCGGACGTGCCCGTAGGAGTCCAGCGTCTCGTCCTTGAGCACCATGTCGCCGTCCTTCGGCACCGCCCCCTCGGCGACGACCACGATCGGCGCGTACGACGCCCGGAACCGGGAGGTCACCCAGGCGCACACCTGCTCGGTGTCGAAGCGCTGCTCGGGGATGAGGATGACGTTGGCACCGCCGGCCAGCCCGGAGTGCAGCGCGATCCAGCCGGCATGCCGGCCCATGACCTCCACGACCAGCACCCGCATGTGGGACTCGGCGGTGGTGTGCAGCCGGTCGATGGCCTCGGTGGCGATGCCGACGGCCGTGTCGAAGCCGAAGGTGTAGTCGGTGGCGGACAGGTCGTTGTCGATGGTCTTGGGTACGCCGACGCAGGGCACGCCGTACTCGTCGGCGAGGCGGGTGGCGACGCCGAGGGTGTCTTCGCCGCCGATGGTGATGAGCGCCTCGACGCCGAGCTCGGCGAGGTTCTCCTTGATGCGGCGGATGCCGTGCTCGTGCTGGAGCGGGTTGGTGCGCGAGGAGCCGAGCACAGTGCCGCCACGGGGCAGGATGCCGCGGACGGCCGGGATGTCGAGGCGGACGGTGTCGCCCTCCAGGGGCCCGCGCCAGCCGTCCCGCAAGCCGACGAACCCGTAGCCGTACTCCTGTACGCCCTTGCGGACGACGGCCCGGATGACGGCGTTGAGCCCGGGGCAGTCACCGCCTCCGGTCAGTACTCCGACCTTCATCGCGAACTCCCTTGCCACAGCGGGTGGTTCAGGCCACCGCCACTGTCCCGCGCGGGGTCACGCGTCGTCCAGACCCCGTTCTATCGCGTACCGCACCAGTTCCACCCTGTTGTGCAGCTGGAGCTTGCCGAGGGTGTTCTGGACGTGGTTCTGCACGGTGCGGTGGGAGATGACGAGGCGTTCGGCGATCTGCTTGTAGCTCAGGCCCTTGGCGACCAGGCGCAGCACCTCGGTCTCGCGGTCGGTGAGCCGGGGCGCCGCGGGGTCGCCGGTCTCCGCCGCCGGCGCCGGCTCGGAGGCGAGGCGGCGGTACTCGCCGAGGACCAGTCCGGCCAGCCCGGGGGTGAACACCGGGTCGCCGGCGGCCGTGCGGCGCACCGCGTCCTGCAGCTCCTCCGTGGAGGCCGACTTCAGCAGGTAACCGGTCGCGCCGGACTTCACGGCCTCCAGCACGTCGGCGTGCTCCCCGCTGGCGGAGAGCACGAGGACGCGCAGCTTCGGGTCGGCGCCGACGACTTCCTTGCAGACCTGGACGCCGGGCTTGCCGGGCAGATTGAGGTCGAGCACCAGGACGTCGGGGGCGGCGGCGCGGGCGCGGCGCACGGCCTGGTCGCCGTCGCCGGCGGTGGCGACCACGTCGAAGCCGGACTCGGCGAGGTCCCGGGCGACGGCGTCGCGCCACATGGGGTGGTCGTCGACCACCATGACCTTGATCGGGTCCTGTCGTTCACTCACGGTCGGCCGCCTTCCCCCGAGCGGCGGTGCCGCCGGATTCCTTCGGTGTCCTCAGTTCGACCTCCGTGCCCTGCCCGGGCACCGAGATCAGTTCGGCCGTGCCGCCGAGGTCGCGCAGCCGGCCCCGGATCGACAGGGCCACGCCGAGCCGGCCCTCGCCCTCGGCCTCGGCGAGCCGTCCTTCGGGGATGCCGGGGCCCTCGTCGCGGACGGTGACGATCACCTCGTCGGGTTCGTCCTCGACGAGGATCCACGCGCGCGCGTCCGCTCCGACGTGCTTGCGCACGTTGTCCAGGGCGGCCCCCACCGCGGCCGCCAGCTCCCGCGCCGCGGGCGGCGCCAGCAGCACCGGGGCGCCCGGCTCGGCGAGGTTCACCAGGGAGCCGGCGTACGGGGCGAGCAGTGCGCGCAGGTCGACGGGGCCGTCGGGGTCCGTCGACTCCGGTTCGTCCACCGCGCGGACGAGCGCTCCCTCGGCGGCGTCCTCCGACAGGCGGGAGACGGGCACCAGGCCGCCGGAGACCAGGGTGCGCAGGGCTACCTCCTGCTCGCCGGCCAGCCGGCCCAGCTCGGCGGCCTCGCCGCCGATCACGGCGCCGCGCCGCTGCACCATGGCGAGCACCTGGAGCACGCTGTCGTGGATGTCCCGGGCGAGCCGCTCCCGCTCCCTGGTCGCCGCCTCGATCTCCAGGGCGCGGGCGAGGGTGCGCTCGGAGGCGCGGGCGACCTCGACGACGTAGCCGATGGCGATGGAGGCGACCCAGACCAGGATGACATTGTGGACCGTGTCGCGGGCCGGGGAGCCGCGTTCGACCAGGTTGGCGACGGCGACGAGGGTGGAGGCGACGGCCGCCCAGCGCCAGCCGCCCTTGATGGCGAAGGCCAGGACGGAACCGGCGGTCCATATCGACGGCAGGGTCGGGCCGCCGTCCGCGACCCGCTCGGGCGCGTCGGCGAGCGGGGTGATCAGGATGCCGGTGAGCGCGATGGTGAGGTCGGCGGCGAGGAACCGCTTGGTGCAGCTCGCCGCGCCGGAGACCTTGGGCAGGGTGGCCAGGGTCCAGACGAAGAGGACGGCGTAGTAGGCCACGGCGAGCCAGGGGCGGACGAAGCCGGAGTGGGCGGTGGCGAAGAACCCGATCGCGTACAGCATGGTGAGCACGCGGTAGCCGGCGAGCGCGCGCCACAGCGGCTGCTCGACCGACATCCTCATGACTCTCTCGCGCCTGGCCATGTCCCCCCGTCCCCGGCCCGTACGTACGTCCTTCGGACCGCCTCTCGCCGGCCGGTCTCCGGCCGCTACCGGTCTTCGGCCCGGTCCTGCTCGGCCGCCGCCTTCTCCTTGGCGGCCTGCTCCTTCTCCGCCTGGGCGAGCGCGGCCTTCGCCGCCTTGCCCGCCTCCTTCTCGGCCTTCGCCGCCTCCGCGATCTGCCGCTTCATGGCGGTCGCGTACATGTCGACGTACTCCTGGCCGGAGAGCTTCATGATCTCGTACATGACCTCGTCGGTCACCGCGCGGAGCACGAAGCGGTCGTGCTCCATGCCCTGGTAGCGGGTGAAGTCCAGGGGCTCGCCGATGCGGATGCCGGGCCGCATCAGCTTCGGCATCACCTGGCCGGGCGGCTGGATCTTCTCGGTGCCGATCATGGCGACCGGGATGACGGGCGCGCCGGTGGCGAGCGCCACGCGCGCGAGGCCGCCGGGCTTGCCGCGGTAGAGCCGGCCGTCCGGGGAACGCGTGCCCTCCGGATAGATGCCGAACAGCTCACCGCGCTCCAGGACCTCTATGCCGCTCTTGATGGCCGCCTCGCCCGCGCCGCGCGCGCCGGAGCGGTCCACCGGGAGCTGGCCGACGCCCTTGAAGAAGGCCGCGGTGAGCCGCCCCTTGACCCCGGGCGTGTTGAAGTACTCGGCCTTGGCGATGAAGGTCACCTTGCGGTCGAGGACCGCGGGCAGGAAGAACGAGTCGGAGAACGACAGGTGGTTGCTCGCCAGAATGGCGGGGCCGTCGGCCGGGATGTGCTCCAGGCCTTCCACCCAGGGCCGGAAGGCGAGCTTCAGCGAACCCCCGACGGTGACCTTCATCGCGCCGTACAACAACCGAGTGCCTCCTGTGTCTGTGGCTCAGACCTTAACCCGGGGAACCGTCAATGGCCCCGACGGCCCTGGTCGGTGTCAGTGCGGTCGCGTACGGTGAAGTACCCGCGAGTACCGCACACGCGTCCATCGCAGTACGACGGTCCGGCTGTGCCGGCCCCTTGACGACAGGAGACCGAGACGTGCCGGTCCTGCCCGGAGCCGAGCCGTTCCGCCATGAGGGCGGGGAGACCGGCGTCCTCCTCTGTCACGGCTTCACCGGTTCCCCGCAGTCCCTGCGCCCCTGGGCCCGCCACCTCGCCGGGCGCGGTCTGACCGTCGCGCTGCCGCTGCTGCCCGGGCACGGCACCCGCTGGCAGGACATGCAGGTCACCGGCTGGCAGGACTGGTACGCGGAGGTGGACCGCGAGCTGCGTGCCCTGCGGGAGCGCTGCGCGCGCGTCTTCGTGGCCGGCCTGTCCATGGGCGGCGCGCTGGCGCTGCGGCTCGCCGCCAGGCACGGGGACGCGGTGTCGGGCGTCATGGTCGTCAACCCGGCGAACCGGATGCACGGCGTGGCCCAGCACGCCCTGCCGGTCCTGCGTCACCTCGTGCCCGCGACGAAGGGCATCGCCAGCGACATCGCCAAGCCGCTCAGCACCGAGCTGGGGTACGACAGGGTGCCGCTGCACGCGGCGCACTCGCTGCGCGCGTTCTTCCGGCTGGCCGACCGGGACCTGCCGCAGGTGACGCAGCCGCTGCTGCTGCTGCGCAGTCCGCAGGACCACGTGGTGCCGCCGGCCGACTCGGCCCGCATCCTCGGCAGGGTCTCGTCGACGGACGTGACGGAGGTCCTGCTGGAACAGAGCTACCACGTGGCGACGTTGGACCATGACGCGGACCGGATCTTCGCCCAGAGCATCGCGTTCATCGGCCGGCACGCGCCCGGTTCCGTCGGGGAGCCGGAGTCCGGTCTCGGCAAGGAAGGGACGACCACAGGTGGCTGAGCACGAGTCCGGCCGCGCGGACCGCGAGGAGCACGGCGAGCGCGAGGACCGGGACCTGGAGCGGACGCCGGGGCACGAGGAGGGGCGGGAGCGCGCGGCCGAGCGCACTCCCGCGGACGCGGCCGTGCCCCTGGACGAGGACGCCGCCTGGGCCGCGATCGTCGCCGGGTACGGGGACGAGCCGCCGGACCCGCCGGGCGCGAAGCCGTTCAAGTCGGTGGAGGACCTGGCGCTGCTGGAGGCCGAGACCAACGACGACCGGCCCGAGGCCGACCGGACCACGCCGGACCAGCCCGCCTCGGCCCGGCCGCTGGGCAGCTCCGTCGCCTTCGCCCCCGGAGTGGCCGGCCCGCGCGACCACAGCCTGGCCGAGCCCTCGGACGAGGATCTCGGCGAGGACGACGAGGGCCACTTCGTACCGCCGGAGCCGCCGCCGCTGCCCGAGGGCGACACCACCGCGAAGTTCGCCTGGCTGGGTGTGCTCGGCGGGCCGGTGCTGCTCCTGCTGGCGGTGGTGCTGGGCTGGGACATGACCTGGTGGCTGACGACGGTGAGCGTCGGCGGCTTCCTCGGCGGCTTCGCCACGCTGGTGACGCGGATGCGCACGGGGGACGAGGACGACGACGATCCGGGGCGGGGCGCGGTGGTCTAGGGCCTCGCCGGCAGGAGGCACGGCGGGGCGCGGGTACGGGATCAGGCCTCGGACGCCGGTACGCGGAGGGCGGTCAGGACCGGGAGGTGGTCCGTGGCCGCCCTCAGGTCGTGCTCGGCGACCCCGGGCAGGCCCAGCGGCACTCCGCAGCCCAGCACCTCGACACCCTCCGTGACGAAGACCGCGTCGATGCGCCGGTCGGGGCCGGTGGCGGAGAAGGTGTACTCGCCGCCCCAGGGCGCGGCCGTCCAGCAGTCCCGCAGCCCGTCGCCGAGCCGCCGGAAGGTGCGGCCACCGGGGCGCTCGTTGAGGTCCCCGCCCGCCACGGCGTGGGTCACGCCCATGCCGGCCAGTTGGCCGAGGAGCAGGCCGGCCTGCTCGTACCGCTCTTCCGCCTCCAGGGAGAGGTGGCAGCTCAGGACGCCGAGGCGGGCCCCGCCGATCCGGACGACGGCGGTGGCGAGGCCGCGGCGGTGCCGGCCGGGGGTGAGCGGGAGCAGCACGTCCTCGGTGCGCTCGACGGTGGCGCGCAGGGAGCACAGCAGCGCGGGGCCGGCGGCGGGAGCGCCGCCGGAGAGGAGCACCAGGTCCGCGGCGCGGGCGAGGCGGGTGAGCTTCTTGCGCCAGCGGAAGAAGCGGGGGGCTTCCTGGAGGAGGACGAGGTCGGGGGCGCAGGCGGCGATGACGCGGGCGAGGGCGTCGGTGTCGTCCTGCATCGAGCGGATGTTGTAGCTGAGGACCCGGATGACGGCGGAACCGTCGGGTTCGGTGCGGGAGTTGGGGAGCGGCTGGAGGGACGTTGCCATGTGGTCAATTTACGGGACCGGGTGCTTGGGCGCCTGACACCTCGGGGCGCGGGGAGCGTGGGCGACTGCCGGTGGTGCGTGGCTCGTCGCGCAGTTCCCCGCGCCCCTTGGGTCGGCGCAGTCCCCGGTACCGGGAAGTGATCGTCACATGATCGGGTCGGGCTCCCGGGCCAGGTCTGCGGCGCCGACGAGGCCGGCCTTGTTGCCGAGCTGGGCGGCGATGACGTCGGCGACCGGGCGCCAGTTGCCGCCGACCAGCCACCGCTTGTAGGACTTGCGGATCGGGTCGAGGACCAGGTCGCCCTCGTCGGAGAGGCCGCCGCCGACGATGAAGGCGGACGGGTCGAAGAGCGAGGCCAGGTCGGCGAGTCCGGCGCCGGCCCAGCGGGCCAGCTCGCGGTAGGAGTCGACGGCGACCGGGCAGCCCTGGCGGGCGGCGACGGAGATGTGCTTGCCCTCGATGCCGTCGGGGGTGCCGTCGCCGAGCGCGAGCAGCACCTCGGCGCGCTCCGGGGTGGCGTTGGCGCGCTGCTTGGCGTACCTCACCAGTGCCCGGCCCGACGCGTACTGCTCCCAGCAGCCCTGCGAGCCGCAGCCGCACAGCAGGCCGTCCGGCACCATGCGGATGTGGCCGAACTCGGCGGCCACGCCGAAGTGGCCGCGGCGCAGCTTGTTGCCGATGATGATGCCGCCGCCGAGGCCGGTGCCGAGGGTGATGCAGATGACGTTGCGGTGGCCCTTGCCGCCGCCGAACTTGTACTCGCCCCAGGCCGCGGCGTTGGCGTCGTTCTCCACGACGACCGGGAGGCCGACGCGGGCCTCGACCTTCTCCTTCAGCGGCTCCTGGCGCCAGTCGATGTTGGGCGCGAAGTAGACCGTGGAGCGCTGGCGGTTGACGTATCCGGCGGCTCCGATGCCCACGCCGACGATCTCGTGCCCCACGCGCGCGCCCTCCACCGCCGAGGCGATGGCGTCCACGATGGCCTCGGGTGTGGTGGGGGTCGGCACCTTGTGGGTCGAGAGGATGTTGCCTTCCTCGTCGACCACGCCGGCCGCGATCTTCGTGCCGCCGATGTCGACGCCGATGGTGAGTCCCATGAATCCCTCAGTTCGGTCGAGCCCCGCTACGGCCAACCGTACCCGAGGCAGGGCTCAGTCCAGGTCGATGCGCTGCCCCGGGCCGGTGCCCTCGCCGCCGTCGTCCCGGCCGTCCTCGCGGCGTCCGTCCTGGTCGCGGGGGTCGATCGGGTCCTTCGACGCGGTGTCCCGGGTGGTCCAGCGGCGCTCCTGGTTCTGGACGGCGGAGCGGTAGGCGGCGAGGAGTTCACCACCGGCGGCGGCGAGGTGGTCGAAGACGTCCGGGTTGCGCTCGATGACCGGTTCGACGGCTGCCTTGGCCTGCTGGACGACCTGCCGGACCACCTGCTGGGCGGCGGGGCCGGCGACCTGGCCGAGCAGGGGATTCTGGAGGCCGGACAACTTGTCGGCGACGGTGTCGACGAGCCGGCGCAGTTCCTCGGCGGCCGAGCCGGAGGGCGGGCCGTACTCGGCGCGGCGGCGGGCCTTCTCCGCCTCCAGGTCCTCGGCGCACGCCGTCGCCCAGGCGTCGGCGTCGGTGGCCCGCACCTCGTCGACCGTGTCGGCCTCGTCGGGGCGGGCGGCCTCGGACGGGGGGAGCTCTTCGCTCATGACGGACTCCTGACTACGGTTCGTCCTTACGACGTTACCCGAACGGGCCAGGCGGATCAGCGTCCCTGCGGCCACAGCCGCGGGTCCGGCGCGAACCGGACGGCGAGGGCGCCCTCCCGCAGGGCGGCCCCGTCGACGCCGCAGCGGCGCAGTGCCGACGGCAGCGGGACGATCCGGCGGAACGGTCCGGCGGTGACGACCAGTTCGTCGCCGCGCCGGACCAGGTCGAGCTCGTCGCGTACGGCGCCGGGCAGCGGGATGTGCCAGACGAGGACGCCGTCGTCGGCCAGCCGGTCGGTGACGGGCCACTCGACCGGGGAGGCGTCCTCGTTGACGGCGGGGGCGTCGAGCGCGGCGAGGTCGTCCGTGCCGCGCGGGTCGCGTCCCAGATGGGCGACGGCGCGGACGTCGTACGCGCCCTGCCACTCCGCCAGTGTCTTGCGCTGCTGGGCGAGGGGGCCGGCGAGCCAGCTGCCGGCCGGCACCTCCTCCTCGGGCAGGGCCCGGTTGGCGACGAGCAGGTCGGTGCGCAGGCCGCGCAGGGCGAGGCCCAGCGTGGCGGTGCGCAGGGCGTCGGCACCGGCGGGGCCGGGCTCGGCGACCAGCCGCACGACGGTGTTGCGGTCGGCGACGACGGCCTCGGCGGCGGCGAGTTCCAGGTCCCAGCGGGCGGCGGCCTCGTACAGCGCCTCGGCGGGCATGGGCACGCCGGCCAGCCGGCCGAGGACGGGGCGCAGGGCGCGGGCGGCCTGCCGCTCGGGCGGGAGCAGACGGCGCAGGTAGCGGCGCAGTTCCTCGGGGAGGGCGAGCAGGGCGAGGGCGCGGGGCGCGGGCGGGAGGTCGACGACGAGGAGGTCGTGGGCCTCGGCCAGGGCGGCGTCACGCAGGGCGCGCAGCAGGGCGAGTTCGTCGGCGCCGGGCAGGGGGGTCAGCTCTTCGGGGTCGAGGCGGGAGGCGCCGAGCAGGTCGAGGGCGGAGGCGGCGCGGTCCTGGAGGGCGGCGAGGCCGTCGCGGAAGCCCTGGGCCGGGTCGGGTCGGCGGACGGTGAGGCCGGGTTCGACGGTGACCGGTTCCGGGCCGGTGCGCACCCCGAGCGCGGCGCCCAGGGTGTCGTCGCGGTCGGCGCCGAGCAGGAGCGTGCGGGTGCCCTGGCGGGCGGCGGCGAGCGCGGTGGCCGCGGCGACGGTGGTACGGCCACTGCCGCCGGGGCCGGTGATCAGGATGGTGCGCATGGGGGTGAACGGTACCTGGGGGCTGCGCCGGTCGGGCTCGTTGACCGGCGGCGGGAGCGCGGGCCGGGTGGGTGCGCGGCCCGGCGCTGCGGGGTACCTCCCAGGCGGTTCAGGCACTGGGGGAGGCACGACTGCCCGCGGCTCGGCTACTTCGACTCCACTCGCTTCTTCAGCCCCGCCAGCGCCCGGTCGATGATGACCTTCTCCGCCTTGCGCTTGATCATTCCGAGCATCGGGATCTTGACGTCGACCGTCAGGCGGTAGGTGACCTCCGTGCCCGTGCCCGCCGGCTTGAGCAGGTAGGAGCCGTCGAGGGAGCGCAGCATCTGGGACTTGACCAGGGTCCAGGAGACCTCGTGCTCACCGGTCCAGGTGTAGGCGAGGGTCTGGTCGTCCTTGATCGCCCCGGCGTCCATGACGAGCCGGACCTGCTCGGCACGGCCCTGCGCGTCGGAGGCCAGCACCTCGGCCTCCTTCACCTCGCCGGTCCAGTCCGGGTAGCGGGCGAAGTCGGCGATCACCGACATGACGTCGGCCGGTGCCGCCTCGATGGTGATGCTCGAGCTGGTGTGTTCCGCCATCGCCGTGGCTCCTGTCGGATGCGGGCCGCTACTGAGGTCGTCCGTGCGCCCGTGGCGCGCACGTGTGTGCCGCGTGAAGGCTATCGCGCACGGACGGCGCGGTTGTCACCACCTGCCCGCGCACCGCTGGTCACGCACCCTCACCACGCCAGCGCCCACGGCCTCCCCGTCGAAGCGAAGTGCCCCA
Organism: Streptomyces sp. NPDC058796; assembly: GCF_042745235.1. Lineage (NCBI taxonomy): Bacteria > Bacillati > Actinomycetota > Actinomycetes > Kitasatosporales > Streptomycetaceae > Streptomyces > Streptomyces sp. NPDC058796. The sequence continues at coordinate 189,904 of NZ_JBHYOP010000001.1, forward strand.
CGTTCACGCACTCGGTCGCCCCGATGCGCATGCGCCGCACCAGCGGCTGGTGCACGTGGCCGAAGAGGGCGTACCGGGGCCGGGTGCGGCGGATCGCCTCCAGCAGCGCGCGGCTGCCCCTCTCGAAGCGCCGCGCGACCGTGTCGTAGACCAGCTCCGGCACCTCCGGCGGGATGTGCGTGCACAGCACGTCCACCTCGCCCACGGCCTCTATCTTGGCGGCGTACTCCTCGTCGCTGATCTCGTACGGCGTCCGCATCGGGGTGCGCAGTCCGCCGCCGACGAAGCCGAAGACCCGGCCGCCGATCTCCACCCGTCCCCCGTCGAGCACGGTGGTGCCGGGCCCGGCGTACTCGGGCCACAGGTCCGGCATGTCGACGTTGCCGTAGGTGGCGTACGTCGGCGTGGGGAACGCGGCGAACATCTCGGCGTACTGCCGGCGCACCGCCGCCTCGATCAGCGCCGCCCGGTCCCCGCCGACGCCGGCCCACAGCCGCGCCCCGAACTCCCGTGCCTCGGCGAAGCGGCGGGCGGTGCGCAGCTCGACGATGCGGTCGGCGTTCGCGACGCCGAAGAGGTCGGGGAAGATGCCGCGCGAGTGGTCGGCGTAGTCGAGGAAGAGGACGAGGTCGCCGAGGCAGATCAGGGCGTCGGCGCCGTCGCCGGCCCTGGCCAGGTCGCGGGCGTTGCCATGGACGTCGCTGACCACGTGGACGCGCGTCCTGGTGTTACCGGGCGGTGTGGGTGCCATGACGATCAAGCGTAAGCAGCGCGTGCCTCTTGTGAACAGTGGCGGTCGGACCTGCGGTTACTGGCTGGTCGGTCGGTGTGTCGACTACTGTGCGCGAAGGAAACCCCTTCCGTGTGACGCAGCGAACATCTCGCGGGGACCCCCTGTCGGAGAGGCCATACCGGCGGGTAACGTCCGGGCAGTCCAGTCGTGCTCTGGATTTCAACATGTGAATTCCGCATGAGTTGTCCCGAGCGCTTGCCCGAGCCTTGGACCGCACCGTCGCATCACACAGTGTCGTGGCGCCGGCGCCCTATGAGGAGCAGCAGTCTTGCGCGAGTTCAGCCTTCCGGCTTTGTACGAGGTCCCTTCGGACGGAAACCTGACCGACATCGTCCGCCGAAACGCCGCGCAGCACCCGGATGTCGCCGTCATCGCCCGCAAGGTGGGCGGCGCCTGGCAGGACGTGACCGCACGGGAGTTCCTCGCCGAGGTTCAGTCCGCCGCCAAGGGCCTCATCGCGTCCGGCGTGCAGCCGGGCGACCGGGTCGGGCTGATGTCCCGTACGCGCTACGAGTGGACGCTACTGGACTTCGCGATCTGGAGCGCGGGCGCGATCACCGTGCCGGTGTACGAGACCAGCTCGCCCGAGCAGGTTCAGTGGATCCTCAGTGACTCCGGCGCCACCGCGTGCGTCGTGGAGTCCGCCGGGCACGCCGCCTCCGTCGAGTCGGTTCGCGAGCGGCTGCCCGCCCTCAAGCACGTCTGGCAGATCGACGCCGGTGCCGTGGAGGAGCTGGGGCGCCTGGGTCAGGACGTGACGGACCAGGCCGTCGAGGAGCGCGGTTCGATCGCCAAGGCCGACGACCCGGCGACCATCGTCTACACCTCCGGCACCACCGGCCGCCCCAAGGGCTGCGTGCTCACCCACCGCAGCTTCTTCGCCGAGTGCGGGAACGTGGTGGAGCGGCTGCGTCCGCTCTTCCGCACCGGTGAGTGCTCGGTCCTCCTCTTCCTCCCGCTCGCCCACGTCTTCGGCCGTCTCGTGCAGGTCGCGCCGATGATCGCGCCGATCAAGCTGGGCTGCGTCCCGGACATCAAGAACCTCACCGACGAACTGGCCGCCTTCCGGCCGACGCTGATCCTCGGTGTGCCGCGCGTCTTCGAGAAGGTCTACAACTCGGCGCGCGCCAAGGCGCAGGCCGACGGCAAGGGCAAGATCTTCGACAAGGCCGCGGACACGGCGATCGCGTACAGCAAGGCGCTGGACACGCCGTCCGGCCCGTCCCTCGGCCTGAAGATCAAGCACAAGGTCTTCGACAAGCTGGTCTACGGCAAGCTCCGCACGGTCCTCGGCGGGCGCGGCGAGTACGCCATCTCCGGCGGCGCCCCGCTCGGCGAGCGGCTCGGCCACTTCTTCCGCGGCATCGGCTTCACGGTGCTGGAGGGCTACGGTCTGACCGAGTCCTGCGCGGCCACCGCCTTCAACCCCTGGGACCGGCAGAAGATCGGCACGGTCGGGCAGCCGCTGCCGGGCTCCGTGGTGCGCATCGCGGACGACGGGGAGGTGCTGCTGCACGGCGAGCACCTGTTCAAGGAGTACTGGAACAACCCGGGCGCGACCGCCGAGGCGCTGGCGGACGGCTGGTTCCACACCGGCGACATCGGCACCCTCGACGAGGACGGCTACCTGCGGATCACCGGCCGCAAGAAGGAGATCATCGTGACCGCGGGCGGCAAGAACGTCGCCCCGGCCGTGATCGAGGACCGCATCCGCGCGCACGCGCTGGTCGCGGAGTGCATGGTCGTCGGCGACGGGCGGCCGTTCGTGGGCGCGCTGGTCACCATCGACGAGGAGTTCCTCGGCCGCTGGTGCGCGGACCACGGGAAGCCGGCCGGCTCGACCGCGGTGTCGCTGCGGGAGGACGCGGATCTGCTCGCGGCGATCCAGGACGCGATCGACGACGGGAACTCGGCGGTGTCCAAGGCGGAGTCGGTGCGGAAGTTCCGGGTGCTGGGGGCGCAGTTCACGGAGGACTCCGGGCATCTGACGCCGTCGCTGAAGCTCAAGCGGAGTGTTGTGGCCAAGGACTACGCGGACGAGATCGAGGCGATCTACGCGAAGTAGAAGTAGGGGCGCCTTCCGGGGTGCCCCCTGGTCGCCGCGGGCGGGTGCGGGTTCGTCGTTTGGTTCCTCGCGCAGTCCTCCGCGCCCCTCAACGGCATATCGGCGCCCTTGCCTCCAGACACCGCTTGCTACAGCAACGCCTTCAGATGCTCTGCCAGCAGGTCCCAGCGCCACTTTTCCTCCACCCAGGCGCGGCCCCTCTCGCCCATCCTGCGGCGCAGCTCCGGGTCGCCCAGGAGCGTGACGATGCGGTCGGCGGCCTGGCCGGGGTCGCCGCCCCGCACCACCCACCCGGTCTCGCCGTCGAGGACGGCGTCGGGGGCGCCGCCCGAGTCGCCGGCGACGACGGGCAGGCCGGTCGCGGAGGCCTCCAGGTAGACGATGCCCAGGCCCTCCACGTCGAGTCCGTTCCGGCGGGTGCGGCAGGGCATGGCGAAGACGTCCCCGGCGCCGTAGTGAGCGGGCAGTTCCGACCAGGGGACGGCGCCGGTGAAGTGGACGGAGGCGGCGACGCCGGTGTCCTCGGCGAGGCGGCGCAGGTCCTTCTCGTAGGGGCCGCCGCCGACGATCAGCAGGACGGCGTCCGGCTCGGCGGCGAGGAGGCGGGGCATCGACCGGATCAGGGTGTCCTGGCCCTTGCGGGGGACCAGTCGCGAGACGCAGACGACGACCGGGCGGTCGGTCAGGCCCAGCCGGGCCCGCACCTCGTCGCCGCCGCTGGCGGGGTGGAAGGTCTTCTCGTCCACGCCGGGCGGCAGCTGCACCATCCGTGCGGCCGCCTCGGGCGTGAGGGCGCCCGCGATCCGGGAGCGCGTGTACTCGCCGAGGTAGGTGATCGTGTCCGTGGACTCGCCGATCCGGCGCAGCAGTTGCCGGGCGGCGGGCAGCTGGGCCCAGCCCGCCTCGTGGCCGTGGGTGGTGGCGACGAGGCGTTCGGCGCCCGCCTTGCGCAGTGCCGGGGCCATCAGGCCGAGGGGCGCCGCCGCACCGAACCACACCGACGTGCACCCGTGCTCGCGCAGCAGCCGGACGGCCGTACGGGTCGCGCCCGGCGTCGGCAGCAGCATCGTCGTGCGGTCGCGTACGACGGTGAAGGGCTGCTCGGCGTCGAAGGCGGCGGTGGCCTCGACGCCCTCGCGGCTGCGCTTCCAGGTGGAGGCGTAGACGACGAGCCGCTCGGGGTCCAGCCGTAGCGCCATGTTGTGCAGGAAGGCCTGGATGCCGCCCGGCCGGGGCGGGAAGTCGTTCGTCACGATCAAGGTCTTGCGCACGCCGCCGACCCTACCGAACCCGCCGGGCGGGCCTGGGCCCGCCCGCGTACTGTGGCATCCGCACAGGTGTCCGGGCCATCATGGCCGCACGGCAGGGCACACGGAGGACCGGGGACCGGGCAGGGAGCACGTGGAGACGACGGATACGAGGCGGTCCGCGGTGTGGCTGCTGCTCACGGCCTGGGGTGCCACGCGGCTGGTGCTGCTGCTGTTCGTGCTGAAGGTGTGGGTCTTCCCGGGTCCGGACGTCACCAGCGACGTGTCCGTCATCTACCGGAACTGGTACGAGACCCTGCGTACCGGAACGTTTCCTCTGGACGACGTCACCTGGCAGTACCCGCCCGTCGCGGCCCTCGCGATCCTCTCCCCCGCGCTGCTGCCCTTCCTGGAGTACGCGACGGCCTTCTTCGTCCTGGCCTGCTTCACCGACCTGGCCGTGCTGGCCCTGCTGCGGCACGCGGGCCGTGGGTCCGGGCGTTCGCCGCGCGGGGCGTGGGTGTGGGTGGTGGGCGTACCGCTGCTCGGTCCGACGGTGTACGCCCGCTACGACGTGATGGTGACGGCCGTCGCGGTGGCGGCGCTGCTGGCCGCGGGCCGGCATCCGCGGGCGGCGGGTGTCCTGGTGGGGCTGGGGGCGATGCTGAAGGTGTGGCCGGCGCTGGTGCTGCTCGGGATGCGCGGGCGTGCGCGCTGGGCCGCCGCGGCGCTGAGCGCGGCGGGGCTGGCGGTGGTGTTCGCCGTGTCGATGCCGGGGGCGTTCGCGTTCGTCACGTTCCAGCGTGACCGGGGCACCGAGGTGGAGTCGCTGGGCGCGCTGGTCTTCCATGTGGCCCGGCAGTTCGGCTGGGACGGCGAGGTGCTGCTGAACTACGGCTCGGTCGAGTTCCTGGGCCCGTACGTGGGCGCGGTGAGCAAGGTGGCGCTGGCGCTGACCGCACTGGCGTTCGGCTGGCTGCTGCTGTGGCGGCTGGCGGCCTCGCGGTTCGCGGCGCACACGGCGGCGGACGCGGCGTTCGTGGCGGTGCTGATGTTCACGGTCACCAGCCGGGTGATAAGCCCGCAGTACATGGTGTGGCTGATCGGCCTGGCGGCGGTCTGCCTGTGCTTCCGGGCGAGCCGGATGCGCCTGCCGGTCGTCCTGGTGCTGGTGGCGAGCCTGGTGACGGTGCTGGAGTTCCCGCTGTACTTCGCGGAGGTCGTGGCGAGCGATCCGCTCGGCGTCGGGCTGCTGTTCGTCCGCAACGGCCTGCTGGTGGCCGCCGCGCTCGTCGCGGCCCGCGTCCTGTGGCGCGACACGGTGTCGCGCGGGCGGGCCGAGCAGAAGGGCCGGCTCAGCCGAGTTCCGTCCGCAGATACTCCCGCCACCGCGCCGTGAACTCCTCGGGCGCTGTGCCTAGCACCTCGTTCATCGCGTCCTCCACGGCGCCCGCCCGCCGGTCGTGCGCGCCGACGGCGCGGTAGAAGGCGTCCAGCCGGTCCTCGCCCCACTGGTCGGCGATCATCAGGCAGGCCAGCCAGCCGCCCTCGTAGGCGCGGGCCAGCCGGTCGGCGTCGGCGGTGAAGCCGAAGTCCTCGTCGGTCGGCAGGTCCGCGGGCATCCGGCCCTCGGACACCGCGCGGGCCAGTTCGGGGGCCGCCTGGGCGGGGGTGCGGCCGCTGTCGCGGTAGCCGGCCCAGTCGGCGTAGCCCTCGGAGAGCCACAGCGGGGTGGCGGCGGTGGTGTCGGCGCGGGTGGCGACGTGGGTGGTCTCGTGGGTGAGGACGACCTGCTTGCCGAGGGTGCCGAGGAGCCCGTACGCGTCGGGGTTGACGATGATCCGGTCGGCGGGGGCGTGCTCCCGGCCGCCGGTCTCGCCGGTGGTGACCGCGGCGATGCCCCGGTAGGAGGAGGCCGGTGAGCCGAGCAGGCCCGCCATCGCCTCCAGCGACTCGGGGACGAGTACGACGACCCGCCGGGCCCAGTCGCCGTCCCAGGCGTCCGACACGGCCGGCACCGCCCGGTCGGCCAGGTCCGCGAAGCCGCGCAGCGCCTCGGTGGACTGGCCCACGCCGAGCACGAGGCTGTGGGTGCCCCGCACGACCCGGACGGCCCCCTGGTCCCACGGCTGCTGGCCGGACTTCTCCGCGGGCCGGTCGGACTCGACGGACCACCGGCCGTCCTCGCCGCTCCGGTCCAGGCGCACGGTGCGCCGGGCGGTGACGGGGCCCCGGTCGTAGCCGTCGAGCCGGTAGTTCAGCTCGACGTCCGCGGTGGCCGTGTCGCCGGTGCGGTCCACGTCGGTGACGCGGTACGACCACGCGGTGAGCGGCACCGCGGCGAGGTTGTCGAAGGAGTCCGCGGCGCCGGTGCGGGCGTACGCGGGCCGGTCGTGGCCGAGGACGGCGGCGGCCCGCCGGTCCAGCACCCGCTGCACCTCGGTGCGGACCGGGTCGGCGGTGGTCCGGCCGCCGCAGGCCACGAGGGACACGAGCAGGAGGCACAGCACCACCACCGAGGAACCCGACACCCGCCTACGACCAGCCACCTTCCCGATCGTACGGGCGCCGGGCCGCGGGAGTCAGCGGGCGGGAGAACCGGAAGGGCCGCCCCCGCCGACCGGGTACCGTACGCGGCCGACGCGGAGGCGGGTCACCGACGGGACCGGCGCCACGCGCCCGCGCCGAACGCCGGAGCGCGCACCGACGGCCGGCTTCCCCTGCCCGGCCGGATCAGACCCGCGTCACCGACGACACCGGCATCATGCCCACCGGGTCGTACCGGACGGGTGCGCCGGGGTAGGGCGCGTGGATGACCTGGCCGTTGCCGACGTACATGCCGATGTGGCTGGCGTCGTCCCGGTAGGCGACGAGGTCGCCGGGGCGGGCCTCGGAGAGGGAGACGCGCTGTCCGGCGCCCGACTGGGCCTGCGAGGTGCGCGGCAGGCCGACGCCCGCCTGGGCGTACGACCACTGGGTCAGTCCGGAGCAGTCGAAGCCGCCGGGACCGTTGGCGCCCCAGACGTACGGCTTGCCGAGGGCGGAGCGGGCGGCGGCGACGGCGGCTGCCGCGCGGCCGGAGGCGGGGGCGGCGCCGCCGGGGATGGTCAGGTCGGTGCGGCCGGAGCGGGAGCCGCGGTCGTGGGCGGCGCGCTCCTCGTCGGGGAGTGAGTTGAGCAGCTCGCGGGCCTCGGCGAGCTTCTTCTCCACCGTCTTCTTGTGGGCGGCCACGGCTTTGCGGCCCTTCTCCAGTTCGGCGAGCTTGGCGGCGGTCTCCGCGCGGTCCTGGGCGAGGTCGCGCATGGCCTCCTGGAGCTCCTTCAGCCGGCCCGCCTGGTGCGTGGTCACCCGGTCGAGCACGGAGGCCTTGTCCAGGTAGTCGTCCGGGTCCGCGGAGAGCAGCAGCGCCAGCGACGGGTCGATGCCGCCGGAGCGGTACTGGGCGCCGGCCAGCGAACCCAGCGCGTCCCGCATGGTGTTGATCCGCCCCTGCTGGCGGGCGATGGCGTCCTGCGCCGTGCTGACCTCCTCGCGCAGCGCCTCGGTGCGCGCGTCGGCCTTGTTGTAGGCCTCGGTCGCCTGCTCCGCCTCGGTGTAGAGCCGGTCCACCTCCGCCCGACGCTCGTCCTGCGGGGCGGCCGTGGCCGGTACGGCGCCCAGGAGCGCGGCGGCGACGGAGAACAGGCCGACGGCGGCGGTGGCGCCGCGGTCGAACCCGGATGGTGCAAGGCGGCGATGGGACCCCACGGGAAGCCGCACTCCTTCCGCTGGCGGACAGGGAAACGCGGCAGACAGTAACCCCGTGGCGGGGCGCCGACCAACGACCGTCAAGGGCGCGCGACGCCGAACCCCGCCGCTGACGCAGGTCACCGGCGGGGCGGGGTTCAGAACGCGATCCCGTGATTCGCCCGAACGGGCGGCACGGCGAGGGCGGCTGGGGGAAGGTGCGGAGCTTCGGTCAGACCCGCACGCCGAACATGAACGGGCCGCCGATGGTTCCCATCGACTCGTAGCGGACGACCGTTCCGGTCCGCGGGGCGTGCAGCACCTGGCCGTTGCCGGCGTAGAGGCCGACGTGGTGCAGGTCGTTGAAGAAGAAGACCAGGTCGCCGACCTGGAGGTCGCTCATCGAGGAGATGCGGGTGCCCGCGCCGGTCTGCGCCTCGGAGGTGCGCGGGATGCCGACGCCCGCCTGGGCGTAGGCCCAGGAGGTCAGGCCCGAGCAGTCGAAGGAGGACGGTCCGGTGGCGCCGTAGACGTAGGGCGTGCCCAGCTTGCTCTGGGCGGCGGCGAAGGCGGCGGCGGCCCGGCCGGAGGCGGGCGTGGAGGTGCCGGTGAGGACCTGGCGCTCGCTGCTGCGCGTGGCGCGCTGCTCCTCGGCCTGGAGGGCGGCCTTCTCCTGCGCGGTGAGCGAGTTGAGCAGCTTCTGCGCGGAGGAGAGCTTGCCCTGGACTTCCTTCTTCTTCTTGCCCAGCTCGGTGCGGGTGGCGGAGAGGTCCTTGAGCTTCTCGGACGCCTCGGCGCGCTGCTGGGCGAGGTCGCGCTGCTTCTCCTGGACCTTCTTCAGCGTCTCCACCTGCTGACCGCTGAGCTGGTCGAGGGTGGAGGCCTTGTCCAGGTAGTCGTCCGGGTCGGCGGACAGGAACAGCTGGAGGGACGGGTCTATCCCGCCGGAGCGGTACTGGGAGCTGGCCATCGAACCGAGGCCGTCGCGCAGCTCGTTGAGCTCCTCCTGGCCGCGGGCGACGTTGTCCTGGAGGGTGGAGATCTCCTTCTGGAGCTTCTCCTGCTTCTCCTTGGCCCCGTTGTACTTCTCGGTGGCCTGCTCCGCCTCCTGGTAGAGCTTGTCGACCTTGGCCTTGACCTCGTCCTTGCTCGGCTTCTCGCTCGGGGCGGCGTTGGCGGCCTGGGAGCTGAGAGCGACAGCGGCGGCGGCAGCGGTGGTGAGCACGGTCACGCGCGTGCGGCTCGGCTGCTTGGGACGACGGTGGGACGCCACGGAGACGAGCTCCTTCTTGAGAGGGATCACCCGTTCGAGGGTTCGATGGCTGACCCTAGTGACCCACTCGTGATCAGTTCAAATCCTGCACCCGAAAAACCCCGTCACTCACCGCATTCTTTGCCACAACTCACCTGCTGTGACATCATGTTGACGCTACGTTGCGTGACGGTTCCGTCAATACGGGCATACAACTCCGACGTTACGGTTGGCACGAAAGTGGAGCAGGGGCTAGGAAAGCCGCTTGAGGAGCACCACGGACGCCACCGGGCGTGCGCCGGCGCGCGCGACCCCGTCGGCCACCTCGCGGTCGGTGGAGACCACGATCACCGGCCGGCCCGGGGGTTCGGCCCGCACCAGCTGGCGGATCAGCTCGTCGGCGGTGACGCCGGGCTTGGAGAACAGCACCCGCACCCCGCGCGGCGGCGCGAGCAGCACCGGCGCCGCCAGTTCGGCCCCGTCGAAGACGCAGGTGGTCTCCGCCCCGGTCTGGGCGGCGAGTTGGGAGAGCTGGCCGAGCAGGCGCAGCCGCTGCTTCTCCAGCGGCATCTGCGGATAGCCGGTCTTGGTGACGTTGTAGCCGTCGACGACGAGGTGCGCCTGCGGCAGCGCGAGCAGCTGGTCGAGGATGGCGGGGTCGTGCTCGGACAGGGCGCGGTTGGCGATGTCCTTCGGCGTCATCCGCCCCGGCTCGACGGCGTCCACCGTCTCGGCGGGCCGCACGGACACCGGCGGCAGGGCCAGCTCGCGGCGCAGCCCCTGGGTGGCGTCCAGCAGGGTGTCCAGGAGCAGCCGTACGCGCATGTCCTCGACGCTGCGCCCCTCGCGGGCCGCCCTGCGGGTGGCCTCCAGCGCGGCCTCCGCCTCGCCGAGCCGGGCCTTGAGCCGCCGGGTCTCGCTCTCGGCGGCGGACACCTGGGTGTGCCCCTCGGCGCGCACGGCGTCGATCTCGGCCTGGACCTTGCGCAGCGCCGCCTCACCGCGCTTCACGTCACTGAGGGCGGAGCGCAGCTTGCGGTGGAGCGACTCGGTCTCCCGCTTGGCCGCGTCCAGCTCGGCGCGCAGCCGCTCGGTCTCGGCCCTGGTGTGCTCGCGGGCCCGCGCCAGCTCCTCGTGCAGCCGCTCCAGCTCCGCGCGGCTCTCCTCGTCGGCGCGCTCGGCGTCCGCGCGCTGCGCCTCCTCACCGGCGGCGGTCACCAGCTTCACCCAGCCGTGCGGCCGCAGCACGTAGGCCGCCGCCGCCACGTCGAGCGGGTCGGCGGCCGGGGGCGGCGAGCCGGAGTCCAGGGCACCGGCCAGCTCCGGCTGGGCCTCGCGGAACTTCTCACCGATGCGCTGGCGGAACAGGGCGTCGGTCTCGACGGCGGCGGCCATGGCGTTGCCGGCGAACTTGGCCCTGCGGTTGGGGGCGAACCGGGCGTACTGTCTCAGCTGTGGGGGCAGTTCGCCGAGGGTGAGTCCGCCGAAGCCGTCGGAGACGATCTGCACGACCCTGCGGCGCACGCCGTCGGGCAGCGGGCGGTCGAGCACCTCGGCGGCGCCGTCGCCCGGCCCCCCGCCCTGTGTCTCCGCCATCCGTCACCCCAATGCCTGTGCGTGATCCCGTGCGGGATCACCTCATGCGGGAGCCGCTCCCGTGATCAGGAGTCGGCACCCGGCCTGTCCACGAGTTCCACCTGGTCCACGGCGTTGCACCAGCGGCACCGCACCGACTCGATGGTCTCACTGAGCACCTCGCGCTCCTCGACCTTCGGCTCACCGGCCAGATCGAGGTGCACGTACTCGACGACCTTGGAGGCCCGGGTGACGTCGAAGCGGGTGAGGTTGCCGCACAGGGTGCAGCGCCACCGCGTCGTCTCGGTCGGCAGGGGAACCGTCATCGTGGCTGTCCACTCTCTTCCAGTGTCGGTGACGCGCCGGGCTCCGCCCCGGTGCGTGTGGCTCGTAACCCTACGGCCTGGCGGGTACCCGACGCCCGCGTGTCCACGGCGGCGAGGCGACCTGGGCGGTCGCGTCCCGTTACGTCATGCTCTGTGTTCATGATCCGCAACTGGAGCACGGCGGTCCGCAGAACGGTCTCCGCGGTCAGGGCGCCCGGCACGGCCCGCACCACCCGGGGCCGGGCCGCGCCCGTGACGTACACGCTGATCACCATGTGCTGCCTGCTGTTCCTGGTCAGCCCGGCGGCGGGCCTGAACCCGGTGTACGGCACCGGCGAGGAACTGCTCGCCGCGCAGCGCGCCTACTTCCGGCGCTGGGGCGTGATCCCCGCAGAACTGTTCGAGGACTCCCCCGGCTCCGCGCTCACCCCCGCCACGGCGCTGTTCGTCCACGGCAGCTGGGTGCACCTGCTGGGCAACATGCTCTTCCTGTACGTCTTCGGCGCGCTGACCGAGGAACGGATGGGCCGGCTCCAGTTCGCCCTGTTCTACCTCGGCTGCGGCTATCTGGCGCTGCTCGGCTACGCGGGCGCCAACGCCCACTCCCAGCAGTCCCTGGTCGGCGCCTCCGGGGCGATCTCCGCGGTCCTCGGCGCGTTCCTCTTCCTGTTCCCGCGGGCCCGGGTGACCAGCCTGCTGCCCTTCCTGTTCTTCCTGCCGCTGCGCTTCCCGGCCTGGATCGTGCTGCCGTTCTGGGTGTGGCTGCAGTGGACGGCGGCGGGCCGGGCGGGCGACGGGCCGGGGGTGGCGTACCTCGCCCACCTGGTGGGCTTCGGGCTGGGCTTCGTCTTCGCGTGGGCGCGGTTCGGGCGTACGACTACAGTTGAGAGCGTTCCAGTGGCGGCGCCCGAGGGAGAGAACCAGCCGTGATCAGCGCGATCGTCCTCATCAAGACCAGCGTGGACCGCATCCCCGAGATCGCGGAGCAGATCGCCGCGCTGGAGAACGTCAGCGAGGTCTTCTCCGTCACCGGCACCTACGACCTGATCGCGATGGTGCGGGTGAATCAGCACGAGGACCTGGCCGAGGTCATCCCCGGCCGGATCAGCAAGATCCCGGGCGTGGAGGGCACGGACACCCACGTGGCGTTCCGGACGTACTCGCAGCACGACCTGGAGGCGGCGTTCGCCATCGGGCTGGACAACTGAGGTGCCGAGTCCAGGATGAAGAGTTCTTCATCCCGGGCTCATCGTGAGTGCCCGGTAGGGGGCGCAGTATCGAAGGCATGGTCTTCTCACGCCGGATGGCGGCCCTCGCGGCCGTCGTCCTGATCCCGCTCGGCATCGCCGCGACGAGCTTCGCCCTCACCGACAGTCCGCAGGAACCGAAGGTCCCGGCCAAGGTGGAGCTGGAGAGCGGCTCCCCCGCCCCGACGCCCACCTCCTCCTCGCCCGAGCCGACGCCCAGTGACCAGGTGGTGACCCGGCCGCCGGTGACCGACAGCCCCGCGGATGACGACGATGACGACGACCGAGGCCAGGGAACCGGGGACGACTCGGGCGCCGACGGATCAGGCGACGACGGACCCGGCGACGACGGCTGACCGTGAGCGCCGCCGGATCTCGGCCCGCGTCCGCATCCTGCTGTGGCTGCTGCTCGTGATGGCGGTCGCCCTCGCCTCGGTGGCCACGACCACCCGCTCGATCCTGCTGCACGACACCGACCAGCGGATCAACGGGCTGCTCGCGCAGGAGGCCGGGGAGTTCGCCAACTTCGAGGAGCAGGGCTTCGACCCGGAGACCGGCCTGCCGTTCACCGACCCGGAGCGGCTGCTGAAGGTCTTCCTGCAGCGGCAGTACGCCGACCTGGACGAAGAACTGATCGGGCTGGTGGGCAAGGCGGGCGACCGGCCGGCCAAGTTCTTCCAGCAGCGCGAGATCCCGGTCGCCCTGCCCCTGCACAAGGACGGTGACGCCCTGCGCGCCATCTACGCCTCACCCGACTCCACCGGCACCCTGCACCGGCCCGAGGGCGAGGTCCGCTGGGCCAAGGTCACCGTCGCCCGGTACGGCGGCGAACCGGCGGCGGCGTTCGTGGTCGCCTTCCACCCGGGACGGGAACAGGAGCGCGCCGACGAGGTGTTCCGCGTGCTGCTCGCCATCTCGGGCGTCGCCCTGCTGATGACTACGGGCATCGCCTGGGTGGTCGCGGGCCGCATCCTCAAGCCGGTGCGGCTGGTGCGCACCACCGCCGCGCAGCTCACCGAGCAGGACCTGACCCGGCGCATCCCGGTGCACGGCCACGACGACGTGGCCGCGCTCGCCGAGACGTTCAACGCCATGCTCGACCGGTTGGAGCGCGCCTTCGCCGCCCAGCGCCGGTTCGTCGACGACGCCGGCCACGAGCTGCGCACCCCGATCACCATCGTGCGCGGCCACCTGGAACTGATGGGCGACGACCCGGCGGAACGGGAGGAGACCGTCCGCCTGGTCACCGACGAGCTGGACCGGATGAGCCGCATCGTCGAGGACCTGCTGCTGCTCGCCAAGACCGAACGCCCCGACTTCGTCACCCCCGAGCCCGTGCAGCTCGCCGAACTCACCGCCGACGTCTACGTCAAGGCCCGCACCCTCGGCGACCGGGACTGGGTGCTGGACCAGGTCGCCGACCGCGAGGCACGCCTCGACCCCCAGCGCATCACGCAGGCCATGGTGCAGCTCGCGCAGAACGCCGTGCAGCACACCACCACCGGCCAGACCATCCGCATCGGCTCCCGCGCCGACGGTGCGCGCGTCGAGCTGTACGTCGCCGACTCGGGTCCCGGGGTGCAGGCGCAGGACGCCGAGGTCATCTTCGAGCGCTTCCGGCGCGGCACGGCCCGGCGCGGGGTGCGCGGGACCGGCGCAGGGCTCGGGCTGTCGATCGTGAAGGCGATCGCCGAGGGCCACGGCGGCCGGGTCGGCCTGCGCACCACCGAGGGCGGCGGCGCCACCTTCGTACTCACACTGGACTGATTCCGGAAGAGGCACGTCCATGAACCGCATCCTCATCGTCGAGGACGAGGAGCGCATCGCCTCCTTCGTCGAGAAGGGCCTGCGCGCCAACGGCTTCACCACCACCGCCGTCGCCGACGGCGACGCCGCCTACGAGTACGCCCTCACCGGCGGCTTCGACCTGGTCGTCCTGGACATCGGACTGCCCGGCCGGGACGGTTTCACGGTCCTGCGGGAGCTGCGCGAGTCCCGGGTGACGACCCCGGTGATCGTGCTGACCGCCCGGGACTCCGTACGGGACACGGTGGCCGGCCTGGAGGGCGGCGCCGACGACTGGATGACCAAACCGTTCCGCTTCGAGGAGCTGCTCGCCCGGGTGCGGCTCAGGCTGCGTACGGCGGCCAGGGCGCCCGAGGTGACGGTGCTGAAGTCGGGGGCGCTCAGCCTGGATCTGCGCACCCGCCGGGCCCGCGCCGGGGAGCGGACCGTCGACCTGACGGCCCGTGAGTTCGTGCTGCTGGAACTGTTCCTGCGCCATCCGGGCCAGGTATTGTCCCGCGAGCAGATCCTGTCGCACGTGTGGGGCTACGACTTCGACCCCGGTTCGAACATCGTGGACGTGTACGTGCGGGCGCTGCGCAAGAAGCTCGGGGCCCAGCAGGTCGAGACCGTGCGCGGGATGGGGTACCGGCTGCCGGCCTGGTGAAGTTTCCTTCATGTGACGCTCATCGATGACTCACCGCCCCCGTGAATCCTCGATGACGTGACGTTGAACCTCCGCCTCGCGGCGGCCCTCTGCGTGGCGCTGTCCCTGTGCGCGCTGCTGGCGGTACCCGGCAACTTCCCCGCCCTCGGCGGCGACGCGCGCCTCACCCTCGCCGTGTTCGCGCTGGCCACCTGCGCCTGGATCGGCACCCCGATCGACGACACGTACATCGCGCTGGGCGCCGGGCTCGCGCTGACCGCGACCGGTGTGATCAGCAGCGACACCCTCTTCGGCACCCTCGGCGACGACACGGTGTGGCTGCTGATCTGCGCCTTCGTGCTGGCGGCGGCGGTGGCCCGGACCGGGCTCGCCGGGCGGGCGGCGGCCTTCCTGGTCGGCGGGGCGCGCAGCGTACGGCAGTTGGTGCACCTGACGACGGCCGCGCTGGTCGTCACCGCGTTCGCGGTGCCGGCCACGTCGGGGCGGGCGGCGCTCGCGCTGCCGGTGTTCCTCGCCCTCGCCAAGGCCCTCGCGGACCGCAGGCGGCTGGTGGTGATGCTGGCGCTGCTGTTCCCGACGGTGATCCTGCTGTCGGCGGTGGCGACCCTGATCGGCGCGGGCGCGCACCTGATCACCGTGTCGGTGCTGTGGGAGGCGACCGGTGACCGGATCGGCTTCACCCAGTGGCTGCTGCTCGGGCTGCCGCTGGCGGTGGCCTCCTCCCATCTGGCCGCCGAGGCCGTGCTGCTGACGACCACTCGGCGGGCGGACCGCAAGGGCCCGGTGCACATCACGGCCGAGGAGATACAGCGGCACGCCGAGGACCCGGTCACCGGTCCCTGGACGCAGGAGGAGAAGCGCTGCGCCCTGCTGCTGGCCACGGTGGTGGCGCTGTGGTGCAGCGAGCCCCTGCACCATGTGCCGCCCGCGGTGGTGGCGCTGATCGGCGCCGTCGTCGCCTCCTCCCCCGCGCTGGGCACCGTACGCCTCAAGGACGCGCTGAAGACCGTGCCGTGGTCGCTGCTGCTGTTCATGGCGGCGACCATGGCGATGGGTGTGGCGCTCGCCGACTCCGGCGCCGCGAAGTGGCTGGTGTCCGGGCTGCCCGCGGACGTTGCCCCGGCCGTCTTCCTCGGGGTCGTGGTCGCGGTGAGCACGGCGGCCCACCTGGTCCTCCAGTCCCGCTCGGCCCGCTCCTCGGTCCTGGTACCACTGGTGATCGCCGCGGCCCTGGGCGCGGGCGTCAACCCGGTCGCCGCCGCGCTCGCCTCCACCGCCGCGGCCGGCTTCTGCCACACGCTCCCGGCCTCCGCCAAGCCCGTCACGCTCTTCTCCGACATCCCCGGCACCCCCACCTACACCCCGCGCGACCTGCTGCGGCTGTCCGCCGTCCTGGCCCCGCTGACCGCCGCGCTCGTGCTGTTCTTCGCCGCCGCCGTCTGGCCGCTGCTCGGCGTACCCGTGACTCGTTGAAGGAGCCCGACATGTCTTCCACGTCCTCGATTCCCTCCCTGCTCAACCGGGTCGCCGTGGCCCCCAGCGGCTTCAAGGAGTCCCTGTCCGCCCAGGCCGCCGCCGACGCCATCGCGGCGGGCGTCCGCCGGGTGCTGCCGGACGCCGAGATCGACCGCATCCCGCTCGTCGACGGCGGTGAGGGGACCGCCTGCGCGCTGGCCGCCGCGACCGGCGGGCGGCTGGTCGCGCTGGCCGCCACCGGCCCGGTCGGCGAGCCCGTCGGCACCCATTTCGCGCTGCTCGGCGGCCGGGACACGGCGGTGGTGGAGATGGCGGCCGTCGCGGGCCTGTCGCTGGTCCCTCGCGCCCTGCGCGATCCGGGCGCCACCACCACGTACGGCGTCGGCGAGCTGATCCGCGCCGCGCTCGACACCGGCGTGCGGCGCGTCCTGGTCGGCTGCGGCGACTCGGGCACGTCCGACGGAGGCGCGGGCGCGCTCCAGGCGCTCGGGGCGCGGCTGCTGGACGCGGACGGCTTCGAACTCCCCCGCGGCGGTCGGGAGCTGGTCCGCCTTGCCCGGATCGACCCGTCCGGCCTGGACCCCCGGCTGAAGGACACCGAGCTGCTGGTCGCCTGCAACCCCTTCAACGTGCTGTGCGGCCGGCGGGGCGTGGCCCGGGTGTTCGGCCCGCAGAAGGGGGCGACGCCCGCGCAGGTCGAGGAGTTGTCGTCCGGGCTGGAGAACTGGGCGCGCGTCCTCACCCGGGACCTGGGGGTGTTCGGCGCCGACCTGCGCACGGGCCCCGGCACCGGTGCCTCCGGCGGGCTGGGCGCGGGTCTGGCCGCCGTGGGGGCCCGGTTGCTGCCCCGCTTCGACGTCCTCCTCGACCACCTCGACCTGGACGCCCGTCTGGCCCGCGCCGACCTCGTGCTCACCGCCGAGGGCGCCCTGGACCACCAGACGCCGCGCGGCAAGGTCCCGGCCGAGGTGGCCCGGCGTGCCAAGCTGCACGGCCGTCCCGTCCTGGCGCTGGCCGGCACGCTGGGCGAGGGCGCGCACGAGGTGCCCGGGGTGGACGCCTTCCACGGCATCATGCCGGCGCCGATGGCGTTGGCGGACGCCCTGGTGCGCGCGGCCGAGCTGCTCACGGACGCCACCGAGCGGGCGCTGCGGATGGTCCTGCTCGGCTCGCGGCTGCCGGGCCGGGCTCAGACCGCGGAGGTCCCGGCGGCGGTGTCCGCGGCGGACGTGTCGGGCACGCAACGGCCGTCCTCGGTGCGGTAGTTCCAGCGGGCGCCGTCGCGCACCAGCTCCTTGACGGCGTCCACGAACCGTTCGACGTGCTCGTCCGGGGTGCCGGCGCCGAAGCTGACGCGGATGGCGTTGAGGGACTTCTCGCCGGGCGCCGCCTCGGGGGCCCCGCACTCGCCCTGCGTCTCGGGGTCGCTGCCGAGCAGGGTGCGCACCAGCGGGTGGGCGCAGAAGAGGCCGTCGCGCACGCCGATGCCGTACTCGGCGGAGAGCGCGGCGGCGAAGTGGGAGCTGTTCCAGCCGTCGACGACGAAGGAGAGCACGCCGACGCGGGGGGCGTCGTCACCGAAGAGGGAGAGGACCCGCACCTCGGGCACCCCGGCGAGCCCCTCCCGCACCTTCCCGATCAGGTACTCCTCGCGGGCGACCAGCGTGTCGAACCCGGCCTCGGTGAGCGCCCTGCAGGCGGAGGCGATCGCGTAGGCGCCGATGACGTTGGGCGAGCCGGCCTCGTGCCGGGCGGCGCTGTCGTGCCACTGGACGTCCACGCCGCCGTCCGCCCGCCGGGAGACGCTGCGGCTGGCGCCGCCGCCCGCGAGGTACGGCTCGGCCTCGCGCAGCCAGTCGGCACGGCCGGCCAGCACGCCGGAGCCGAAGGGGGCGTACAGCTTGTGCCCGGAGAAGGCGACCCAGTCCACGTCCAGGCCGGCCACCGAGACGGGGTGGTGCGGGGCGAGCTGGGCTGCGTCCAGCACGATCCGGGCGCCGTGGGCGTGCGCGGCGGCGGCCAGTTCCCGCACCGGCCACAGTTCGCCGGTGACGTTGGAGGCGCCGGTGACGCAGACCAGGGCGGGCCCGTACGGCTCGCGGGCGGCGAGGGCGCGCTCCAGGGTCTCGACGGCCTGCGCGGGGGTGCGCGGCGCGTCGAGGTAGGTCACGTCCGCGCCGCTCCAGGGCAGCAGCGAGGCATGGTGCTCGGTCTCGAAGACGAAGACCCGGCAGCCCTCCGGCAGCGCGCCGGCGAGCAGGTTGAGGGAGTCGGTGGTGGACCGGGTGAAGACCACCTGGTCGGTGTCCCGACAGCCGAGGAACTCCGCGACGGTCCTGCGGGCGTTCTCGAACAGGTCGGTCGACAGCTGCGACAGGTAACCGGCCCCGCGGTGCACGCTGCCGTAATAGGGGGCGTAGGCCGCCACGTCGTCCCAGACCCGCTGCAGCGCGGGCGCGCTGGCGGCGTAGTCGAGCGCGGCGTAGGTGACCTCTCCGCCGGTGACGAGCGGAACGGTGACATCACGGCCGAGAACGGGCAGTGGGGTGGCGACAGCGGTGGGTACGGACATGGAAGGACTCCCGTGGGGACCAGCGCGGAGAAGGACGCTGTGAATGAGAAGAGCAGGGGGATGCGGAGGCGGGGCTCTGCGGCCCTATCGCATTCGCTGGTTCACGGAAGACTCCCTCGGACGACCCAGGACCCCTGGTTTCGCGAGGGGTCCGCGCTTGCCGTGAACCTTGCTGTCCACGGCCTGGTCTTCACCCGGGGCACCCCGCCACGGACGGAGGGTTGCCGGACAGTCGGCCGGGGCCTCATGACTGTCACTCATGACCTGTCGGAAAACTTATGGGAAGTGATCGGCGCCCCGCAACCCGAGTCCGGATCGCGGGACGCACGTCACAAGGGTGGGCGGCTACGCGTGGGTCGCCGCCACCCAGCGCTCCAGGGCCCGCCTGGCGGCGCCCGAGTCGATCGACTCGGCGGCCCGGTCCATACCGGCCCGGATCTGCTCGGTGAGCGGGCCGTCGCCGGGCTCCAGGGCCACCAGCGCCGCCGCGGAGTTCAGCAGCACCGCGTCTCGCACGGGACCGGTCTCGCCGGCCAGCAGGCGGCGAGCGACGTCGGCGTTGTAGGAGGCGTCGGCGCCGCGCAGCGCCTCCACCGGGACCAGTTCGAGGCCGACGTCCCGCGGGTCGAAGGTCTCCTCGGTCACCCGGCCGTCCCGCACGACCCAGACGCGTGAGGTGGCGGTCGTGGTCAGCTCGTCGAGGCCGTCGTCGCCGCGGAAGACCAGGGAGGAGTGCCCGCGTTCGGCGAAGACACCGGCGATGATCGGCGCCATCCGGGCGTGCGCGACGCCGATCGCCTGGGACTTCACGCCCGCGGGGTTGGTCAGCGGGCCCAGGAAGTTGAAGACCGTGCGGATGCCGAGCTGGCCGCGGGCCGCCGCCACGTGGCGCAGCGCGGGGTGGAACTTCACGGCGAAGCAGAAGGTGATGCCTGCCTCCTCGGCGACCTCCGCCACCCGTTTCGGCGTCAGCTCCAGGTTCACGCCCAGCTTCTCCAGGACGTCGGAGGCCCCCGACGCCGAGGAGGCGGCCCGGTTGCCGTGCTTGACGACCTTGGCGCCGGTGCCGGCCACCACGATCGCCGACATGGTGGAGATGTTGACGGTCTTCGCGCCGTCGCCGCCGGTGCCGACGATGTCGACCGTCCGCCCCGGCACCTCGATCACGTTGGCGTGCGCGTACATGGTGCGGACCAGACCGGAGATCTCCTCGACGGTCTCCCCCTTGAACCTGAGGCCGACCGCGAAGCCGGCGATCTGCGCGTCGGTCGCCTCACCGCGCATGATCACGTCCAGCGCCCAGGCGGTCTCGTCGGCGGTCAGGTCCCGGCCGTCCGCCAGTCCGTTCAGCAGGGCGGGCCAGGAGCGGCCCGCCGCGGTGTCGCCTCCAGCGGGGGTCAAAGCGCTCATGAGCCGCTCCTGAATCGTGTGCGTGACGCAGAGAAGGTGTGCTCCCACCCTATCCAGCCCCGGGCACGGCGAAGGGCCCCGTCCGCGGAACGGACGGGGCCCTTCGACCGTGGTGTGGCGACGCTGGAGGGTCAGTGGTGGCCGTGGCCGCTCGTGATCTCCTTGTACTCCTCGACGGTCGGCTTCGGAATCTGCGACTCCGGGCCGTAGTAGGACTTGCTGAGCTTGGCGCGCAGCTTGTCCGTGCGCTTCACCTTGCGCTGGACGCCGTTCTCGTCGACCGTGGGGCCGATCTCGGCCGGCTTGTACTGCTCGTGGGCCGTGAGCGTGTGCAGCTGCTCCTGGCTGAGCGGCTCGTGGACCTCGATGAACTCACCGTGCGGCAGGCGCTTGATGATGCCGGACTCGCGGCCGTGCAGCACCTTCTCCTTGTCCCGGCGCTGGAGACCGAGGCAGATCCGCTTGGTGATCACGAAGGCGACGACCGGGCCGGCGAAGAACCCGATGCGCACGAACCAGGTGACCGCGTTGATCGACAGGTGGAAGTGCGTGGCGACGATGTCGTTGCCACCACCGATCAGCATGATCATGTACGCCGTGACCCAGGCGACGCCGAAGGCCGTACGGGTCGGGGCGTTGCGCGGCCGGTCCAGGATGTGGTGCTCGCGCTTGTCCCCGGTCACCCACGACTCGATGAACGGGTAGAGGGCGATGATCGCGAGGAACAGGCCGAAGATCACCAGCGGGACGAACACACCGAGGACCAGTGTGTGACCCCAGAAGTTGATCTCCCAGCCCGGCATGGCGCGGACCAGACCCTCGGCGAAGCCCATGTACCAGTCGGGCTGGGCGCCCGTGGACACCTGGTCCGGCCGGTAGGGGCCGATGTTCCAGATCGGGTTGACCGAGGCGATGCCGGCGATGGCCGCGATGACACCGAAGACCAGGAAGAAGAAGCCTCCCGCCTTCGCCATGTACACCGGCAGCAGCGGCATGCCGACGACGTTCTTGTTGGTCTTGCCCGGACCCGCGAACTGCGTGTGCTTGTGGTAGAAGACCAGGATCAGGTGGCCGACCACGAGACCGAGCATGATGCCCGGCAGCAGCAGGATGTGGATCGAGTAGAACCGGGCGACGAAGTCGGTCCCCGGGAACTCCCCGCCGAACAGGAACATCGAGATGTACGTGCCGACGATCGGCACGGACAGGATCGCGCCCTGGGTGAAGCGCACACCGGTGCCGGAGAGCAGGTCGTCCGGGAGCGAGTAGCCGGTGAAACCGGTGAACATGCCGAGGACGAACAGCAGGAAGCCGAACAGCCAGTTGATCTCACGCGGCTTGCGGAACGCGCCGGTGAAGAAGACGCGCATCATGTGCACGAACATGCCGGCGAGGAAGATGATCGCCGCCCAGTGGTGGATCTGCCGGATCAGCAGACCGCCGCGCACGTCGAAGCTGATGTCGAGCGTCGACTTGTACGCCTCACTCATCAGCTGTCCCTGCATCGGGACGTACGAGCCGTGGTACTCCACCTCGTTCATCGACGGGTGGAAGAACAGCGTCAGGTACACACCCGTGAGGATGATGATGATGAAGCTGTAGAGGCAGATCTCACCGAGCAT
The DNA here is from genome assembly GCF_042745235.1 of Streptomyces sp. NPDC058796. Lineage (NCBI taxonomy): Bacteria > Bacillati > Actinomycetota > Actinomycetes > Kitasatosporales > Streptomycetaceae > Streptomyces > Streptomyces sp. NPDC058796. The sequence goes on from NZ_JBHYOP010000001.1 coordinate 211,667, forward strand.
GAAGGACCAGTGGTCCGGGAAGATCTTGCGCATGTTGGCCTTGGCCAGGGAGTAGATCCCGAGCCGGCCGTCGGCCCAGTCGGCGACCCGTTCGCCGGCCGGGGCCTTCCCGCGAGAGCGGGGTGATTCGTTGGCTGCAGTACTCATCCGCGCTCCCAGAATGCAGGACCGACGGGCTCCGCGAAGTCACTGAGGGCCTCGAGGTAGCCCTCGTCGTTCACGCCGATGCGCAGCTGCGGCAGGGCGTGACCGGCGGGACCGAAGATCACCCGGGCACCGTCGGCGAGGTCGAAGGTGGACTGGTGGCAGGGGCACAGAGCGTGGTGCGTCTGCTGCTCGTACAGCGAGATCGGGCAACCGACGTGGGTGCAGATCTTCGAGTACGCCACGATGCCCTCGTGGGACCACTCGAGCTCCTGCTTGTCCTTGATGGCCTCCGGCTCCAGCCGGATGATCATCAGGGCCGCCTTGGCGATCTCGTTCTGGAAGCCGTGGTCGTGCTCGTCCAGGCCCTCCGGCATGGCGAAGGTGAGCGAACCGACCGCGATGTCCGACGGACGCATCGGCTCGTGGGTGTTCATGTTGACGAGCAGCTTGCCCTTGGACCACAGCGTGTGGCGCAGCTTGGTGCCGGGCAGCGGACCGAGGTCGCGCAGCAGGACGACACCGGAGAGCGGCACCAGGGTGAGCGCGCCCAGCATCGTGTTGCGGATCAGCTTGCGCCGGCCGATCACCGACTCCTTGGCGCCCTGCTTGAAGTCCGCGTGGACCTTCGCACGGACCTCGGGAGACGCCTCGATCGGGTGGCGCTCGTCGGCGACCTCCTCGTCGGACATCAGGGTGCGCGCCCAGTGGACGGCGCCCGCGCCGATGGTGAACAGCGCCACGCCCAGGGTCAGGCCCAGCGCGAAGTTCATCGCGTTGATGTGCCCGAGCGGGAAGACGTAGATCGACTTGTCGTGCGGGATCGCGACGAACGCGGCGATGAAGCCGATGGTCGCCAGCATCGACACCGTGAACAGCAGGGCGACCGTGCGCTCGGACCGCTTGGCGGCCCGCTCGTCGATGTCCTGGATCCGGTGCTCGTGGGGCGGCAGGCCGGGGTCCGCGAACGGGTTCTTGTCGTCCGCGGGCTTCGGCACGCCGTGCGTGCCCCCCTGCTCAGCGGGCAGGTTCTCTTCTGGAATGTCTTGGCTACTCATGACTTCTTGGCCTTTGCGGTCCGAGCGGCGACCCACACGGCGACGGCGATGCAGCCACCGAGGCCGAAGATCCAGCCGAAGAGGCCTTCACTGACCGGCCCCAGGCCGCCCAGCGAGAGGCCGCCGGGGTCCACGGTGTCGTCGCCGTTGACCGCGTCCAGGTAGGCGATGATGTCCTTCTTGTTCTGCTCCGACAGCGTGGTGTCGGGGAAGGAGGGCATGTTCTGCGGGCCGGTCTGCATGGCCTCGTAGATGTGCTTGGGGTCGACATCCTCGAGGGTGGGCGCGTACTTGCCGTGCGTCAGCGCGCCGCCCTTGCCGGTGAAGTTGTGGCACTGCGCGCAGTTGGTGCGGAACAGTTCGCCGCCCTTGGCGCTGTCCGCGCCCTCAGGGCCGTACTTCTCCTCCGACGGGATGGCCGGGCCGGCACCGAGCGAGGCGACGAAGGCCGCCAGCTGGTCGATCTCCGCCTGGGAGTAGATCACCTTCTTGCGCGGGACCTGCGCGCCCGGCTGCTGGGCCGGCATGCGGCCGGTGCCCACCTGGAAGTCGACGGCCGCGGCGCCCACGCCGACCAGGCTCGGACCGTCGGTGGTGCCCTGACCTCCGGTGCCGTGGCAGCTGGCACAGCCGACGGCGTAGAGCTTCTTGCCCTCTTCGATGGCGAGGGACTGGGCGGTTTCATCGGCCTGCGCCTTGTCCGCGGGTGCGAACGCGGCGTACAGCCCCCCTGTGCATGCCAGCGCGAGGAGTAGGACGACGAGCGCCGCCAGCGGGTGGCGTCGTCGTGCGGAGAGCTTTTTCACGGATTACCCCGGTGTCAGGATCTTCTGCGTCGATGCTTCTGGTATTGCGCGGGTGCGTGCCGCGACTACTTGATCATGTAGATCGTGGCGAAGAGGCCGATCCAGACGACATCGACGAAGTGCCAGTAGTAGGACACGACGATGGCGGCGGTCGCCTGCTCGTGAGTGAACCTCCGGGCCGCGTAGGTGCGGCCGAGGACCAGCAGGAAGGCGATGAGGCCGCCCGTCACGTGCAGTCCGTGGAAGCCGGTGGTCAGGTAGAACACCGAGCCGTACGGGTCCGACGAGAGCGAGAGGCCCTCGTGCTTGACCAGCTCGGTGTATTCGAACACCTGACCGCCGATGAAGATCGCACCCATCACGAAGGTGACGATGAACCACATCCTGAGCTTCTTCACATCACCGCGCTCGGCCGCGAACACGCCGAGCTGGCAGGTGAGGGAGGAGAGCACCAGGATCGTGGTGTTCGTCGCGGAGAACGGGAAGTTCAGCGCGTCGGCCTTCTCGGACCAGAAGTCCGGGCCGGTCACCGATCGCAGGGTGAAGTACATCGCGAAGAGGGCCGCGAAGAACATCAGCTCGGAACTCAACCAGATGATGGTTCCGACGCTGGTGAGGTTCGGCCGGTTGACCGACGGGTGCGCGTGCCCGGTTTCTACTGTCGTTGCTGTCGCCACGACCGACATTATGTCGGTCGCTTATCCCGCCCTCACCCCGGGGGGTGCCGTTCGGTGTGTTCCCCCTGTCTGTACTGCCCGTATGGCCCATCGAACGGCCCGTCGAAGCAGTGTCCGAACCAGTGTTGACGGGCAGTGGGAGGGAGTAGCATCCGGCGCGACGGGCTACGACTGTTTCACTGCGTATCGGAGGAAGCATGCAGCCGACCGCCACGGTGCTGGTCTACAGCGACGACTCCAACACCCGCGAGCAGGTGCGGCTGGCGACCGGTCGCCGGCCCGCCCCGGACGTGCCCGTGGTCGAGTTCGTGGAGTGCGCGACTCCGGCCGCCGTGATCAAGGAGCTGGACAAGGGCGGCGTCGACGTCTGCGTGCTGGACGGCGAGGCCGTGCCCATCGGCGGCATGGGGCTGTGCCGGCAGATCAAGGACGAGGTGTTCCAGTGCCCCCCGGTGCTGTTGCTGATCGCGCGGCCGCAGGACGCGTGGCTGGCGACGTGGAGCCGGGCTGAGGGCGCTGTGGCGTTGCCTGTGGAGCCCGTTGAGTTCGCGGGTGCGCTGGCCTCTCTGCTGCGGCAGAGGAGGCTGCAGAGCGCCTAGGAGCTCGGTCCGGCGGCTGCGGGCCGGTGGGGGTTGACCGCGCAGTTCCCCGCGCCCCTGGGCGGGTTACACCACCGTGGGCCGCAGCCTCGCCGTGTCCTGGTTCACTGTGCCTCCCGTACCGCCCGTCAGGGCGCTCCCCGTGGTCCACTTGGTCCAGTCCAGGTTCCAGTCGCCGAAGCCGTTGCCGAAGGGCTCCATCATGTCGCCGCCCGAGTTCACGACCTCGACGAGGTCGCCCTCCTGGACGGCGCCGAAGAACCACTCCGCGTTGGCGGTGCTCATGCCGACGCAGCCGTGGCTGACGTTGGCGGAGCCCTGGGAGCCGACGGACCAGGGGGCGGCGTGCACGTACTCGCCGCTCCAGGTGACCCGGGTGGCGAAGTAGACGGGCAGGTCGTACGACTCCGAGGAGCCCTCGGCGATGCCGACGGTGCTGCTGCGCATGCGTACGAAGGGTTCCTTGCCCAGGACGACCTTGACGCCGTTGCGGGTCTCGAAACCGGGCTTGCCGGTGGTGACGGGGATCTGCTTGACCGCCTCGCCGTCCCGGTAGACCGTCAGCGTGTGGGCGGCGGCGTCGGTGACGGCCACGACGTGGTCGTCCGTGGTGATGGTCAGGGGCTCGGCGGTGCCGCCCCACATCCGGTCGCCGATCTTGATGCCGTCGAGGGTGCTGCTGACCTGGATGGTGGCGTGGGCGGGCCAGTACTCCTTGGGCCGGTAGTGGAGCTTCTTGTCGTCCACCCAGTACCAGGCGCCCTCCACCGCGGGCGTGGACCGCACCTTCAGGGCGCGTTCCACTATGGCCCGCTGGGCCGGGTCCGCGACCGGCTGGCTCAGCTCCGCGGTGACGGGCTGGCCGACGCCGTAGGCGCCCGCCTTCGGCCCGAAGGAGACGTCCAGCGTCTTCTTGGCGCTGGGCCTGCCGGTCTCGAAGGTGAGGACCTTGCGGCCGGGCGCCCCGTCGCCGTCCTCGGTGCTCACGCGGACCGTGTAGCGGGCGCCTGCGGCCAGTGGTGAGGTGCTGTGCCAGCGGGTTCCGTCGGCGGAGAGTTCGCCCGCCACGTAGCGTCCCGCCGCGTCCATGGCCGTGACGTCCGTGATGCGCCCGTCGGCGCCCTCGGCGACGACCTCCAGGGGCTTGTCCGGGTCGGCCTTCTTCCCGGCGTCCGTGGGGCCGTTGAAGGAGATCTGGCCGGCCGCGTCGTAGGGCGCGGCGGACAGGGGGTGGTCGCCGCCGCCGCTGGTGCAGGCGGTGACGCTCGCGCCGAGGGCGATCACCAGCAGGGTGCAGCCGACGACCGTACGCCCCCGCGCCTGGAAGTGAACCGGGTTGCTCATGTCCTCACGCTAGGGAGCAACGTCAGAAGCGGCACGGCGGGTAAGCCGGACGGGTGAGGAGGGGTGCGGCAGACGAAGGGGCCCGGACGCTCCTTACGGAGTGTCCGGGCCCCTCGGCGCGCGGCGCGTGCTACTGGGTGCGGTTCTCACCGCGGTAGTACTCGAAGACCCAGCCGAACAGGCCGATGAGGATGACCGGGGCCGAGAAGTACATCAGCCACCAGCCCAGCGCGATACTCAGGAAGGCGAGCGCTCCGCCGATGCCGAGCGCCAGCGGCTGCCAGCTGTGCGGGCTGAAGAAGCCGATCTCGCCGGCGTCGTCCGCGACGTCCGCTTCCTTGTTGTCCTGGGCGCCGGCGTCGACCCGCCTGGCCGTGAAGGCCAGGTAGAAGCCGATCATGAGGGCCAGGCCGAAGGCCAGGAAGAGGGCCGTGGTGCCGGCCGGCTCCATCGACCAGTAGCCGTAGACGATCGCGACGGCCAGGATGAAGACGCTCAGCCAGATGAAGAGCTGTCCCTGGATCTTCACTTGCCGGCCTCCTTGCCGCCGGCGAGGGTCTTCTCACCGTGACCGACGTTCTCGAGCTGGTCGATCGCCGAGACCTCCGGGTGGTGCAGGTCGAAGGCGGGGGATTCACTGCGGATGCGCGGCAGGGTGAGGAAGTTGTGCCGCGGCGGCGGGCAGGAGGTCGCCCACTCCAGCGAACGGCCGTAGCCCCACGGGTCGTCCACGTTGACCGGCTTGCCGTACTTGGCCGTCTTCCAGATGTTGTAGAAGAACGGCAGCAGCGACATGCCGAGCAGGAACGAGCTGATCGTCGAGATCGTGTTCAGGGCGGTGAAGCCGTCGGCCGCCAGGTAGTCGGCGTACCGGCGCGGCATGCCCTCGGCGCCCAGCCAGTGCTGGACCAGGAAGGTGCCGTGGAAGCCGATGAACAGCGTCCAGAACGTGATCTTGCCCAGGCGCTCGTCCAGCAGCTTGCCGGTGAACTTCGGCCACCAGAAGTGGAAGCCGGCGAACATCGCGAACACCACGGTGCCGAACACCACGTAGTGGAAGTGCGCCACCACGAAGTACGAGTCCGAGACGTGGAAGTCCAGCGGCGGCGAGGCCAGGATGACACCGGTCAGACCACCGAAGAGGAAGGTGATCAGGAAGCCGGTGGACCACAGCATCGGTGTCTCGAAGCTGAGTGATCCCTTCCACATGGTGCCGATCCAGTTGAAGAACTTCACACCGGTCGGGACCGCGATCAGGAAGGTCATGAAGGAGAAGAACGGCAGCAGCACGCCGCCCGTGACGTACATGTGGTGCGCCCACACCGTCACCGACAGACCTGCGATGGCGATCGTCGCGGCGATCAGACCCATGTAGCCGAAGATCGGCTTCCGGGAGAACACCGGGATGATCTCACTGACGATGCCGAAGAACGGCAGCGCGATGATGTACACCTCTGGGTGTCCGAAGAACCAGAAGAGGTGTTGCCACAGCAGGGCTCCGCCGTTGGCCGAGTCGAAGATGTGCGCACCGAACTTGCGGTCCGCCTCCAGCGCGAACAGGGCCGCGGCCAGGACCGGGAAGGCCAGCAGGACCAGCACACCGGTCAGCAGCACGTTCCAGGTGAAGATCGGCATGCGGAACATGGTCATGCCGGGCGCGCGCATGCAGATGATCGTGGTGATGAAGTTGACCGAGCCGAGGATCGTGCCGAAGCCGGAGAAGGCCAGACCCATGATCCACAGGTCACCGCCGATGCCCGGCGAGTGCACCGCGTCGGACAGCGGCGAGTACGCGAACCAGCCGAAGTCGGCCGCGCCCTGCGGCGTCAGGAAGCCGCCCACCGCGATCAGCGAGCCGAACAGGTACAGCCAGTAGGCGAACATGTTCAGCCGCGGGAAGGCCACGTCCGGCGCGCCGATCTGCAGCGGCATGATCCAGTTCGCGAAGCCGGCGAACAGCGGCGTCGCGAACATCAGCAGCATGATCGTGCCGTGCATCGTGAACGACTGGTTGAACTGCTCGTTCGACATGATCTGCAGGCCCGGACGGGCCAGCTCGGCGCGCATGAGCAGCGCCATCACGCCGCCGATCACGAAGAACGCGAACGACGTCACCAGGTACAGCGTGCCGATCGTCTTGTGGTCGGTGGTCGTCAGCCACTTCACCACGATCTCGCCACGCCTCTGGCGCCGGACCGGCAGTTCGTCCTCGTAGTGGGACCCTGCCGCGGCACCCTGGGGTTCATTGAGGATGCTCACAGGTTGTTCGTCTCCCGGTTCTTCTCGTGGCTCGTCTGCGCGATGCCGGCGGGAACGTAACCGGTCTGCCCCTTCTTAGCGAGGTCCTGAAGGTGCTGCTCGTAGCGCTCCGGGGAGACGACCTTCACGTTGAACAGCATCCGGGAGTGGTCCACGCCGCACAGTTCGGCGCACTTGCCCAGGAAGGTGCCCTCCTTGTTGGGGGTCACCTCGAAGGCGTTGGTGTGGCCCGGGATGACGTCCTGCTTCATGAGGAACGGCACCACCCAGAAGGAGTGGATGACGTCACGCGAGGTCAGGACGAAGCGGACCGTCTTGCCCTTGGGGAGCCAGAGGGTCGGGCCGGGGTTGCCGGTCTGCGGGTTCTCCGTGCCGGGGACACCGCAGTCGTAGGCACCGCCGGCGTTCGCCGGGAAGTCCTCCTTGAAGCGGTCCGGGATGGCGGCCAGTTCCTTGGAGGTCTTGCCGTCGCCGGAGGAACCCTCGACGTTCTCGACGTAGTTGAAGCACCAGCTCCACTGGAAGCCGACCACGTTGACCGTGACGTCGGGCTTCTTCTTCAGGCTCATGAGCTCGGACTCGTCGCGGGCGGTGAAGTAGAACAGCACCGAGACGATGACGAGCGGAACGATGGTGTACAGCGCCTCGATGGGCAGGTTGTACCTGTTCTGCGGAGGAACCTCGACCTTGGTGCGGCTGCGCCGATGGAAGAAGCAACTCCACAGGATCAGGCCCCACACCAGCACGCCGGTGGCCAGCGCGGCTGCCCAGGAGCCCTGCCACAGGGAGAGGATCCGCGGAGCCTCTTCCGTGGTTGGGGTGGGCATGCCGAGGCGGGGGAAGTCCTCGTATGTGCAACCGGTGGCGGTCGCCAGGACCAGGCCCGCGGTCAGTGCCTGCAGCAGCTTCCGCCGCATCGGGCGCCGCGGCGAGCGGTCGGAGCCGTTGGGACTCACGTAGCGCCTTCCCGAGAGTCTCGCCCGCGCTGTTCGGCTGCGGCCTTCTCGCTGGTCGGTCGCCGCCCTGCGTCGGGCAGGGGTTTGATGTTTATGCGGACCAAACCCTAGCCGACGCTCTCCGAGGGGTCGCGGGGAGGGTGGCATACGCGCCGGGGGGCACCCTGAAAGGGTGGGACGGGGGCGCCTGTGGGGGTGCGAGCTGGGGGTTCGTCGGCGGCTGACGGTGCGTTGGGGCTGGTCGCGCCCACGCGGCGGAGCCGCATGTCGAGCACAGCCCCGCGCCCCTTGGGGCGATTCCCCGCCGGACGTCTTAGCGTTACTGCGTGTCCTACTTCGATGCAGCCTCCGCCACTCCCCTTCACCCTGTCGCCCGGCAGGCGCTGTTGGCCTCGCTCGACGAAGGGTGGGCCGATCCCGCGCGGCTCTACCGGGAAGGGCGGCGGGCGCGGATGCTGCTCGATGCCGCCCGGGAGGCGGCCGCGGAGGCCGTGGGATGCCGGGCGGACGAGTTGGTGTTCACCCCTTCGGGGACGCGGGCGGTCCATTCGGGGGTCGCCGGGGCGCTGGCCGGGCGGCGTCGTGCCGGTTCCCACCTGATCGTGTCAGCGGTCGAACACTCCTCCGTACTGCACGCGGCCGAAGCGCACGAGGCCGACGGCGGGTCGGTCACGCGGGTGCCCGTGGACCGGACGGGGGCGGTGGACCCGGCGGCGTACGCGGACTCCCTGCGCGACGGCACGGCGCTGGCCTGCCTCCAGTCGGCCAACCACGAGGTGGGCACCGAGCAGCCGGTGGCGGAGGTGGCCGAAGCGTGCCGGGCGGCGGGCGTGCCGCTGCTGGTGGACGCCGCGCAGTCGCTGGGGTGGGGGAAGGTCGCCGGTGACTGGTCGCTGCTCGCGGGCAGCGCGCACAAGTGGGGCGGGCCGTCCGGGGTCGGACTGCTCGTCGTACGGAAAGGGGTGCGGTTCGCGCCGCAGGGGCCCGGGGACGAGCGGGAGTCGGGGCGGGCGCCCGGTTTCGAGAACCTCCCGGCGATCGTGGCGGCGGCGGCGTCGCTGCGGGCGGTGCGTGCCGAGGCGGCCGCGGAGGCGGTCCGGCTGCGGGAGCTGACGGAGCGGATCCGGGCCCGGGTGCCGGGCCTGGTGCCGGACGTGGAGGTGGTCGGCGATCCGGAGCGCCGGCTGCCCGGCGTCGTCACCTTCTCCTGTCTCTACGTCGACGGGGAGACCCTCCTGCACGAGCTGGACCGTGCGGGCTTCTCGGTCTCCTCCGGATCGTCCTGCACCAGCGGCACCCTGGCGCCGAGCCACGTCCTGAAGGCCATGGGGGTGCTCAGCGAGGGCAACGTCCGGGTGTCCCTGCCGCCGGGGACACCGGCCGAGGACGTCGAGCGGTTCCTGGAGGTGCTGCCGGGCACGGTGGCCGCGGTGCGGGAGAAGCTGGGGGCGCCGGCGGCCACGGAGGCCGCCCCGCCGACCGGGGGCGACCTCGTCGTGGACGCGATCGGCCGGCGCTGCCCCATCCCGGTGATCGAACTCGCCAAGGTCATCGGCGACGTCCCCGTCGGCGCCACGGTCCGCGTCCTCTCCGACGACGAGGCGGCCCGCCTGGACATCCCGGCCTGGTGCGAGATGCGGGGGCAGGAGTACGTGGGCGAGGAGGAGGCGAAAAGCGGCACGGCATACCTGGTCCGCCGGGTCAGCTGACGCGGCCAGGGGGCGCGGGGCTGTGCCGGTTTGCGGCTCCGCCGCGCGGGCGCGACCGGCCCCCCGCCCACCCGCACCCGACGACTCAGCCCAGGTGCGCCTGGACCTCCCCGGCCGCCTCGTCCCCGTACGCCTTCGTGAACCGCTCCATGAAGTGCCCCCGCCGCAGCTGGTACTCCTGCGTACCGACCGTCTCGATGACCAGCGTGGCGAGCATGCACCCCACCTGCGCCGCCCGCTCCAGCGACACCCCCCAGGCCAGGCCCGACAGGAACCCCGCGCGGAAGGCGTCGCCGACGCCCGTGGGGTCGGCCTTGCGCTCCTCGTCGGGGACGCCGACCTCGATGGTCTCCTCGCCGGCCCGCTCGATGCGCACGCCCCGGGCGCCGAGGGTGGTGACCCGGCACCCGACGCGGCCGAGGATCTCCTCGTCCGTCCAGCCGGTCTTGGTCTCGATGAGCCCCTTCTCGTACTCATTGGAGAAGAGGTAGGTCGCCCCGTCCAGCAGTATCCGGATCTCGTCGCCGTTCATCCGGGCGATCTGCTGGGAGAAGTCCGCGGCGAACGGGATGGACCGCGCCCGGCACTCCTCGGTGTGCCGGAGCATCGCCTCGGGGTCGTCGGCGCCGATGGAGACCAGGTCGAGGCCGCCCACGCGGTCGGCGACGGTCTTGAGCTCGATGAGGCGGGCCTCGCTCATCGCACCGGTGTAGAAGGAGCCGATCTGGTTGTGGTCGGCGTCGGTGGTGCAGACGAAGCGGGCGGTGTGCAGGGTCTCGGAGATCCGCACCGAGCCGGTGTCGACGCCGTGCCGGTCCAGCCAGGCCCGGTACTCGTCGAAGTCCGACCCGGCCGCGCCGACCAGGATCGGCCGGGTGCCGAGCTGGCCCATGCCGAAGGCGATGTTCGCGGCGACGCCGCCCCGGCGCACGTCGAGCTGGTCGACCAGGAAGGAGAGCGAGACCGTGTGCAACTGGTCCGCGACGAGCTGGTCGGAGAATCGGCCGGGGAAGGTCATGAGGTGGTCGGTGGCGATGGAGCCGGTGACTGCGATGCGCACGGCGTGGACTCTCTCCTGAGGGGAGGCGGGTTGACAGTTCACGCTACCCGGGACTGCCGTCTGGCCGAAGCAGGCGAAACTACCCGGTAGTACAACTTTCTCCACGGTCCCGGACGTGCCTACGGTTCTCTTATGACGAACCTGAGGACCGCCGACCCCGCCCCCGCCGACCTGGACGGCGACCTGGCGTCGCTGCGCGGCGACTGCGCCCGGATGGCCCCGCGCTGGGAGGCTCCGGTCAAGGTGTCCACCCGCCCCGTCCCCGTCTCGCTGCTCCACGGCGTGCGCGTGCCGCAGACGTCGGCCAGGCTGCTGGACGCGATGTCCGACTACGGCGACTGAGGCCGCCGGGAACCGGATCCTCCTCCACCGCGTCCCATCGCTGTCCCCAGTAGCAGCCGAAGGAGCGATGCGGTGAACACCGAGCGACCCGACAACGACGACGCCACCGCCGCCGACGAGGCCGGCACCGGGCGTCCCGCGCGGCGGCGTCCCCCGGCCATCGCCGTCGCGTCCGTCGCCGCCGCCGTGCTGTTGGTCGGGACGGGCGGGGCGTACCTGGCCACGTCCGCGTCCGGTGGCGGCCAGGACGGTGGCGGTACGTCGTCCGGCGCGTCGGGCGACGGCACTCCCCCGCCGCTCGCCCTGTACGGCTACGCGGCGCCCGCCCCGGGCCGCGAGGGCGGTCAGGACGGCGAGGAGGGTACGAACGGCATCGCGCCCGGCGAGCCGAACCCGTACGGCGTCACCTACCGCGCCGACGGCCCGCTCCCCGAAGGTCCCGGCTCGGCGCCCGTCTACCGGGCCGAGGGCGAGGTCACCGAGGCCGAGGTGGCCCGCCTGGCGACGGCGCTCGGCGTCGAGGGGGCGCCGCGGGTGCGGGGCGACGCCTGGAAGGTCGGCAACGCCAAGGACGGCTCCGGGCCGCTGCTCACGGTGAGCAGGCAGGCGCCGGGCACCTGGACCTTCCACCGCTACACACCGGGTACGGACGACTGCAGGAAGGGCGCCGTGTGCAAGGCCCCGTCCGCCGACGGGGCGGGCGATCCGGTGAGCGAGGCGGCGGCGAAGAAGGCGGCGGCGCCCGTGCTGAAAGCGCTGGGCCAGGACGACGCCAAGCTGGACGCCGGTCAGGTCATGGGGGCCCGGCGGGCCGTGAACGCCGATCCCGAGGTCGGCGGGCTGCCCACGTACGGCTGGACGACCGGTGTGGTGGTCGGGGCGCGCGGCGACGTGGTCGGCGGCAGCGGGCAGGTGAAGGAGCCGGTCGAGGGGGACACGTATCCCGTCCTGGGCGCCGAGGAGACGCTGGCGCTGCTGAACGCGCCGGGCAGCGCCCCCGGCATCGGAGGGTGCGCGAGCCCGGTACCGCACGGGGACGGCGCGGACACGCCCTGCGAGCTGCCGACGGGCACGCCGAAGAAGCCGGAGAAGCAGGCGGTGACGGTCGAGGAGGCGGTGTTCGGGCTGGCGGCGCACCCGGTCGAGGGGCGGCGGACGCTGGTTCCGTCCTGGCTGTTCGAGGTGAGGACGCCGGGTACGGACGACGCCGTCACGGTCACCCACCCGGCGGTCGACCCGAAGTACCTGACCACTGCGGCCCCCGCCTCCCCGGCCCCGTCCGACGAGCCGGTCCCGGCGCCGGACGGTGACCAGCGGGACGTGGAGGTGCGGGGCTACACGGCCGGGTCCGGGGAGCTGACCGTGCACTTCACGGGCGGGGTCTGCTCCGACTACGAGGCGACGGCGAAGGAGACCGAGGGGAAGGTGACGGTCACCGTGACCGAGACGCCGCACCCGGAGAAGGTCTGCATCCTGATCGCCAAGGAGTACGAGCGGACGGTGCCGCTCGACGAGCCGCTGGGCGACCGGAAGGTCGTGGGGTCGGACGGCGAGGAGATCCCGGTGCACAAGCCGGGCGCCCGGCTGCCGGCGCCGTCCGGGGGCCGGTGAGGCCGGAGAAGCGAAGAGGGCGGCGGCCCGGGGTGTCCCGGGCCGCCGCCCTCTTCGTACGCCTCGTACGCCGTCGGCCGGCGCCGTGCGGCTCAGCTGAAGGAGTCGCCGCAGGCGCAGGAGCCCGTCGCGTTCGGGTTGTCGATCGTGAAGCCCTGCTTCTCGATGGTGTCCACGAAGTCGATGGTGGCGCCGCCCAGGTACGGGGCGCTCATGCGGTCGGTGGTGACCTTGACGCCGCCGAAGTCCTTCACCACGTCGCCGTCGAGCGAGCGCTCGTCGAAGAAGAGCTGGTAGCGCAGGCCGGAGCAGCCGCCGGGCTGGACGGCGACGCGCAGCGCCAGGTCGTCACGGCCTTCCTGGTCGAGCAGGGCCTTGACCTTGGCCGCGGCGGCGTCGGTCAGGATGATGCCGTCGGTGACGGTGGTGGTCTCGTCCGATACGGACATCTACATCTCTCCCGGGTTGTACGGAGACTGCTTGCCGACGGTTTCAACCGACGGGGCCGCGTATTCATTCCGGGCCGGGGCCGTGTCTTGCTCCTCGGCTCGCCCCTTCATGCTCGCACACGCCCCGGGGAGCGGACAGCGGCTCAGGCGCCGGGATTCACGTCACACCGACACTATGGGCATCGTCAAAGTGACGTGAACGGGTTATGATATATAGCGTCAGTTCGACGAAAAGTAGAAAGGGTGCGTGTCGTGACCACCGCCCAGCCCCAGGAGCTCGACGTACAGCCGACGCCCCTCGCCCTGCTGCTGCTCGGCCGCGAGGCCGACCCGACGAGCGAGCGCGGCGTGGACTGCCCCGGCGACCTGCCCTCGCCCTCCGACCCGGACCTGGTGGCGCGTGCCCGCGCGGCCAAGGAGAAGCTCGGCGACAAGGTCTTCGTGCTCGGTCACCACTACCAGCGCGACGAGGTCATCCAGTTCGCCGACGTCACGGGTGACTCCTTCAAGCTGGCCCGGGACGCGGCCGCGCGCCCGGAGGCCGAGTACATCGTCTTCTGCGGTGTGCACTTCATGGCGGAGTCGGCCGACATCCTGACCTCGGACGACCAGAAGGTGGTTCTGCCCGACCTGGCCGCCGGCTGCTCCATGGCCGACATGGCGACGGCCGAGCAGGTCGCCGAGTGCTGGGACGTGCTGACCGAGGCCGGGATCGCGGAGCAGGTCGTGCCCGTCTCGTACATGAACTCCTCCGCGGACATCAAGGCGTTCACGGGCAAGCACGGCGGCACCATCTGCACCTCGTCCAACGCCAAGCGCGCCCTGGACTGGGCCTTCGAGCAGGGCGACAAGGTCCTCTTCCTGCCCGACCAGCACCTGGGCCGCAACACCGCGGTGCGGGACATGGGCATGTCGCTGGAGGACTGCGTCGTCTACAACCCGCACCGGCCGAACGGCGGGCTGACGGCCGGGGAACTGCGCGCGGCGAAGATGATCCTGTGGCGCGGGCACTGCTCGGTGCACGGCCGCTTCAGCCTCGACTCGGTCAACGACGTGCGTGCGCGCATACCGGGCGTGAACGTCCTGGTGCACCCCGAGTGCAAGCACGAGGTCGTCGCGGCGGCGGACTACGTCGGCTCGACCGAGTACATCATCAAGGCCCTGGAGGCGGCCCCGGCCGGTTCCAAGTGGGCCATCGGCACGGAGCTGAACCTGGTCCGGCGGCTGGCGAACCGTTTCGCCGCCGAGGACAAGGAGATCGTCTTCCTCGACAAGACGGTCTGCTTCTGTTCGACGATGAACCGCATCGACCTCCCGCACCTGGTCTGGGCGCTGGAGTCGCTGGCCGAGGGCACCCTCGTCAACCGCATCGAGGTGGACAAGGAGACGGAGGCGTTCGCGAAGCTGGCGCTGGAGCGGATGCTGGCGCTGCCGTAACCCGGTCGGTCCGGGCGGGCGGAAGGCCCACGGTCGCGGTGTCAGTGCGCTGCCGTAGGCTTCCCGCCGCCCGCACACCGACTGGGAGGATCCAGAGCTTTGACCGGCCTGCCCGCTTTCCCCCTGCCCTTCAACTCGACCCGCTCCATACAGTCCGCGAAACCCCGGACGCTGCGGGAACTGGAGATGATCCGGTGCAGCGCCCACATCCGGTCGAAGCCGGGGTGGTCCGACAAGATGAACGATCCCGACATCGTCGCCAGATGGTCACGGGAAGCGGTCTCCCAGGGCCTCACCGAGGCGCAGGTCCGTTACGTGCTCGCCGAGCTCGCGCACTACGCCGCGCTGCGGGATGCCCGGACCGGCGCCGAGGTGTCCGCCGTCGACGGGGTGTGGCAGTCGGACACACTCGTCGACGACGAGCTCCGCTCCCGGCTGGCCGAGGCGGTCCGGGTCCTGGAGGAGGTCCCCGAAGAAGAGCGGGACTGGCATCCCGGGTCCGACGGCCAGGTACTGGACCTGGTCCACCCCTCCCTCTTCTGCCTGGTCCGGGAGGTGAGCGGCGCGCCCGAGCAGGCCTGGCGGAACCCGACGGACCGCTACTCGAAGTACGAGTTCTCGGAGAGGTTCCAGTGGCTGCCCACGGACGTGGACGTCAGCGACGACGGCGACGTCACCTTCCGTTCGTACGTCAACAACGTCCACCCCGAGGATCATCGCGAACTGGCGTCCGTCCTGCCCGACCTGTTCGCGCGCATGCGCCCGCTGCTGGAGCACGTACTCACCGACCTGCGCCATCCGCGTCCCCTGCGGATCGAGGCCGATCCCTACGGGTGGTACGACGAGTCGGAGGAGCCCGAGGAACCCGACGAGGAATCCTTCAGCGACGACGAGGCCTACGAAGAGGCCATGCAGGCCTGGGAAGAGGCCAGCGACGACTGGTGGGAGAACCGCCGGCCGACCGTCCCCGACGCCCCGGAATTCACCCCGCCCGAGACGCCCGGCGACACGGCACGCGTCGACCTGCGCGGCCGCCGGCTCCAGGTCATCGTCAAGCTCGCCACCATCCACCTCACCCCGGACAAGCCCGAGTACGCCGGCGGTTCCTGGCACGTCGAGGGGATGCTGAACGAGCGGATCGTCTCGACCGGCATCTACTACTGGGACAGCGAGAACATCACCGAGAGCCGGCTGAGCTTCCGCACGGCGCTCGACGACCCGCGCTACGAACAGAACGACGACAACGGCATGCGCGAGGTCTACGGCCTGGAGAACGAGGACGCGCTGAACCAGGTCCTGGGGTCGGCGTCGACCCCGGCGGGCCGCTGCCTGGCGTTCCCGAACGTCCTGCAGCACCGCGTCGGTGAATTCCGCCTCGCGGACCCCGCCCGCCCGGGTCACCGCAAGATCCTCGCCTTCTTCCTGGTCGACCCGTCGGAGCGGATCGTCTCGACCTCCGACGTGCCACCGCAGCAGCCGTGGTCCGACACCTCGACCATGACGCTCGAGGAGGCCAGGGGCTACCGCGAAGAGCTCATGCGGGAGCGCAAGTTCTTCGTCGACGAGCACAACGAACAGGTCTACGAGCGGGAGTTCTCCCTCTGCGAGCACTGAGGAGCCGTACGGCGGGCCGGTCAGTCGGCGTCCCGGTAGCTCAACTCCGGCCGCAGTACGCCCGGCTCCGGGTCACTCCACCCTCGGACGTACCAGGCCGGACTCGTAGGCGATGACGACCAGCTGGGCGCGGTCGCGGGCGCCCAGCTTGGCCATGGCCCGGTTCACGTGCGTCTTCACGGTGAGCGGGCTGACCTCCAGCCGCTCGGCGATCTCGTCGTTGGACAGGCCCCCGGCGACCTGGACCAGCACCTCGCGCTCGCGCACGGTCAGCGACTCCAGCCGCTCGGCGCGGGCCGGGTCGCGCTCCGCGCCGTCCCCGGTGCCCTCCTGGGCGAGGAAGCGGGCGATCAGTCCCTTGGTGGCGGTCGGCGACAGCAGCGCCTCGCCGCCGGCCGCGACCCGGATCGCGCTGAGCAGCTCCTCGGGTTCGGAGCCCTTGCCGAGGAAACCGGAGGCGCCGGCCCGCAGCGACTGCACCACGTAGTCGTCGACCTCGAAGGTGGTCAGTATGACCACGCGGACGTGGGCGAGGGACGGGTCGGCGCTGATCATCCGGGTGGCGGCCAGGCCGTCCGTGCCGGGCATCCGGATGTCCATCAGCACCACGTCGGCCCGCCGTTCGGCGGCCAGCCGGGCCGCCTCCGCACCGTCGGACGCCTCCCCCACCACCTCCATGTCGGGCTCGGAGTCGACCAGCACCCTGAAGGCGCTGCGCAGCAGTGCCTGGTCGTCGGCGAGCAGGACACGGATCGTCATGCGGGGTCCTTTGCTGCATCGGTGCGGTTCTTGACCGGAAGGATCGCATGGACGCGGAAACCGCCTCCGTAGCGGGGACCGGTGGTGAGGGTGCCGCGCACGGCGGTGACGCGCTCGCGCATGCCGAGCAGGCCGTGCCCGCCACCGGTCGGCGCGGAGGTCTCGGCGGTACTGCCGCCGGCCCCGTCGTCGAGCACGGTGACCTCGATGTTGGGCCCCACCCGCACGACGCTGACCTCGGCCTTCGCCCGCGTCCCCGCGTGCTTCTGCACGTTGGTCAGCGCCTCCTGGATGATGCGGTACGCGGCCAGGTCCACGGCGGTGGGCAGGTCGGTGCCCTGGTCGGTGCGGGCCACCTCGACGTGCAGCCCGGCGTGGTGGAAGGTGGCGACGAGTTCGTCGAGGCGGTCCAGGCCCGGGGCGGGCTCGGTCGGGGCCTCCGGGTCGCCGGACTGGCGGAGCAGCCCGACGGTGGCGCGCAGCTCGTCGAGTGCGGAGCGGCTGGCCGCCCGTACGTGGGCCAGGGCCTCCTTGGCCTGGTCGGGCCGCTTGTCCATGACGTGGGCGGCGACCCCGGCCTGCACGTTGACCAGGGCGATGTGGTGGGCGACCACGTCGTGCAGGTCGCGGGCGATGCGCAGCCGCTCCTCGGCGACCCGGCGGCGGGCCTCCTCCTCCCGGGTGCGCTCGGCCTTCTCGGCCCGGTCCCGGATGGCCTGGACGAAGGCGCGCCGGCTGCGGACCGCGTCCCCGGCGCTGGCACCGATGCCGGTCCAGGCGAAGACGGCGAGGTTCTCCTGCGCGTACCAGGGCAGCGGTCCGGCCAGCATGGCGGCGCCGGTCAGCACGGTCATGGTGAGCAGGCCGACGCGCCACGTGGTGGGGCGGTCGGTGGAGGCGGCGACCGTGTAGAGGGCGAGGACGGCGGACATGACGACGGGGGCGCGGGGGTCGCCGGTGACGCTCTCGACCACGGAGACGCAGCCGGTGACCGCGAGGACCGCCAGCGGGGCCCGGCGCCGGAAGGCGAGCGCGGCGGCACCGACGGCCATGAGGGCGAGGCTGAGCGCGTCTGGCGTGCGCAGAGCCCAGCTGACGCCCTCGGGCCCGTGCGGGTCCACGAAGGAGCCGGCGACCATGCACACCAGGACGGCCGCCGCGAGGGCGGCGTCCAGTGCGGAGGGGTGGGCGCCCAGGGTGCAGCGGGCTCGGGCGAGGGTGCGCATGGTTTTTTACGGTAGCCGCAGTGGGCGCGTCTGATGAGTGAGCCCGCGTGCGGTGGGCGTCTGCCGGGGGCCGCGCCCCCGGGCCCCCGCTCCGGCCTGGACGGCCTCGTCCTCAGTCGCCGGACAGGGGGAAGGATTACGCACCGTCCGGAATGAGGCCGTCGTCGCTCAGCAGCTCCTGGACGTCCTCCAGGGTCGCGTCCGGCGAGGGGAGGATGAGGTCCGACGGCTCCAGGGAGTCCTCCGGCAGCGGCTCCCCCAGCTCCCGCACCTTGGCCAGGAGGGCCTGGAGGGTCGCGCGGAAACCGGGGCCGTCGCCGTTCTCCATCTCGGCCTGGAGTTCGTCGTCCAGCTTGTTCAGCTCGGCGAGCCGGCCGTCGGCCAGCGTCAGCTGTCCCTCCCCCATGATCCGTACGATCATGTCGCCCTCCTAGGCGTGGCCTACTGCTTGTCGAAGCGCGGGGTGTCCTGCGGCTGCTGCTGGGACTGCTGCTGACCCTGGCCTCCCTCGAGCGCCTGGCGGTCGGACGTGCTGCCGCCGGCCAGCTCGGCCTTCATCCGCTGCAGCTCCAGCTCTACATCCGTACCACCGGAGAGCCGGTCCAGCTCGGCCTGGATGTCGTCCTTGTGCATGCCGGACTGGTCGTCCAGCGCGCCGGAGGCGAGCAGTTCGTCGATGGCGCCGGCCCGGGCCTGGAGCTGGGCGGTCTTGTCCTCGGCGCGCTGGATGGCCAGGCCCACGTCGCCCATCTCCTCGGAGATGCCGGAGAACGCCTCGCCGATGCGGGTCTGCGCCTGGGCGGCGGTGTAGGTGGCCTTGATGGTCTCCTTCTTGGTGCGGAAGGCGTCCACCTTGGCCTGGAGCCGCTGGGCCGCAAGGGTGAGCTTCTCCTCCTCGCCCTGGAGGGTGGCGTGCTGGGTCTCCAGGTCGGTCACCTGCTGCTGGAGCGCCGCGCGGCGGGAGAGCGCCTCGCGGGCCAGGTCCTCCCGGCCCAGCGCGAGCGCCTTGCGGCCCTGGTCCTCCAGCTTCGACGACTGGGACTGGAGCTGGTTGAGCTGGAGCTCCAGTCGCTTGCGGCTGGTCGCCACGTCGGCGACGCCGCGGCGCACCTTCTGCAGCAGCTCCAGCTGTTTCTGGTACGAGTAATCGAGGGTCTCGCGCGGGTCCTCGGCCCGGTCCAGGGCCTTGTTGGCCTTCGCGCGGAAGATCATCCCCATACGCTTCATGACACCGCTCATGGGCTTCGCGCGCCCCCTTCTGACCGACTCCAGCTCCAGCACCTGCGACAGAACCCACAGTACGGGCCCTGCATCCATTACCGCACTGTTCGGGGACGGATGCGCTCATCCCCAAGGACGACTGCGTACGCTTCCGGTCCGGCGTAGGGAGTAGGTGCTCCCCGGGGTTGTCCGTAATGCCCCGGTGTCCGGGGCGGTACGCAACGTCCCCTCTGTCCCTTTACAGACGACCGGCGTTGCCGGATCGTTCCCCACCGGACTGGGGTCCACACCCCCGTACCCCGTACCCTTGGGTTTTGTGTTCCGTAGCCGTGCCAAGGATGAGAAGGCCCAGAGCGCCGTCAGTGCGCCGGTGACCGACTCCAAGCAGCCCCGTGACCCGCAGGCCCCCAAGGGAAGGCCGACGCCCAAGCGCAGCGTGGCCCAGTCCCAGCGCCGCAGCGTCGCCAATACGCCGATGACGCGCAAGGAGGCCGCCAAGCGCCAGCGCGAGGAGCGCCGGACCGCGCTGGCCAAGCAGCGCGAGGCGCTGGCCAGCGGCGACGAGCGGTACCTGCCGGCCCGCGACAAGGGCCCGGTCCGCAAGTACGCGCGCGACTTCGTCGACTCGCGGTTCAACATCGCGGAGTACTTCCTGCCGATGGCCGTGATCATCCTCGTCCTGAGCATGATCCGGGTGGCCTCGCTGCAGAACGTCGCGCTGCTGCTGTGGCTGGTCGTGATCGTGCTGATCGTGCTCGACTCGCTCGTCACCGGCTTCCGGCTGAAGAAGCGCCTCGCCGAGCGCTTCCCCGACGACCGCAGGCGCGGCGCGGTCGCCTACGCGCTGATGCGCTCGCTCCAGATGCGCCGGCTCCGGCTGCCCAAGCCCCAGGTCAAGCGCGGGGAGCGGCCCTGAGCACGACGCCGTTCGCCGGGGGCGCGGCGGATGCCTGGCTGGACAAGCTGGGGGGTCTGCGGGACGTCGTACGGCAGGAGCTGGTGGCCCGGCAGCTCGACGAGCAGATAGTCGGCCGCTTCCCGGTGGGCAAGCGGCTGCGGGTCCTCGACGTCGGCATGGGCCAGGGGACCCAGGCGCTGCGGCTGGCACGGGCCGGGCACCAGGTGACCGGTGTGGAGCGGGACGCGACGATGATCGCCGCGGCACGGGACGCGCTCGCCGGGCAGCCCGAGGGCATCCGGGAGCGGATGCGGATCGTCGAGGGCGACGGCCGGGACACCGGCGTGCACTTCCTGCCGGGCAGCTTCGACGTGGTGCTGTGCCACGGCGTACTCATGTACGTCGAGGAGCCCGACCCGCTGCTCGCGGGGCTGGCCCGGATGCTCGCCCCGGGCGGACTGCTGTCCCTCCTGGTGCGCAACGGCGACGCGCTCGCGCTGCGCCCCGGCCTGTACGGCGACTGGGCGGGCGCCCTGGCCGCCTTCGACACCACCGAGTACACCAACCGCCTCGGCCTGCACGTCCGCGCGGACCGGCTCGCGACGCTGACCGCGAAGCTCGCGGGCATCGGCGCCCCGCTGCACACCTGGTACGGCGTCCGGGTCTTCACGGACACGGCCCCCGACGGCGTCGCACCCCCGGACGGCCTGGAGACCCTGCTGGCGGCTGAGGAGCGGGCCGGTCGCACCGATCCGTACCGCGCAGTCGCGGCGCTGCTGCACCTGTGCGGGGTGCGGGGCTAGGGGTGTCCCCGGGGCGCCCGTTCGGGTGCCCAACGGAAGCCGGAGTCCCGACGCGCGGTGAGACTCGGGGCATGGACGCTCCCCCCGCCCGCCCGCCCTCAAGGCCGCTCGCCCCGGTCGCCGTACTGGCCTGCGCGCTGCTGCTGCTCACCGGCTGCTCCGGCTCCGCCCCCGCCTCCCGCGGCGGGCAGGAGGGTGAGCCGGCGCGGGCCGCCGCGCCGGCCGCGGCGAACGACCTGCAGGCCGGCTACCAGCGGGTGATCGAGGAGGTCCTGCCGTCGGTCGTGCAGATCCAGGCCGGCGACTCCCTGGGCTCCGGCGTCGTGTACGACGACAAGGGCCACGTCGTCACCAACGCGCACGTCGTCGGGGACGACAGGACCTTCCGGGTGACGACCGCCCGCACCGAGGAGGCCCTCGCCGCCGAGCTGGTCTCCTCCTACCCCGAGCAGGACCTCGCCGTCATCAAGCTGGACCGGCTGCCCGAAGGCATGAAGGCGGCCCGCTTCGGCGACTCCTCGAAGGCGGCGGTCGGGCAGATCGTGCTGGCGATGGGCTCGCCGCTGGGACTGTCCTCCAGCGTGACGCAGGGCATCGTGTCGGCGGTCGGACGGACCGTCACCGAGGGCCGCCGGGGCGGCGGCACGGGCGCGACGATCGGCAACATGGTGCAGACGTCGGCGGCCATCAACCCCGGTAACAGCGGCGGCGCCCTGGTGAACCTCGACGGCCAGGTGATCGGCATCCCGACACTGGCCGCGACCGACCCGGGCATGAGCGACAGCGCGGCGCCCGGGATCGGGTTCGCCATCCCGTCGTCGATGGTCAAGACGGTCGCCGACCAGATCATCCAGGACGGCCGGGTGACCGACTCGGGCCGGGCGGCGCTCGGCATCACCGCCCGTACGGTCGTCGACGACGGCTACCGGCCCGCGGGCGTGGCCGTCGTCGAGGTGAGCGACGGCGGGGCCGCCGACGACGCGGGGCTGCGGCCCGGCGACGTCGTCGTCCGGCTGGGCGACACGGACATCACCACGATCACCTCGCTGGCCGAGGCGCTGGCGTCGATGGAGCCGGGCGACCGGACGAAGGTGACGTACACCCGCGACGGCGACGAGCGCACCGCCGAGGTGACCCTGGGCGAGCAGTGAGGGGCGGGGCCGGCCGGGCCGGGCCCCGCCCGCCGCTCAGCCCTCCGCCGACTCCTGGGCGTCCTCGGCGTGCAGGCTCATCGGCCCGTAGATCTCCGTGGAGTCCTCGAACAGCCGCACCTGGTCGGTGCCGCCCTCCTGGAGTTCCTTCCAGTGCTCCCCGATCCAGGACTCGGCGTCCCCTTGCGTGGTGAACTCCTCGGGCTGCACCGCGGGCTGGACCTCAGTCCCGCCGGCCGTCTCGAACCGCCACGTCCATGCCGCCATGTACGCCTCCAAGATGTGAGCACATGCAGAGCGGAAGCCGGATCTTGGTCCGGCCTCCGCCCGCAGCCTATGCGCTGAGCCGACCGCGTCGTAGCAGGCCCGGAAGACAGATCCCGCCCCCTTATGGGGCCTCGGGCGCGCACCCCGCCGCCCCACCGGGGAAAATCGGGGCGTGGACGTGACTCTGCTCGGCACCGGTGCCCCCGCGGGCCTGCCCCGCCCCGACTGCCCCTGCGCGGCCTGCGCCGCCGCCCAGGGCGAGAACGCGCGGGCGGCGACCGCGCTGCTGGTGGACGGGGCCCTGCTGCTGGACCTCACCCCGGGCGCCGCGTTCGCCGCCGCACGCGCCGGGCACTCCCTGACCGGCGTACGCCAGGTGCTGCTGTCGCACCCGCACGACGGTCCGGCGCTGGAGGTGCCCGCCGGGCTGCCGCAGCCGGGCCGGGTGCCGGACGGCCGGGAGCTGGCGCTGCTGACCGGGCACCGGGTGCGGGCGGTGGCGATGGACGCGCCGGGCACCGGGTACGCCGTGACGGGCCCGGACGGACAGCGGCTCCTCTACCTGCCGCCGGGCGGCGCTCCGGCGGGCCTGGAGGAGCCTGCCGAGCCGTACGACATGGTCCTCGTGGACGTCGCGGGCCGCCCGGACGCCCTGGCGAGGCTGCGCGCGGTGGGCGCGGTCGGCGCGACGACGGACGTCGTGGCCGTCCACCTGGGTCACGACGTGCCGCCGGGCCGGGAACTCGCCCGCCGTCTCGCGGCCGCCGGGGCACGGGCCGTACGGGACGGCACGACGCTGGTGGTGGGCGCCTACGAGGACGTACCCGACGTACCGCGCCGCACCCTCGTGCTGGGCGGCGCCCGCTCGGGCAAGTCGGTGGAGGCAGAGCGCCGGCTGGAGTCCTTCCCTGAGGTGCTGTACGTCGCGACCGGCGGCTCCCGCAACGGGGACACGGAGTGGGCGGCCCGGGTCTGCGCACACCGCGAACGGCGCCCGGGCTCCTGGCGCACGGTGGAGACCTGCGACCTGGTCCCGCTCCTCAAGGACGACGGAGCGCCCCTCCTCGTCGACTGCCTGTCCCTGTGGCTGACGGACGCGATGGACGCCGTGGGGGCCTGGGACGACGCGGAGTGGGCCGACGGCGGCGAACGGGCCCTGCGCGACCGGGTACGGGACCTGACGGAGGCGGTGCGCGCCACGCGGCGCACGGTCGTCGCCGTGTCGAACGAGGTCGGCTCGGGCATCGTCCCGGCCACCGCGTCCGGCCGCCGCTACCGGGACGAACTCGGCCGCCTGAACGCCGCCTTCGCGCACGAGTGCGAGCAGGTCCTGCTGGTGGTGGCGGGCCAGGCCCTCGTACTACGCGGCTGAGACGGCCTTGCGCGCGATGACGCGCCGGCTCCGCGTCCCGGTGAGCACCGTGCAGCCCAGCTCGGCCAGTTCCCGGCACAGGGCCGCCGGGGGGACGGGCAGCCGCCGCGGGTCCGCCACGTCGACGAGCAGGTGACCGCCGGGCCGCAGCACGTGCAGCGCGGCCCGCAGTTCGGCACGCGGGTCGGGCACCCGCTCCAGCTGCTGAAGGAGGCTCACCACGTCGTAACGGCCCCGCAGCCGGGCCTGGATGTGCGGGTCCGTCAGCCTGCCGACGAACGCCTCCTCGACCCGCTCGACGGCACGGGCCCGCAGCACCCGGTGCGTAAGGTCCAGGCCGTCGAAGGACGTGTACGGGAAGCAGGACCGCGCGGCGTGGGGGAAGTCGGCGTCGCCGGTGCCCACGTCCAGCCAGCTCTCGGGCTCCGGGCAGCGGCGGAACACCGCCCGGGCGGCCGCCCCGTGCCGGAGGCGGACACCGGCCCGGACGACCGGGTGCCCGGACCCCGGCTCGAGCGGCGGATTGCGGAACCCGTGCCCGCACGCCAGACAGCGCTCGAGGACGCAGCGACCGGGTGCGGCCCGCCGCGGCCCCGGTCCGAACAGCCCGGAACGCAGCCGCCGGGAACCGCACCAGGGGCAGTCCGCACGGTGCGGTCCGTAACCGGGCGCGGGGGGAACCGGGGGCAACGGAGGCGGCGCCGAGGGGACGGAGGGTGCGGACATGGGCGGCTCCCGACGCGCGAGGAGGAGAACGAACGACAATCCAGGCAAAACGTTACGTAAGTGATCGCTGTCGGACGGGGAACGACGCCCCCCGGGCGCGGTGGGGACGGGCCCGCCGTCGTGTTCGACCCAGGCCGGTACTGTTCGGCGAATGAGCTCGCTGAATCTCGACGACTTCACCGATCTGATCGAGCGCCCCGACGGTGGGGTGCGCCGCGACGCCGAGGCGCGCCGCGAGCGCCAGGTCGTACCGCCCGGATCGCTGGGCCGCCTGGACGAACTGGGCGAGTGGCTGGCCGCGGCGCGGTCCACCGTGCCGGTGCGGCCGGTCGAACACCCCCGGGTGGTGCTCTTCGCCGGTGACCACAAGGTCGCCGAACTGGGCGTGTCGGCACGGCCCGCGGGCGGTGCGGGCGAGCTGGTGCGCGAGGTGCTGGAGGGCGGCCGCCCCGTGTCCGTACTGGCCCGTCGCCTCGGCGTACCGGTGCGGGTGGTCGACATGTCCTTGGACTGCGACCCCCAGACGCTGCCCGCCGACGTCTCGGCGCACCGGGTGCGGCGCGCCGGCGGTCGCATCGACATCGAGGACGCGCTGACCCGGGAGGAGGCGGAGGCCGCCTTCCGGGCCGGGATGGCGGTGGCCGACGAGGAGGCCGACTCCGGTACGGACCTGGTGGTGCTGGGTGACGTGAGCGTGGGCGGCACCACGGCGGCGGGCGTACTGGTCGCCGCGCTGTGCGGCACCGACGCGTCGGTCGTCACCGGGCGGGGCGGGCTGGCGATCGACGACCTGGCCTGGATGCGCAAGTGCGCGGCGATCCGCGACGCGCTGCGCCGCGCGCGGCCGGTCCTCGGGGACCAGTTGCAGCTCCTCGCGACGGTGGGCGGGGCCGACCTGGCCGCGATGACGGGCTTCCTGCTGCAGAGCGCGGTACGGAAGACGCCGGTGATCCTGGACGGGGTCGTGACGGCCGCGTGCGCGCTGGTCGGGCAGCGGGTCGCCTTCCGGGCACCGGACTGGTGGCTGGCGGCGCACGACAGCGGGGAGCCGGGCCAGGCCAAGGCGCTGGACCGGATGGCCATGGAGCCGCTGCTCTCCCAGGGCGTGACGGTGGGCGAGGGGGCGGGGGGCCTGCTGGCGCTTCCGCTGGTGCAGGCCGCGGCGGCACTGGCGGCGGAGCTGCCGGTCGTCTCCGACGGGGAGGCGTAGCGGGGTCCGGGGGCACCCGGCGCGGGGGTGGGTGCGCGGCCCGGCGCAGCGGGGTGCCTCCGCGCCGTTCACTTCTGTGGCGGACCGATTCCGCGCCGTTCCGAGGACGGACACCCCCCGGCGCGGCCCCGACCCACCCACCGAACCGGACGCGCTACCCGCACCCCCACCGAACCCGCACAGGCGCCGCAGGCACCCGCACCCCCACCGCCGGAGGCCTACACATCCGGCCGCCCCCCGATCCAGTCCTGCACCACCCGGCGCGGCCCCGACCAGCGGCGGTCGTGGCGGTAGGCCCGCAGGTGGGACTTGGCGCGGGCGTGCGGTCGGCGGGCGTAGAAGCGGCGGGCCCACAGCGAGCCCGGCCGCGCCAGGCGGACCGCGCCGATCAGGGCGACGAGCGGCACGATCACCCCGAAGACCGCGAGCCGTGCCTTGCCCTTGGCGAGGGCGAGGAGGGAGAAGAAGAAGTTCCCCGCGACGGTGGCGACGACGTTCGCCCGGTCCTGCAACTCGTCCTCCGTCAGACCGTCCACCCCGAACGGCGTGAAGCCCGCGAGGACCAGCCCGACCAGCGCCGCCGTGAGCACCACGACCTCCACGCTCTTGCGCCCCGCCTCGCTCCAGTACACGTCGTCGAGATGCAGGATCAGCGCGAACTCGTCCAGCACCAGCCCCGCCCCCACCCCGAAGACGATCGCCGCCAGCGCGGAGCCGAAGCCGTGCCGGCCCCCGGCGACGGCGGCGAAACCGCCGACCACGGTGAGGACGACCCCCGGAACGACGTGGTGCACGTGCACCCCGCCCGCCTCGACGTTGCCGAAGGGGCCCTTGCCCGCCCGGATCAGCCGGGTGATCACCCGCGTGATCACGAACGTCAGCACGAAGGCACCCAGGGCGAGGAGCAGCGGCAGCTTTCCGGGTTCCATGATGTTGCGCTGCCACCAATCTCCCATATGCGCACTTTATCCCCGGTCGGCGCCGACGCCCTCCTGACCGCCGGGTAGTCTGCGCCGGTGCTCAGGACCCCCTCCCCCGACGGCCTCCGCTTCGCCTTCGGCACCCTCACCGTGTTCCCGGTCAAGGTGACCCGCTGGGACCGCGAGGCGGCCCGCGCCGGCATGCTGTGCGCCCCGCTGGCCGGCCTGGCCGTCGGCGCCACGGCAGCCGCGGCCGGGCTCCTGCTGCTGGTCCTCGGCGCGGGCACCCCGCTCGCCGCCGTCGCCACCGCCGCCGTACCCGCCGTGCTCACCCGCGGCCTGCACCTGGACGGATTGGCCGACACCGCGGACGGACTGGGCAGCGGCAAGCCCGCCGAGGACGCGCTGCGGATCATGAAGCAGTCGGACATCGGCCCGTTCGGCGTGCTCACGCTGCTCTTCGTGCTGCTGGCCCAGGTGGCCGCGCTGACGCAGGCCTATGACGCGTCCTGGGCGCACGGCGCGCTCGCCGCCGTGGTCTCGGCGACCGCCGCCCGGCTGGCGCTGACCCTCGCGGCCCGCACCGGTGTGCCCGCAGCCCGCCCGGAGGGCCTGGGTGCGGCGGTCGCGGGAGCGGTGCCGGCGGGTGGCGCGCTCGCGGCCGCCGCCGGCACGGCGGCCGCAGCGGCGGCGGCCGGCGCGCTCCTGGGCCCGTACGACGCGGTCCGTGCGGCGCTCGCCGTACTGTGCGCCGTCGCCGTCGCCGAACTCCTCCTGCGCCACTGCGTCCGCCGCTTCGGCGGGGTCACCGGCGACGTCTTCGGCGGGGTCGCGGAGACGGCGGCCACCACCGCCCTCGTCGTACTGATCCTCGGCTGACCCTCGGCAGGCCTCAGCAGGCCTCCCGCCACACCCCCAGCTCGTACTTCTTCAGCATCGAACTCAGCCCCAGCTCGCGCGACTCGGCACAGAACCGGTCGGTCGGCAGCTCGTACTCGACGTGGAAGACCGCCTTGTCCGCGTCGACGAACGGCTTGTTGTCGGCGCACTCGCCGTACTGGGCGCACTGCTCGTTGACCGCGAAGTCGAAGTCGTCGACCAGCTCTGGGATCTGGTCCAGGTCGTTCTTCAGCCCGACGGCCATGCCCCGGTCGTGGGCGAGCCGCGCGATCAGCCGGTTGTAGCGGAGCTGGTCGTCGGCGGTGAGCGGGAAGCCGGTGTCGTTCTTGTAGCCGTCCATGTTGTCCGGCTCGACCGCGTCGAAGCCCTTGTCCCGGCACATGTCGATCCGCTCGGCCATCAGCGGTTCGAGGAGGTCGGTCTGACGGATGTCCAGCCACCGCTCGCCCTCCCAGCCGTTGCCCTCGCCCAGCACCGACTCCGGGAACTCCGCGGCGTCGGGCCGGAAGTCCTCCCAGGCGCCGGTGGAGAGGTAGCAGATGACCTTGCGGCCGTCGTCGTGCAGCCCGGCGACCGTGGCCCCGGTGTGGTCGAAGCCGTCGATGTCGTAGACCGGTACCTCGACGGAGGTGTCCAGTTCGCCGCTGAGCTGCCACTGCCAGGCGGTGCCGGGGCGCGGCTGCCAGTGACCGGCACCGTCCCGTCCGCCGTCGGGGGACGCCGAGGAGCAGCCCGCGAGCAGCAGGAGAAGGGCCGACAGCAGGACCGGGCGTCTCATGGGGCGTGCTCCAGGATGTGGGGGCGGCGTAGCCGGTAATGATCGCGTACGCCCCGGCGGCACGGGAAACGCGGGGCGCGGGAGGGAGCGGACGCGGGCGCGAGCGTAGGCTCGTGCCGGGTGTTTGCCTGCCCAGGTAAGGACCGCATCGCAGGAGGGATCTAGGGTCGGTTGTCGGGCCCGGTCGACCCACCCGCATTCGGCCGCACAAGACTTCATACGGAAGCGAGAATTCACCACCGTGACTGCTCTCACTCTCTCCACCGCCGCGGCGCCCGGCCTGCGGGCCGACGCGATCGTGATCGGTGTCGCCAAGGGCGCCAAGGGGCCGGTCGTCGCACCGGGCGCCGAGGCCGTGGACAAGGCGTACGACGGCCGGCTCGCCGGCGTCCTGGAGACCCTCGGTGCCTCGGGCGCCGAGGGCGAGGTGACGAAGCTGCCCGCGCCGTCCGGCTTCAAGGCACCCGTCGTGGTGGCGGTGGGCCTGGGCGCCGAGCCCGAGAAGGACGCCGGTTTCGACGCCGAGGCGCTGCGCCGGGCCGCCGGTGTGGCCGCCCGCGCGCTCGCCGGCTCCAAGAAGGCCGCCTTCGCCCTGCCGCTCACCGAGGCCGCCGACGCCGGCGCCGTCGGTGAGGGCGTGCTGCTCGGCGCGTACTCCTTCGACGCCTACAAGGAGATCGGCAAGGACGCGAAGGCCAAGAACGGCAAGGCCCCGCTGGCGGAGGCCGCGCTGCTGGGCGGCAAGCCCCGCGACAAGGCGTACAAGGCGGCGATCGAGCGCGCCGTGGCCGTCTCCGAGGAGCTGAACCGCGCCCGCGACCTGATCAACACCCCGCCGAACGACCTCACCCCCGAGGCGTTCGCCGCGGTGGCGCAGGCCGCCGCGAAGGAGCACGGCATCAAGGTGCAGGTGCTCGACGAGAAGGCGCTCACCAAGGGCGGCTACGGCGGCATCCTGGGCGTCGGCGCCGGTTCGGCGGCCGGCCCGCGGCTGGTGAAGCTGTCGTACACCTCGTCCAAGGCGACGAAGTCCCTCGCCTTCGTCGGCAAGGGCATCACCTACGACTCGGGCGGCATCTCGCTCAAGCCGGCCGGTCACAACGAGACGATGAAGTGCGACATGAGCGGTGCCGCCGCCGTGTTCGCCGCGGTCGTCGCCGCCGCGCGGCTGGGCCTGGAGGTCAACGTGACCGGCTGGCTGGCGCTGGCCGAGAACATGCCGTCGGGCTCCGCCACCCGCCCGGGTGACGTGCTGCGCATGTACAGCGGCAAGACGGTGGAGGTGCTCAACACCGACGCCGAGGGCCGGCTCGTGCTCGCCGACGCGCTGTGGGCGGCCTCCCAGGAGAAGCCGGACGCGATCATCGACGTGGCGACGCTGACCGGCGCGATGATGCTGGCGCTCGGCAGCCGGACGTACGGGATCATGGCGAACGACGACGCGTTCCGCACCGCGGTGCACGAGGCGTCGGAGGAGGTCGGCGAGCCGGCGTGGCCGATGCCGCTGCCGGAGCACCTGCGCAAGGGCATGGACTCGCCGACCGCGGACATCGCGAACATGGGCGAGCGGATGGGCGGCGGTCTGGTGGCCGGCCTGTTCCTGCGCGAGTTCGTGGGCGAGGGCATCGCGTGGGCGCACCTGGACATCGCGGGTCCGGCGTTCAACGAGGGCGGGCCGTTCGGGTACACGCCGAAGGGTGGTACGGGGACGGCTGTGCGGACGCTGGTGCGGGTTGCCGAGCGCGTTGCGCTCGGCGATCTCGGCTGACGTTCGCCCGAGAGCTCGGGGGTGCGGGTGATTTCGGCGGCCGCGATCCGTTGCGGGTGGTCGCGCCCGCCCGGCGGAGCCGCAGATCAGATACAGCCCGCGCCCCGGACGGCGTCTCCGCCCCCTTCGCTACGAGTGAACGTGGGGCGTCTCACACACCGGCCCCACGTCTCGTCGGTCCCCTACAAGTGCGAAGATGGGGCTCGGCAGGACAGGGCCCCCACCTAAGGGCCGAGAACAAAGAGCGGCCGGACACCAGCCGCCGACCGGTCACTGGAGACCGGCGTGGCGCACATGCATGGAGGACGTGACGTGGCGAACGACGCCAGCACCGTTTTCGACCTAGTGATCCTCGGCGGTGGCAGCGGTGGTTACGCCGCGGCCCTGCGCGGGGCGCAGCTGGGCCTGGACGTCGCCCTGATCGAGAAGGACAAGGTCGGCGGTACCTGCCTGCACAAGGGGTGCATCCCCACCAAGGCCCTGCTGCACGCGGGCGAGATCGCCGACCAGGCCCGCGAGAGCGAGCAGTTCGGTGTGAAGGCCACGTTCGAGGGCATCGACGTGGCGGCCGTGCACAAGTACAAGGACGACGTGATCTCGGGCCTGTACAAGGGCCTGCAGGGTCTGATCGCCTCGCGCAAGGTGACCTACATCGAGGGTGAGGGCCGCCTGTCCTCCCCGACCTCCGTGGATGTGAACGGTCAGCGCGTCCAGGGCCGCCACGTCCTGCTGGCGACCGGCTCCGTGCCGAAGTCGCTGCCGGGCCTGGACATCGACGGCAACCGGATCATCTCCTCCGACCACGCCCTCGTCCTGGACCGCGTGCCGAAGTCCGCGATCATCCTGGGCGGCGGCGTCATCGGCGTCGAGTTCGCCTCCGCGTGGAAGTCCTTCGGCACCGACGTCACGATCATCGAGGGCCTCAAGCACCTCGTGCCGGTCGAGGACGAGAACAGCTCCAAGCTGCTGGAGCGCGCCTTCCGCAAGCGGGGCATCAAGTTCAACCTGGGCACCTTCTTCGAGAAGGCCGAGTACACCCAGGACGGCGTCAAGGTCACCCTCGCCGACGGCAAGGAGTTCGAGGCCGAGGTCCTGCTCGTCGCCATCGGCCGCGGCCCGGTCTCGCAGGGCCTGGGTTACGAGGAGGCCGGGGTCGCCATGGACCGCGGCTACGTCCTGGTCGACGAGTACATGCGGACCAACGTCCCGACCGTCTCCGCCGTCGGTGACCTCGTCCCGACCCTCCAGCTCGCGCACGTCGGCTTCGCCGAGGGCATGCTGGTGGCGGAGCGGCTGGCCGGTCTGAAGACCGTCCCGGTCGACTACGACGGCGTGCCGCGGGTGACGTACTGCCACCCGGAGGTCGCCTCCGTCGGTATCACCGAGGCCAAGGCCAAGGAGATCTACGGTGCGGACAAGGTCGTCTCCCTGAAGTACAACCTGGCGGGCAACGGCAAGAGCAAGATCCTGAAGACCAACGGCGAGATCAAGCTCGTCCAGGTCAAGGACGGTGCCGTGGTCGGCGTCCACATGGTCGGTGACCGCATGGGCGAGCAGGTCGGCGAGGCCCAGCTGATCTACAACTGGGAGGCGCTGCCGGCCGAGGTGGCCCAGCTCGTCCACGCCCACCCGACGCAGAACGAGGCGCTCGGCGAGGCCCACCTGGCCCTGGCCGGCAAGCCCCTGCACTCCCACGACTGACCTCCCTCGGTCACTGGGCGCGACGACACAGACTTCCGCAATTTCGTAAGGAGCAACCGAAACCATGGCGGTTTCCGTAACCCTTCCGGCGCTCGGCGAGAGCGTCACCGAGGGCACCGTCACCCGTTGGCTGAAGGCCGAGGGTGAGCGTGTCGAGGCCGACGAGCCGCTGCTCGAGGTCTCGACCGACAAGGTCGACACCGAGATCCCGGCGCCCGCCTCCGGCGTGCTGTCCTCCATCAAGGTCGCCGAGGACGAGACCGTCGAGGTCGGCGCCGAGCTGGCGCTGATCGACGACGGCACCGGCGCCCCGGCCGCCGAGCAGGCCCCGCAGGCCGAGCAGGTCGCCGAGCCGGCCCCCGAGCCCGCCCCGGCGGCCCCGTCCACCGAGCAGGCCGCCCCGGCGCCCGCTCCCACCACCGAGGCCGCTGCCGGCGGCGGCTCCGCCGAGGGCACGGACGTGGTCCTGCCCGCGCTCGGCGAGTCCGTCACCGAGGGCACCGTCACCCGCTGGCTGAAGTCGGTCGGCGACAGCGTCGAGGCCGACGAGCCGCTGCTCGAGGTGTCCACCGACAAGGTCGACACCGAGATCCCCGCCCCCGCCTCCGGCACCCTGCTGGAGATCGTGGTCGGCGAGGACGAGACCGCCGAGGTCGGCGCCAAGCTGGCCGTCATCGGCGAGGCGGGTGCCGCTCCCGCCGCCGCTCCCGCGCAGGAGGCCCCGGCCGCCCCCGCGCAGCCCGAGCCCGCCCAGGCCCCGGCTCCGCAGCAGGCCGCTCCGGCCCAGCAGGCCCCCGCCGCTCCGGCGCCGCAGGCCCCCTCGGCCCCGGCCCCGCAGCAGCAGACCACCCCGGCGCCCGACCCGGTTCCGTCCGCCCCGGCGCCCGCGCCGGCCCCGGCCGCCGCCCAGCCGGTGGACGACGGCGCCTACGTCACCCCGCTGGTGCGCAAGCTCGCCGCCGAGAACGGCGTCGACCTGTCCACCGTCAAGGGCACCGGCGTCGGCGGCCGCATCCGCAAGCAGGACGTCATCGCCGCCGCCGAGGCCGCGAAGGCCGCCGCGCCGGCTCCGGCCGCCGCTGCCGCCCCGGCCGCCGCCGCGAAGAAGGCCCCCGCCCTGGAGGCCTCCCCGCTGCGCGGCCAGACCGTGAAGATGCCGCGCATCCGCAAGGTCATCGGCGACAACATGGTGAAGGCCCTGCACGAGCAGGCCCAGCTGTCGTCGGTCGTCGAGGTCGACGTCACCCGTCTGATGAAGCTGCGCGCCCGTGCCAAGGACGCGTTCGCGGCGCGTGAGGGCGTCAAGCTCTCGCCGATGCCGTTCTTCGTCAAGGCCGCGGCCCAGGCGCTGAAGGCGCACGCGCCGATCAACGCCAAGATCAACGAGGCCGAGGGGACCATCACCTACTTCGACACCGAGAACATCGGTATCGCGGTGGACTCCGAGAAGGGCCTGATGACCCCGGTCATCAAGAACGCCGGCGACCTCAACCTGGCCGGCATCGCCAAGGCGACCGCCGACCTGGCGGGCAAGGTGCGGGCCAGCAAGATCAGCCCGGACGAGCTGGCCGGCGCGACCTTCACCATCTCCAACACCGGTTCGCGCGGCGCGCTCTTCGACACGATCATCGTGCCGCCGGGCCAGGTCGCCATCCTCGGCATCGGTGCCACGGTCAAGCGTCCGGCCGTCATCGAGACGGAGGAGGGCCCGGTCATCGGCGTCCGTGACATGACGTACCTGACCCTGTCCTACGACCACCGCCTGGTGGACGGCGCCGACGCCGCCCGCTACCTGACGGCGGTCAAGGCGATCCTGGAGGCGGGCGAGTTCGAGGTCGAGCTCGGCCTGTAATTCCCCTGCCAGTGGGCCTGTACGGTGCCCCCGCCCGGAGCTCTCCGGACGGGGGCACCGTCGCGTTCCGGCGGCGGCACTCTGTGTAAGTCTCGTCTCACCTGCGTAAAAGCGCCCCCGTGCGCCCTTCCCGCCCGCCGCGTCGGCCGTATTGTCTAAGCGTCAAACGCCCCCGGGGTCCGAAGGGGACCCTCCCGAAGGAGCTCTCATGACCGCGCCCGTCGTCCACTCGCTGCGCGAGCAGATCCGCGAGCACATCCTGGAAGGGATCATCAGCGGACGCTGGCAGCCGGGCGAGCGGATCGTGGAGCGGCGGATCGCCACCGAGCTCGAGGTCAGCCAGACCCCGGTGCGGGAGGCCCTGCGTGAGCTGGAGTCCCTGCGGCTGATCGAGTCGGCGCCGAACAAGGGCGTGCGGGTGCGCAACCTGACCGCCGCCGACCTGGAGGAGAGCTACCCCGTCCGGGCCGGCCTGGAGGCGATCGCGGCGGAGCTGGCGGCGGAGCGGCTGGCGGTGGACTGCTCGGCCCTCGAACCGCACGTCGCCGCGTTGTACGAGGCCGACCGGGCCTCCGACGGGACAGCACAGGTGCGGCACACGGTGGGCTTCCACCGGGAGCTGGTCCGGGCGGCGGGCAACTCGGTGCTGCTGCACACCTGGGAAGGGCTGGGCATCGAGGTGTTCACGGCGCTGTCGATACGGTGGCTGGGGACGGTGCAGCAGTCGTACGCGGAGGAGCACGAGGAGCTGGTCGCGGCGTTCCGCCGCCGGGACCCTCGCATCCCGGAGATCGTGAAGGCCCACGTCCTGGGCTGCGCGCCCCGGGCCTGAGCTTCTTTCGCCGCCGCCCCCAAGAACGGCGCAGCCGTTCAGGGGTGCGGGGCTGTATCGATGTGTGGCTCCGCCGCGTGGGCGCGAACAACCACAGCGCACCCGCACCCGCACCCGCACCCGCACCCGCCAGGCACACCGCGACCACCCGAGCTCCACCGCGCTCACCTGCACAAACCCCCAGCTTCAAGGTCACTCCGTGCCATCGCCGAAGGCACCGCGTGCCGACTTTCTCGTGATCAAGAGGTTTTGCCCCTCAACCCTTTGATCGATCATCGATCAGGGAGTTACAGTCACGGACGGGCTTGCACCCAAGCCCAGCCCTGTCCTGCCAAAGACCAAGGGCACCCCCGATCCCCTTACCGATGAGGGAACCCCCTTCGACTGAGGAAGGCGGCGACATGACCGACCCCAAAGCCATCCAGCCGAGCGAGCTCGACCAGCTCCCGGACCGCGACCCGGAGGAGACCGCCGAATGGCAGGCCTCCCTGGACGCCGTCACCAAGGCGGCCGGGCCGCACCGTGCCGCGTACCTGATGCGCCGCACGCTGGAGCGCGCCGAGGGCGCCGGCCTCGCCCTGCCGAAGCTCCTCGAGACGGACTACGTCAACACCATCCCCACCTCCGCCGAGCCCACCGTGGACGGCGACGAGGACATGGAGCAGCGGATCACCGCCTGGAACCGCTGGAACGCGGCGGCGATGGTCACCCGCGGCAGCAAGTACGGCGTCGGCGGCCACATCGCCACCTTCGCCTCCGCGGCCTGGCTGTACGAGACCGGCTTCAACCACTTCTTCAAGGGCAAGGAGGGCGACGGCTCCGGCGACCAGCTCTACGTCCAGGGCCACGCCTCCCCCGGCATCTACGCCCGCGCCTTCCTCGACGGCCGCCTGAACGAGGAGCAGCTCGACAACTTCCGCCGCGAGTCCGGCGGCAACGGCCTGCCGTCCTACCCGCACCCGCGCCGTCTGCCCTGGCTGTGGGAGTTCCCCACCGTCTCCATGGGCCTCGGCCCGATCTCCGCGATCTACCAGGCGCGCTTCAACCGCTACCTGACCAGCCGCGGCATCAAGGACCTGAGCAACTCCCACGTGTGGGCGTTCCTCGGCGACGGCGAGATGGACGAGCCGGAGTCCACCACCGCGCTCACCCTCGCCTCCCGTGAGGGCCTGGACAACCTGACCTTCGTCATCAACTGCAACCTGCAGCGCCTCGACGGTCCGGTCCGCGCCAACTTCAAGATCGTGCAGGAGCTGGAGGCCCAGTTCCGCGGCGCCGGCTGGAACGTCGTCAAGAGCCTGTGGGGCACCGCCTGGGACGAGCTGTTCCAGCTCGACACCACCGGCGCCCTCGTACGCCGCCTGCGCGAGGTACCCGACGCGCAGGTGCAGACGTACCAGACCCGCGACGCCGCCTACATCCGCGAGGACTTCTTCGGCAAGGACCCGCAGCTCGCCGAGATGGCGAAGCTGCTGTCCGACGACAAGATCCTCGAGTGCTTCCACTACTCGCGCGGCGGCCACGAGGCCCGCAAGGTCTACGCCGCCTACAAGGCCGCGCTCGCCCACAAGGGCGCGCCGACCGTGATCCTGGCCCAGACGGTCAAGGGCCACACCCTCGGCCGCGGCTTCGCGTCCAAGAACGCCAACCACCAGATGAAGAAGCTCTCGGTGGACGAGTTCAAGGACATGCGCGACCTGCTCGGCCTGCCGATCAAGGACAGCGACTTCACCGACGGCGTGGTCCCCTACGGCCACCCGGGCGCCGACTCCCCCGAGGTCCGCTACCTCCAGGAGCGCCGCGCCGCCCTCGGCGGTCCCGCCCCGGCCCGCCGCGTCCACCCCCTCGCACCGCTGCCCGCTCCCGCCGACAAGGCGTTCGCCTCCTTCGACAAGGGCTCCGGCTCGCAGAGCGTGGCCACCACCATGGCCTTCGTCCGGCTGGTCAAGGACCTGGTCCGTGACAAGGAGACCGGCAAGCGCTGGGTGCCGATCGTCCCCGACGAGGCGCGCACCTTCGGCATGGAGAGCCTCTTCCCGTCCCTGGGCATCTACTCGCCCAAGGGACAGACGTACGAGCCGGTCGACCGCGACCAGCTGATGTACTACAAGGAAGCCAAGAACGGCCAGATCCTCAACGAGGGCATCACCGAGGCCGGCTCCATGGCCGACTTCATCGCCGCTTCGACGTCGTACGCGACGCACGGCGAGGCGATGATCCCGTTCTACATCTTCTACTCGATGTTCGGCTGGCAGCGCACGGCCGACCAGATGTGGCAGCTCGGCGACCAGCTCGGCCGCGGCTTCCTGGTCGGTGCCACGGCCGGCCGCACCACGCTGACCGGTGAGGGCCTCCAGCACGCGGACGGCCACTCCCCCGCCATCGCGGCGACCAACCCGGCCGCGCTGACGTACGACCCGGCCTTCGCCTACGAGGTCGCGGCGATCGTCAAGGACGGTCTGCGCCGGATGTACGGCGAGGCCGCCCCGGGCGAGGACCCGAACGTCTTCTACTACCTGACCGTCTACAACGAGCCGATGCCGCAGCCGGCCAAGCCGTCCGCCCCCGGCATCGACGAGGGCATCGTCAAGGGCCTGTACCGCTTCAACACGGCGGAGTCCGCGGGCCTGACCCCGGCCGCGAACGCCCCGCGCATCCAGCTGCTCGGCTCCGGCACGGCGATCCACTGGGCGCTGAAGGCGCAGAAGCTGCTCACCGAGGAGTGGGGCGTGGCAGCCGACGTGTGGTCGGCGACCTCGTGGACGGAGCTGCGCCGGGACGCCATGGACGCCGACGCGGCGCTGCTGCGCGGCGAGGAGCGGGTGCCGTACGTCCGCCAGGCGCTCCAGGGCGCCGAGGGCCCGGTCCTCGCGGTCTCCGACTACATGCGCCAGGTCCCGGACCAGATCGCGCAGTGGGTCGAGCAGGACTACTCGTCGCTCGGCGCCGACGGCTTCGGCCTGTCGGACACCCGTGAGGCCGCCCGCCGCCACTTCGGCGTCGACGCCGAGTCCATCGTGGTCGCGGCCCTGGCCCAGCTCGCCAGGCGCGGCGAGGTCAAGGCGACGGCCGTGAAGGAGGCGCGCGAGCGCTACGGCCTGTGAGCCCCGGGCACTGAGGAGGAAGGCCCCCGCCGCGGCGGGGGCCTTCCTCCTTCTCCTGCATCATGTGGGGATGCGCGCTGCCCGCCTCATCAAGATGGTGCTGCTCCTCCAGTCCCGCCCCACCATGACCGCGGCCGAGCTGGCCCGTGAGCTGGAGGTGTCGGAGCGCACCGTGACGCGGGACGCACAGGCGCTGTCGGAGGCGGGCGTGCCGGTGTACGCCGAGCGGGGCCGGGCCGGCGGCTACCGCCTGATCGGCGGCTACCGCACCCGGCTGACCGGCCTCGCCCGGGGCGAGGCGGAGGCCCTCTTCCTGTCCGGAGTGCCGGGGGCACTGCGCGAGATGGGTCTGGAGGACGCGGCGTCGGCGGCCCGCCTGAAGGTGTCGGCGGCCCTGCTCCCCTCCCTGAGGGACGCCTCCCGCACGGCGGCTCAGCGGTTCCACCTGGACGCGCCGAACTGGTTCCGGGAGCCCGAGACGCCCGAGCTGCTGCCGACGGTCGCGGACGCGGTCTGGGACGACCGGCGGATCACCGCGTGCTACCGGCGCGGGGAGGACGAGGTCGTCCGGGAGCTGGAGCCGTACGGCCTCGTGCTGAAGGCCGGGGTCTGGTACCTGTGCGCGCGGGTCGCGAGGACGGCGGGCGACGGGCCGTTCCGCGTCTACCGCATCGACCGCTTCACGGCCGCGGAGGCGAGCGAGGAGCGCTTCGAGCGGGACGAGGGCTTCGACCTGCCGGCGTTCTGGGCGGAGCGGGCCGAGCAGTTCGCGCGGTCGATCCTGCGGGCCGAGGTCGTGGTGCGGCTGTCGGCCCGGGGCGTACGGGGCCTGCCGTACGCCGTGGACGCGCTGTCCGCCCGGGAGGCGCTGGAGGCCGCGGGAGCACCCGACGCGGACGGGTGGGTGACGGTGACGCTGCCGGTGGAGTCGGAGGAGGTCGCGCTCACGCAGCTCAGGGGGCTCGGCCCGGAGGCGGAGGTACTGGCGCCGAGTGCACTGCGGGAACGGTTCGCCCAGGACGCACAACGGTTGGCCGCCCTGTACGCCCGGACACCCCGCGCGGACGGCTAGCCGCCTAGCGGCCCCGACCCACCCACCACGCACCGCGCTGCCCGCACCCCCACCGAACAGCGGGCCGCCGCAGGCCCCCCCCGGTCCTCCCGCCGGAGGCACCCGCGCATAACGATCCGCCGCACTCCACGTGCGCCGCCCCCGCCCAGGGCCGATGCTGGACCCGTGATGGACGAGACGGAGTTCTGGGAGCTGATCGACGCCACCCGGCAGGGCGCCGGCGGTGATCCCGAGGACCAGGCCGACCTGCTCGTGGAGCGGCTCCTCGGGCTGGACCCGGACCTGGTGCTGGACTTCGCCCGCCATTTCGAGGCCCGCTACAACCGCGCCTGCACCTGGGACGTGTGGGGCGCCGCGTGGGTGCTGCTCGGCGGCGCGAGCGACGACGCCTTCGACTACTTCCGCTGCTGGCTGATCGGCCAGGGCCGCGAGGTGTACGAGGGCGCGGTGCACGAGCCCGACTCGCTCGCCGAGCTGTTGGACGACTTCGACGAGGAACTGGACGGCGACGGCGAGGAACTGGGCTACGCGGCCGACGAGGCGTACGAGCAGCTCACCGGCACGGTCGCCCCCGACCTGGGCATCGCACCCGCCCCGGCGGAGCCGCGGGGCACCCCGATCGACCTGGAGGACGACCGCGCCGTGGCCGCCCGGTTCCCGCGCCTGTGGGAGCGGTTCGGTCAGGACTGATCAGCCGGGCCGGCCCTGGAGCCGGGCCGCGGCCTCCCTGATGTCGGGGAGGCGCGCCGTCAGCGCCGCGCCCGGGCAGCTGGTCTCGTAGCCCTCGTCGTGGCCGGCGACGGCGGGCAGCGTGGCGGTGGCGCCGGCGGCGTACCGGCTGAGGCCGTTGCTGGAGACCAGGCGCACCTTGCCGCGGGGGTCGCTGCCGGTCCCGCCGAGTTTCCAGGCGGCCAGCGCGGCGATCGCGTCGGTCAGCGCGTCGGGCACGGGCACGCCGGCGGTGAAGGTCCCGAGGGCGGCGATGCCGGTGGTGCGGTGGTTGAAGCCCTGGGTGTGGGCGCCGGTGACGGCGCGGTCGATGCCCCCCGCGCGGCCCTCGTAGATGGTGCCGCAACGGTCGACGACGAAGTTGTAGCCGATGTCGTCCCAGTCCCGCCCGCCCGTCTGGCCCGAGTACACGCCGCGGAGGATGGCCGGCACGTCGGCGCAGTCGTAGCCGTTCGGCGTGTCCGTGTGGTGGACGAAGACGGCGAGGACCTTGTCGTCGTAGCGCGGCGGCGGCTGGGCGCGGGCGGCTTCGCCCAGCCAGACCGACCGCGGCACGACGGGCGGCCGGGGCGCGGTGTACGGGTCGGCGGCCGCCTGCCGGGGGCCCGTGGCGGCGGCCCTCTCCACCCCGCTCGCGCACAGCGCCAGCGCGACGACGGCGGCGAGGCCGGGAAGGCAGCCGAGCACCACCGGCACCACGCCCGGTCCACCGGGCACGCGCCCCGCACCACCACCCGCGCGCGGGGCACCACCTCCACTGGGCGCACCACTCCTCTCGCGGGGCGCGCCACCACTGTCATGGGAGGCACCGTCGGTCACGCGTGCCGCGGCACCGTCTTCACGCGATGCACCACCGGGCAGGCGCACGCGCTTCGCCCACTCACGCGCGCGAGCCGCGCCGGGTACGCCGGGGAGGGAAGCCGCACTCCGCCGCCGGGGCCCGCGCCGTCCTCGGAAGACCCGCATGATCCCACTGTCCGGCCCATCGGTCCCGCCCGCGACGTGTGCTGTGCCACCTGGTGGAACCATCGTCCCGGTCCCCGACGTTTTCCGGTTGACCCCAGCTGATCACGGGGCCCGTCCGGCACGTACTGACGGTTCCGGGGACCCGCCGGGGGTCCGGCAGAAAGGCGGCTCGCGTGGACCTGCTCGACATCGTGCTGATGCTGGTGGTGCTGGCCTACGCGGCCTCCGGCTACCGGCGCGGACTGGTGGCCGGCTGTGTCTCGCTGGCCGGTTTCGTGGGCGGCGCGGTGATCGGCGTGTGGGTCCTGCCGTGGGTGATGGACCTGGTGTCGCCGGGCTCGACGGCGGCGACGGTGACCGCCGTGGTCACGGTGCTGCTGCCGGCGGTGGCGGGCCACGAGCTGGCGGGGCGGCTGGCGCTGCGGCTGCGCCGGGAGTTGGACGCCGGTCCGCTCCGGGTGGCCGACGGGGTCGGCGGCGCGCTGGCCAACGCGGCGGCCGCGCTGATCGTGGCGTGGGTGGCGGCGAGCGTCCTGGCGGCGTCCTCGTCGTCGCTGCTGACCTCGGCGATCCGGGACTCGACGCTGCTGGGCGCGGTCCAGCGGGCGATGCCGGACACCACTCCGGCGTGGTTCTCCGGGGCGACGTCCGCGCTGACCGAGGCGGGGTTCCCGCAGGTCTTCAACCCCTTCGAGAACGAGTCGACCGCCCAGGTCGCCGAGCCCTCCGGCGACAGTGTCACCGCCGCGGCCACCAACGCGGCCAAGCTCAGCACGGTGAAGGTGGAGGGCGTCGCCGGAAACCAGGGCCGGGAGGGCAGCGGCTTCGTCTACGCGCCCCGGCACGTGATGACCAACGCCCACGTGGTGGCCGGCATCGACGACCCGACCGTCCGCGTCGGCGGCGTGGGACCGGCGTACGAGGCGCGGGTGGTGCTCTTCGACCCGGCCGAGGACGTGGCCGTGCTGTACGTGCCGGATCTGTCCGCGCCCGCGCTGCGGTTCGACGACGACGCGGAGCGCGGCGACGCGGCGGTGGTCGCCGGGTACCCGCAGGACGGCGACCTGGACCTGCGCGCGGCGACGGTGGCGAACCGGATCCGGGCGACGGGCCAGAACATCTACAGCGACGCGAACGTCACCCGGGAGATCTACTCGATCCGCTCCACGGTCCGCCCCGGCAACTCGGGCGGCCCGCTGCTCACCACCGACGGCCGGGTGTACGGCGTGGTCTTCGCCCGATCGACCTCCGACCCCCGGACCGGATACGTGCTGACGGCGGACGAGGTGGCCGACGAGGCCCGGCGCGCGGCGGACGCGACGGAGGCGGTGGACACGGGCGAGCCGGTCGCGTCCTGACCGCCGCGGGCGCGTGTGCCCCCTCAGGCGCCGGTGCCGGTCAGCATCTGCCCCATCAGCACGTCGTCGACGTACTGACCGTCGAGATGGAATTCCTCGGGCTGCACGCCTTCGACGACGAAGCCCTCCGACTCGTAGAGCTTGCGGGCGGCCGTGTTGGGGCCGAGGACCCGCAGGGTGATGCGGCGGAAGCCCTTCTCGCGGGCTTCCTCGACGGCGGCCCGGACCAGGGCCCGGCCCACGCCGTGGCCGCGGGCGGCGCCCGCGACGGCGAGGCCGCGGATCTGGCGGACGTGAGTGTTGGACGCCAGCTCCGTCGGGAGGCCGAGGCGGACGTAGCCGACGACGGCGCCGTCGACTTCCGCGACCAGGTGCGCCTCGGGTCCGCAGGTGTCGCGGAAGAAGGGGTCGTCCTCTCCCGGCGGGGGCGAGACGGCGTGCAGGTAGGACCAGGTCTCGAGGTCGATCCGGCGCAGTGGCTGCTCGTCCTCGGACCTGGCGCGGCGTATGTGCGGGGCTGGCATGACGGTCACTGTACGACGCGGGCGCCCGGCCCGGTCCAGCGAATTCCGGGGCCGCCCGGCAGGATGGGCGCATGGACGATGGACGCAAGGACGCGGGGCGTTCCCGTGTCGCGGTGGCCGGCGCGTCCGGCCTGATCGGCGGCGCGCTGGTGCGGTCCCTGACCGCGGACGGCCACGAGGTGGTGCGCCTGGTACGGCGCCCGCCCAGGGGCACGGGCGAGGTGCGCTGGGACCCGGAGGGCGGACGCGTGGACACGGCCGGGCTCGCCGGGTGCGACGCCGTGGTCAACCTGGCCGGGGCCGGGGTGGGCGACCGCCGCTGGACCGACGCGTACAAGACGCGTATCCGCAGCAGCCGGGTGCACGGCACGACGGCGCTGGCGGAGGCCGTCGCCTCGATGGAGCAGCCGCCGCGGGTCTTCCTGAACGGCAGCGCGATCGGCTTCTACGGGGAGACCGGCGACCGGCCGGTGGACGAGGGCGCACCCGCGGGAGAGGGTTTCCTGCCGTCCCTGTGCGTGGAGTGGGAGGCCGCCGCGGCGCCCGCCCGGCACGCGGGCGTACGGACGGTGTTCGCCCGGACCGGTCTGGTCGTCTCCCGCCGGGGCGGGGCGTGGGGCCGGCTCTTCCCGCTCTTCGGGGCGGGGCTCGGCGGGCGGCTGGGCGACGGCTCCCAGTACTGGTCCTTCGTGTCCCTGCACGACGAGGTGGCGGCGCTGCGGCACCTGCTGGACCGGGACGACCTGTCCGGCCCCTTCAATCTGACGGCTCCCCGTCCGGTGACGAACCGTGAGGTCACCGTGGCGATGGGACGGGTGCTGCGCCGCCCGGCGCCGTTCGCGGTGCCGGCGCCGGTCCTGCGCGCGGTGCTGGGTGAGATGGCGGGCGACGTCCTGGGCAGCGCGCGAATCCTGCCGAACCGTCTTCTGGAGTCGGGCTTCCGCTTCGCGTTCCCGGAGATCGACGGGGCGATCCGGGCGGCGGAGTGAGCGCCGGCCGCCGCGCGCACGAGAGCGTATGAGACCACTCACGACCGTGTGAGCTCGTTCGAGCACCACATGGCCTCCACATGCGACCAGCGTGCGACCGTGCCCTGCCCCCGTGCGATTCCCGTTGACCGCTTCCGGCCCTAACCTCGAGACGAACTCGGGTATCCCTCAAGCCGGTTGGGGGCATGACGTCTCCAGCGGCCGCGCAACCTCGAGGAGGGGCACGTGCTTGAGCCCGCGTACCAGGCGGACGTCGTCGTCGTGGGGGCCGGGATCGCCGGACTCGCCGCGGCGCATCGGCTGACCAGCGCAGGAGTGACGACCACGGTCCTGGAGGCCGCCCATGCGGTGGGCGGCAGGATGGCGACGGAGAAGGTCGACGGCTTCCGGCTCGACAGAATCGGGCAGTTGCTGTCGACGGCGGGCCCCGAACCGCGGCTCGCCCCCGGGCTGGACGGCCTCGCGCTGCTGCCCTTCGCCCCCGGGGTGCTGCTGCACAGCGAGGGCCGCCACCAACGGGCGGGCGTCCCGGCGGGTGCCCGGGGCGCAAGGGGCGCACTCCACGCCGTGCGCGCCCTTGCGAGCGCCCCCCGCTCGGTTCCCGCGCCCCGGCGCCCGGTATCCGCGGTCCGTACTCCCGGGAGGCCCGGCCCGGTTTCCCGCGCCCGGGCGGGCGCCCCGCTCGGGACGGCCGTGGACCAGGCGCGCCTCGGTGCGGCGCTGACCCGCCTGGCCGCCACCCCCGTCGAACGGCTGCTGGCCCGTCCGGAGCTGTCCGCGGCCCAGGCCCTGGCGGTCCGCGGACTGCCG
This sequence comes from Streptomyces sp. NPDC058796, assembly GCF_042745235.1. Lineage (NCBI taxonomy): Bacteria > Bacillati > Actinomycetota > Actinomycetes > Kitasatosporales > Streptomycetaceae > Streptomyces > Streptomyces sp. NPDC058796. The sequence continues at coordinate 255,668 of NZ_JBHYOP010000001.1, forward strand.
CCCCGCACGATCGACGGTTTCCTGCGCCCGCTGCTCGCCGCCCTGCTGTCCGATCCGGACCTGACCACCTCCAGCCGGTGCGCCGACCTCGTGCTGCGGCGGTTCGCCGGCGGGCGGCTGGGGCTGCCCGAGGGCGGTGCGGAGGCGCTGCCGGAGCTGCTGGCGCGGCGGCTGCCGCCGGGCACCGTGCGCACCGGGGTCCGGGTCACCTCGGTGGCCACCAACGCCGTCACCACCGCCGAGCACGGTGTCATCCGCTGCCGGGCCGTCCTGGTGGCGACCGACGCCCGGGCGGCGGCCGAGTTGCTGCCGGGCCTGAGGGTGCCGGACTTCCACCCGGTGACGGTGGTGCACCACACCACGGACGAACCCCCGACGACCGGCGCCTCCCTGCTGCTCGACGCGGACCGCGGGGGCCCGGTCGCCCACACGGCCGTGGTCAGCCACGTGGACCCGTCCCGCGCACCGGCCGGACGGGCCCTGGTCTCGTCGACGGTCCTCGGCCCTCGCCCGCCCGACGTCGACACCGCCGTACGCATCCACCTCTCCCGCCTCTACGGCACCCCGACCACCCGCTGGGAAACCCTCGCCGTGCACCACACGCCCGAGGCAGTGCCCGCGATGCGCCCACCGCACGACCCGCGCAGGCCGGTACGGCTGCTGGCCGGCCTGTACGTGTGCGGCGACCACCGCGACACCAGCGGCGTCCAGGGAGCCCTGCACTCGGGCCACCGGGCCTCGGCGGCGATCCTGGCGGACCTCGGGGCATCCCGCCCGATGCACTCGGCCGACCCGGCACCGACGGCTCGCGCCGCCTAGGCGGGGCCGGCCGTCCGGGCCGTTGACCGGGGGCGCTTTGCCCGACGCGCCCGGCCCCGCCGCCTTCAGGCGGTGGGGCCGGGCAGCCGACGGCGGGCCGCGCCGCGTCGGCTGCGGCGCCTCCGCCCCTGACGCGCGCGCCCCCGACCCGCCCGAGCCGCACCACCCACCCGACGCACACCCGCCACCGACACCGCGACAGCCGGACTCCGGGAGCCGGGCGCCGAGAGCCGCGGGCCACCGCGTGGGTCGGCGGCCGCCCGGACACGCCGGCCCGCCGCAGCCGGCACGCCCGGCTATCCGAGCGCCGCGACCTTGTCGCGGTACCCCCGTACCGGTGCCGCGTCCTTGTACGGCTCCAGCCGCCGTTCGAAGTCGCGGACGTACTCCGTCGCCCGCGCCGACCTCATCTCGGCCGCCTGTCCGGCCGCCTCCGCGGCCAGCTGGCAGGCCTGGTCGAGTTCGCCCAGGCCGAGTCGGGCGGTGGCGAGGACCACCCGGCAGAAGAGCCTGCTGCGCGCGTACACGGGGGCGCGCAGCAGCAGCGACCGTTCCGCGTACTGGGCGGCGGCCCGGAACTGCTGCAGGTCGCGGTGGCAGTGCCCGAACTCGTCGGCGAGCTGCGCCTCGTCGAAGAAGCGCGCCCAGTGCGGCACCTCGTCGCCGGGCCGGGCGGCCTCCAGGGCACGCTCGGCCCGGACCAGCGAGGCGGTGCAGGCCCGCACCTCGCCGAGGACGCCGTGCGCCCGTGCCTCGGCGGCGTGCAGCAGCGTCTGCACGACCGGCGGCGCGGAGGTCCCGACCCCCTGCTGCGCCACCCGCGCGAGCTGCACGGCCTCACGCCCGTGCCCCAGGTAGACGGCCTGCCGGCTCATGGTCACCAGCACGTACGAGCCGTACGCCCGGTCCCCGGCCGCCTGCGCGAGCCGCAGCGCCTGGACGAAGTAGCGCTGGGCGAGGCCGTGCGCGGCGATGTCGTACGACGTCCAGCCCGCGAGCCGGGTCAGGTCGGCGGCGGCCGCGAACAGCCGGCGGCCGGTCTGCTCGCCGTAGGTGCCGCGCAGCATCGGCTCCAGTTCGTGCTCCAGGTAGCGCACGAGGGCCTGGCGAGCGTGCCCGCCGCCGTACCGGTCGTCCAGGCTGCGGAACAGCTCGCCGACCGAGCGCAGCGCGGCGAGGTCGCCGCCGGTGACCTTCTGGCCGGGGCCGCGGTCGGCGGCCGGCGCGCGCCGGCGGACCGGGTCGAGCGGCACGGGCCCCCGGGGCATCGCGGGGCGGCCCTGCGCGGGGATGCGGACGGGCACCTCGGCACGGGCCACCTTCTCGTCGGCCCGCCCGATCAGCCAGTCCCGGCTGGGCACGACCAGCCCGGCCGGCGTGAAGGCGATCTTGCGCAGTTCGGCGTGGCTGCCGGAGTCCTTGCGCCACAGCCCGCCGACGATGTCGACCGCCTCCTCCGGGGTGGCGGCGAACTCCAGCCCCGCGTAGACGGGCGCACAGGCGTCCAGGCCGAGGTCCTGCGCGCTGAGGCGGCGGCCGAGACGCCGGGTGAAGACCTCGGCGATCAGCGCCGGGGTGGTGCCGCGGGGCTGCTGGCCGCGCAGCCACCGGGTGACGGACGTCTTGTCGTATCTCAGGTCCAGGCCGTGTTCGAGTCCGAGCTGGTCGACGCGACGCGCGAGACCCGCGTTCGAGAACCCCGCTTCGGCGATGAGCGCGGCGAGCTGGCGGTTGGGGGTGCGCTGCGCGGGTCGTTCCGTCATGGTGCGGTGCGGTCTCCTGCCTTCCGGGCGTTCGAAGTGCCCGGAGCGCCTGTGAGCAGCCCTTATGGCCTCGTGAACGGCGCGAATGTAGCGGAGAGTAAGCACCCGATCGCACACTTCGACCGGCATTCATCCGATCGTGTGAGGATTGCCCGCCCGGCTGACGACGCGGGGGCGGTCGTACAGTGGCTTGGGCACGCTTCGTGCCTTACGACCTTCCGGGGAGGCATTGCCGTGAGTGAGCTGCGGTTCGTCCGAATGGGGTTCGGTGCCGATCGCGTCGAGTACCAGGAGGCGTGGGACGAGCAGCGCCGGGTGCACGCCGCGCGGTTCGCCGACGAGGTCCCCGACACGGTACTGCTCCTCGAACACCCGCCGGTCTACACCGCCGGCCGGCGCACCGAGGACAGCGAGCGCCCCCTGGACGGCACGCCGGTGATCGACGTGGACCGCGGCGGCAAGATCACCTGGCACGGGCCGGGCCAGCTGGTGGGCTACCCGATCCAGAAGCTCCCGCGCCCGGTGGACGTGGTGGCGCACGTGCGGCGGCTGGAGGAGGCACTGATCCGCACCTGCGCGGAGTTCGGCGTGGAGACCAGCCGGGTGGAGGGCCGCAGCGGGGTGTGGGTCCTCGGTGACCCGGTCGAGCAGCGCCCCGCGCTCGGCGGACTCTCCCTGGACTTCGACCCGCGCCTGACGGACGAGGAGTTCGACCCCCGCCTGAACGGTCCCGACTACGCCCCCTCCAACGCCGGCCAGCGCCGGGAGGACCGCAAGATCGCCGCGATCGGCATCCGGGTGGCGAAGGGCGTCACCATGCACGGCTTCGCCCTGAACGTGAACCCGGACAACAAGTGGTTTGACCGGATCATCCCGTGCGGCATCCGCGACGCGGGCGTCGCCTCGCTGGCGGGCGAGCTCGGCCGCGACGTGACCATCGAGGAGGTCCTGCCGGTCGCGGAGCGCCACCTGCGGGACGTACTGGAGAACGCGGAACTGAAGCCCCGGGTCATCGAGAAGACACCGGCATGAAAGCAGCCCGTCCGGCGTTTCGGGACGAGGCCGTCCAGGCCGAAAGCGGGGGCCCGGGGGCGGCGGCCCCCAGCAGGGCCAGCACCAACGCCGACCAACAAATCAACGGGCGTACCCTGGGGCACGCCGAAGAATCAATCGCTAGGGAGCCGGTCGTGTCCGCAGTCGCACCCGACGGACGCAAGATGCTGCGCCTGGAGGTCCGCAACAGCCAGACCCCCATCGAGCGCAAGCCCGAGTGGATCAAGACCCGGGCGAAAATGGGCCCCGAGTACACCAAGATGCAGAACCTCGTGAAGAGCGAGGGCCTGCACACGGTCTGCCAGGAAGCGGGCTGTCCCAACATCTACGAGTGCTGGGAGGACCGCGAGGCCACCTTCCTCATCGGCGGCGACCAGTGCACCCGGCGCTGTGACTTCTGCCAGATCGACACCGGCAAGCCCGAGGCGCTCGACCGCGACGAGCCCCGCCGCGTCGGTGAGTCCGTGGTCACCATGGACCTGAACTACGCCACCATCACCGGCGTCGCCCGCGACGACCTCCCGGACGGCGGCGCCTGGCTGTACGCGGAGACGGTGCGCCAGATCCACCAGCAGACGGCGGACCGCGAGGCCGGCCGCACCAAGGTGGAGCTGCTCGCCCCCGACTTCAACGCGGTGCCGGAGCTGCTGCGGGAGGTCTTCGACTCCCGCCCCGAGGTCTTCGCGCACAACGTCGAGACGGTCCCCCGCATCTTCAAGCGCATCCGCCCCGGCTTCCGCTACGAGCGCTCGCTGAAGGTCATCACGGACGCCCGCGACTACGGCCTGGTCACCAAGTCCAACCTGATCCTCGGCATGGGCGAGACCCGCGAGGAGATCAGCGAGGCGCTGAAGGAACTGCACGAGGCCGGCTGCGAGCTGATCACCATCACGCAGTACCTGCGCCCGTCGGTGCGCCACCACCCCGTGGAGCGCTGGGTCAAGCCGCAGGAGTTCGTGGAGCTGAAGGAGGAGGCCGAGCAGATCGGCTTCTCCGGCGTGATGTCGGGCCCGCTGGTGCGGTCCTCGTACCGCGCCGGGCGGCTCTACCAGATGGCCATGGAGCAGCGCCGGACCGCCACCGTCTGATCCGCCCCGCCGGGCCCCCCGTCCGGCGACCGTGTGAACTCACGCACAAGCTGCTACCGGCCAGTAATGGCCGAGACCCCGCGGCCCCGACCGTCCTCGCAGATGAGGGCACCGGTCGGGGCCGCGGCGTCGTTGCGACCCCCGGCATCACGGCTTCATGTCCGTTTGACCGGCGGGTCACGCCCTGGTAACACCAATCAGTGACCCTGGTATCACGCCACGTACACCCGTCTCCGTACCCGGAGCCGTACCGAGGGGGGACCTCCACGATGCAGGCCGCGCCCGTTCGCGCCACCGCCGTCCGCGCCACCGCCATCCCGTCGTTCACCACCGCCCTGCGGGCCGTCGAGTCGCTGCTGATGAGCGGCGGTCAGCGCACCGCCCGGCGCAACGCGTGGACCTCCGTGCTGGAGGACCGCCGCCGTGCCAAGGACCGGATCGAGACGGAGCGCGTACTGCGGCAGTCCGTCGTCGGCCGCCCCTGATCCCGGCCCCCGGCCCTCCCGCCTCCCCGCACGCCGGGCACTGCCGTCGTCGGCGCTTTCGGGGGCACGTAGACTTCGTGCCATGGCGAGGAAGGAACCTGCAGCGGACGCTGCGAACCCCGGGCGACTGAAGCAGATCGCTCTGACCTACAAGATGACCCGCAAGGCCGACAAGAAGATCGGTCTTGTACTCGCGGGTGTCGGCATCGTCGTCTTCGGTGTCTTCCTCGCGATCGGCTTCCTGGTCGGTCACCCCATCTATCTCGGCATCCTGGGCGTGCTGCTCGCCTTCCTCGCGACGGCGATCGTCTTCGGGCGCCGGGCCGAGCGGGCGGCCTTCGGCCAGATGGAGGGCCAGCCGGGCGCGGCCGCGGCCGTACTGGACAACGTCGGCCGGGGCTGGACGACGACGCCCGCGGTGGCGATGAACCGCAACCAGGACGTGGTGCACCGCGCGGTCGGCAAGGCCGGCATCGTGCTGGTCGCGGAGGGCAACCCGAACCGGGTGAAGTCCCTGCTCGCCGCCGAGAAGAAGAAGATGAACCGCATCGTCTCCGACGTGCCGGTGCACGACCTGATCGTGGGCACCGGCGAGGGCCAGGTCGAGCTGAAGAAGCTGCGGACCACCATGCTCAAGCTCCCCCGCGTGCTGTCCGGCCCGCAGGTCACCGTGACCAACGACCGGCTGCGTGCCCTGGGCGACCTGATGAGCAACATGCCGCTCCCCAAGGGCCCGATGCCGAAGGGCATGCGCATGCCCAAGGGCGGCAACCCCAGACAGCGCTGACCTCGCACCCGCGGCAACACGCCGGTACGGCGATGGGGGCACCCGGATCGATCCGGGTGCCCCCATCGCCGTACCGGCGTCGTCGTGCCTCAGACGCGTACTTCCACGGTGCGCGCCAGCCGGTCGTGCAGGCCGCGGCCGTCACGGTCCCAGATCAGGGCCGGCAGGGCGACGCACAGCAGGACCGAGCGCAGCAGGGCGCGCGGCGGGCTCGGACGGCCCGTGCTCAGCTCGACCACGCGCAGGCCGAACAGGCGCTTGCCCGGGGTGAAGCCGATCGTGCCGACGGTCAGCACGCTCAGCACGAAGAAGATCAGCAGGGCCCAGTTGCTGGTCGCCTGGCCGTAGCCGTCCGTGATCAGGCCGTATGCGATCAGGAGGCACAGGGCCCAGTCGACGGCCAGGGCGCCGAGCCGCCGGCCCGGGCGGGCGATCGAGCCCGGGCCCTCCTCGGGCAGACCGAGCTGTTCGCCCCGGTACCCGAGGTCCGCACCGGACCCCTCGATGGCGGCACGCGGCCCGGAAAGCCACGATCCGATTGCTTGCCTGTTGTCCACCCGTCCACGGTACTGCGCCCCTGAATGCCCCACGGACGGAGGGTGCGCGAAGGGCGGCCGGGAGGGGCGCACGGCGGGGTGTGACGGCCCCGGATGAGGCCTAGGCTGGAACGGAGCCGGTTAACTTCTGCGAAACAATTGGGTCACGCCCGAGAAATCACCCGTCCCTAGGGTCGAGGAAGCGTGTGCCACCCGCACTGGCCGCACGAACGATCTACCACCCCGGCGGGACGGTCGGGAGTAGGAGGAGCTGGATGTTCCAGAACGCCGACGACGCCAAGAAGTACATCGCCGACGAGGACGTCAAGTTCGTCGACGTCCGGTTCTGCGACCTGCCGGGCGTCATGCAGCACTTCACGTTGCCCGCCGAGGCGTTCGACCCCGACGACGAGCAGGCCTTCGACGGATCCTCGATCCGCGGCTTCCAGGCCATCCACGAGTCGGACATGTCCCTGCGCCCCGACCTGTCCACCGCGCGTGTCGACCCGTTCCGCCGGGACAAGACGCTCAACATCAACTTCTTCATCCACGACCCGATCACGGGCGAGCAGTACTCCCGTGACCCGCGGAACGTGGCGAAGAAGGCCGAGGCGTACCTCGCCTCCACCGGCATCGCCGACACGGCGTTCTTCGGTCCCGAGGCCGAGTTCTACGTCTTCGACTCCGTCCGCTTCGCCACCGGCGCGAACGAGTCCTTCTACCACATCGACTCCGAGGCCGGCGCCTGGAACACCGGTGCGCTGGAGGACAACCGCGGTTACAAGGTCCGCTACAAGGGCGGCTACTTCCCGGTCCCGCCGGTCGACCACTTCGCCGACCTGCGCGCCGAGATCTCCCTGGAGCTGGAGCGGTCCGGCCTCAAGGTCGAGCGCCAGCACCACGAGGTGGGCACCGCCGGCCAGGCCGAGATCAACTACAAGTTCAACACGCTGCTCGCCGCGGCCGACGACCTCCAGCTCTTCAAGTACATCGTGAAGAACGTGGCCTGGAAGAACGGCAAGACGGCGACCTTCATGCCGAAGCCGATCTTCGGCGACAACGGCTCGGGCATGCACGTCCACCAGTCGCTGTGGTCGAACGGCGAGCCGCTCTTCTACGACGAGCAGGGCTACGCCGGCCTGTCCGACACCGCGCGCTACTACATCGGCGGCATCCTCAAGCACGCCCCGTCGCTGCTGGCCTTCACCAACCCGACGGTGAACTCCTACCACCGCCTGGTCCCGGGCTTCGAGGCGCCGATCAACCTGGTGTACTCGCAGCGCAACCGTTCCGCCGCGATGCGCATCCCGATCACCGGCTCGAACCCGAAGGCCAAGCGCGTCGAGTTCCGCGCGCCGGACGCCTCCGGCAACCCGTACCTGGCCTTCTCGGCCCTGCTGCTGGCGGGCCTGGACGGCATCAAGAACAAGATCGAGCCGGCCGAGCCGATCGACAAGGACCTCTACGAGCTCGCTCCCGAGGAGCACGCCAACGTGGCCCAGGTCCCCACCTCCCTGGGCGCCGTCCTCGACCGCCTGGAGAGCGACCACGAGTTCCTCCTCCAGGGCGACGTGTTCACGCCGGACCTGATCGAGACGTGGATCGACTTCAAGCGCGCGAACGAGATCGCGCCGCTGCAGCTGCGTCCGCACCCGCACGAGTTCGAGATGTACTTCGACGTGTGATCGTCCCCGATCGCCATGCGGTCCGTCCGGCGCCCCTCGTCCCCGTCCTCGGGGGCGGGGGGCGCCGTCGTCGGCCCGGTCGTTGGCCGAAAAGCTTCACAGGGGAAACCCGGCCCGGGATCATAGACACTGAGACTGCTGTTCGAGTCAGGGGACGGGGAGAGGCACCGGACATGTCCGAGCGGGACGACGAGGAACGCGAGTTCGACATCAAGTGGGCGGACGGCGCCGAGCACAAGGAGCCCTCCGCGCGTGCCCGGATGCTCGCCGCGCGCTGGAAGGAGAACCCTCCCGGACCGGTCCCCTTCCGCGCCGACCCCGAGCACGTGGGGTCCGGACGCCGGTCGTCGTGGGTCTCCACCGCCGTGGTGCTCGGCTGCGTCGCCGCGGTGATCGTCCTGCTCGGGTACGTCAACTTCCGGGCGCCCTACTAGTACCGCCCGGCTCCGCCGGTCTCAGCGGAACGCGGTGACGTTGCGGGCTGCCCAGTCCGCGAAGGGGCGCGGGGCGCGGCCGAGGACGCGCTCGACGTCCGGACTGACGCGCAGCTCGGCCGGGCTCGGGTTGCCGAGGATGTCCAGGGTGTCGTCGGCGAGTTCCGCCGGCATGCTCCGGGCCATGGCGGTCCTGGCCTCGTCGCGGGTCAGCTCTTGGAAGGCCACGGGCGAGCCCAGCGCTGCCGCGAGGGCCTCCGTCTGCCCGCGCGGAGTGATCACCTCGGGGCCGGTCAGCTCGTATTCGCCGCCGGTGTACCGGTCCTCCAGCAGGCAGGCCGCCGCCACCGCCGCGATGTCGGCCGGATCGACCACCGGCACCCCGACGTCGCCGAACGGCGCCGCGACGACCCGTCGCGCGCGGACGGACCCGGCCCACCACAGGGCGTTGGAGGCGAAGCCGCCCGGTCGCAGCACGGCCCACTCCAGGCCGGACTCCCGCACCGTGTCCTCCAGCGCGCGCATCGCGATCCGCGTCGCCCCGAAGGGCCTGGTCACCACGCCGAGCGTGGAGAGCAGGACGATGCGGCGGACCCCGCTGTCCGCGGCCTCGGCGATGATGCCGGCGGGGCGGGCACCGACGGCGTGCAGATCGCCGGAGAGCAGCAGGAACAGCGACTTCGCCCCGGCCAGCGCGGGCCGCAGGCCGGCGGGTCCGGCGAGGTCGGCCACCCGGTGGCGGACACCGTCCGGCACCGCCGCCGGGTGCCGGGACACCGCCGTCACCTGCTCGCCCGCCTCCGCCAGCGCCCGCGTCAGCGGCCGGCCGATGTTCCCGGTCGCCCCGGTCACCACGATCATGATCAGCTCCTTGTCGGATGAGCTCTGAGGGCGCTCACGCTAGGAGCGGGAGCTAACTTCTGGTAAGGGCATACCTGTGGGTAAGCTCATGACATGACAGAAGGCGTGCAGCGCAGACGGGCCGGGACCGGCGAGCGGTATGACGTGTTTCACACCGACTGCCTGGCGCGGGACATGGTCGACCACGTGACCAGCAGGTGGGGCGTCTGGGTGCTGATCTCCCTGCGGCGCAACGACCTCCGGTTCTACGAGCTGCGCGAGAGCATCCAGGGCATCAGCGAGAAGATGCTGGCCCAGACCCTGCGCGCGCTGGTCGGGGACGGCCTGGTCTGGCGGAAGGTCGAGCCGACGGCGCCACCGCAGGTCACGTACGGGCTGACCGACTTCGGCCGGGAGGTCGGCGAGCCGCTGACGGAGCTGTTCGACCGGATCACCCGGCGACTGTCGGCGCTCGACACCGCCTAGCCGGCCTCCGGGGCGCCGGGCGCACACCGGACAGCGGACAGCGGGACGACGCGCCGGAGCCCCTGAGCGGCGGGCGGCCCGCTGTCAGTGGTGTCGGGCACCATGTCCTCACCGAGACACGTACCGGGGACGCTGCGAACGGGCGGAGGGCCTGTATGGGTGACGGCGGACGACGGCACATCGGGACGGCGGAGCGGCGCGACCGGCTGGCCCTGCGACAGCGGCTGGCCGGGGCCGCGCGAGCGGAAGGCCCGGAGGAGGTCGCCGGGTCGCTGGTCGCCCTGCACGGCACCGACCCGGCGACGGTGTACCTGGCCGTGGGCGCGCGGCTGGCCGACGCGTCGAAGACCGTGGGCGCGACCGAGCGGGCGCTGTACGAGGACGGTTCCCTGGTCCGGATGCACGGCATGCGGCACACCGTCTTCGTGTTCCCGGCGGAGCTGACCGCCGTGGTGCACGCATCGACCGGGCTCTCCGTCGCCGCGCGGGAGCGGGCCGCGCTGCTCAGGCACATGGCGGACGCCGGAGGCCCGGACGCGTCCTGGCTCGCGGAGGTCGAGGAGTCGGCGCTGGCCGCGCTGGCCCGGCGCGGCCAGGCGACGGCCGCCGAGCTGGCCCGGGACGAGCCGCGCCTGAAGGAGCAGTTCGTCCACGCGGCCGGGAAGAGCTACGAGGGCGTGCACACCGTCTCCACCCGGCTGCTGAAGGTGCTGGGCACGGAGGGCAAGGTGGTGCGGGGCCGGCCCCTGGGCTCGTGGACGTCCAGCCGGTTCCGCTGGGCACCCGCGCCCGACCATCCCGAGCTGGACGCTGGCGAGGCGCAGGCGGAGCTGCTGCGGAGGTGGCTGACCGCGTGCGGGCCGGCCGCCGAGGACGACCTGAAGTGGTGGACTGGGTGGCGGGTGACCGAGGTGCGCCGGGCGCTGGCCGCGATCGGCGCGGAGGCGGTGTCGCTGGACGAGGGGACCGGGTACGTCGTCGCAGGGGACGCCGGTCCGGCGGCCGGGGCGACCGAGCCGTGGGCGGCTTTGCTGCCCGCCCTCGACCCGACGGCGATGGGCTGGCGGCATCGGGACTGGTACCTCGCGCCCGGGCTGCGGCCGCTGCTCTTCGACCGCAGCGGAAATGCCGGGCCGACGGTGTGGTGGAACGGCCGCGTCGTCGGCGGCTGGGCCCAGCGGGCCGACGGCGAGGTCGTCTGGCGGGTCCTGGACGGCGAGGGCGTCGGCCGTGAGGCCAAGGCCGCGATCGGCGCGGAGGCGGAGCGGCTGGCGTCCTGGGTGGGGACGACGCGGGTGACTCCGCGGTTCCGGACGCCCTTGGAGCGGGAGCTGTCGGCGTGAGCACGCTTGTACGGCGCCGGGCTGCTCCTCAACGCCGGGCAGGGGAAACTCAGGCCGTCAGCGGCGCCGGGCGCCTGCAGGCAACGGCACCCGGCGCCACCGCTTCACCGCGAGTACCGCATCAACGCCCGCACCATGTGGCACGTGGTGTCCGACGGCGGGTGGACGCCGATGGTCAGCGCGGCGCTCCGTATCCTCTCGTTGCGCGCCTGGTCGGCCAGGTAGACGCCGGAGTCGAGCAGGGCGATGGCGAGCCGCATCGCCTTGAGCCGGCGGTTGTGCGTGATGTACCACTCGCGGGGACGGCCCGCCGGCAGCGGACGCTTCTCCACGGGCTCGTAGGGCAGGTCGAGCAGGACGGGCCGCTTGGCGGTGGACTGGGTGGGCAACGGCTTCGACTTCAGTGCGGCAGCGGGCACGGGCATCCTCCTGTCGCGGTCAGGGCGCCGTCCGGACCTCCCGGCGACACCCTCGAACACTGCTTCTATTTTACCGCCCACCACTGACAAAAGCCCCTGGCCACAAGGGCTTTCGGGGGTGCTGTGACGTACGGGGTGAACGAGTTTCCGCACCCCTCGGGCTACCGTGTGCGGCATGGAGATCTGGATCAACCCGGCCTGTTCGAAGTGCCGCAGCGCGATCAGCCTGCTCGACGCGGAGGGCGCCGACTACACCGTCCGCCGCTACCTGGAGGACGTGCCGAGCGAGGACGAGATCCGAGAGGTGCTCACCCGGCTCGGACTCGAGCCCTGGGACATCACCCGCACCCAGGAGGCCGCCGCGAAGGAACTGGGCCTGAAGGACTGGCCCCGTGACGAGGCGTCACGCGACCGGTGGGTCACGGCCCTCGCCGAGCACCCGAAGCTGATCCAGCGTCCGATCATCACGGCGGACGACGGAACGGCCGTCGTGGGCCGCACGGATGAAACGGTTCGGGACGCTCTGTCCCGGTAGGGCGCGCTTTGTCGGCCGTGGCGACTCGGAGTGGTCCGCGCTGTTACCCTGCGCCGCCATGACCCACGATGATCAAGGAACGCGGTACGGGCAGCACGGACCCCACGAGCCGTACGGGCCGTACGGCGGGCCCACCCCGCACGGACATCCCCTCCCGTACGGACAGCAGCCCGTCCCCCACGCTCCTGACCCCGCCGAGCAGCACCGCATACGCAGACGCAGACGCGCCCGGCTCGCGGTGGCCGGGACGACGGGCGGCGTCCTCGTCGCGGCCGTCGTCGCCGGCGCCCTGATGCACACCGGTGACGGCGACGAACGGGCCGCGTCCGCCACGTCGAGCCCCACGGCCACCGCGGAGCCCGCCGCCGTCCCCTCCGTCACGGCCGCCCTGCCCTCCGACGCCCCCTCCGCCCTGCCGTCGCTGCTGGCCCGCCCGGTCGTCCGGCCCGAGCAGGCGTTCCCGGAGACCGGCGTGCGCCTGTCCGACGGATCCCGGTACGAGCGCGTCGACCTGGCCACGACCACCGAGTGCGCGCAGGGCATGTCGCAGGAGCTCTCCGCCGTGGTCGACCAGGGCGAGGGCTGCCTGCGCCTCACCGCGGCCCTGTTCACGGACTCCGAGCGGCGCTCGCAGGTGTCCGTGACGGTGGCGAGCTTCGTGCGCGCGGAGGACGCCGGGATGGTGTTCGCGATGGCCTCCATGGACCCGGTGACGTACCAGACGGTGTCGCTCGATCCGCCGCCCGAGGCGGGGCTGCCGACGGTGCCACCGGGTTCGGCCGGCGTCTTCCGGCGTCTGGCGACCGTCCGGTCCGTGGTGTTCGCCAACGGCCAGTGGGGCGACGGGTCCGAGACCGGGGAGGCCGAGCTCACCCGGCAGACGGAGGGCCTGCTCCAGTACGTCAACGACAACGTGGTGGCGTACGAACAGGGTGGCGTGTGACGCAGGTTACTCGTGCGCGGGGGCGTCGCCGCTGAGCAACTCCGTTCGGTATCCCGTACAGAGCGGCGTACGCTCCCCTACCTCTTCAGGAGGCGCGCATGTCGCGCAGGAGAACTCTCGGCACGAAGAAGAAGATCGCACTCCTGGTCAGTGCCGCGACGGTGGCGGGCGGCGGGGCCTTCGTGATGGCGAACGCCTCGAACGCCGCGCAGACCGACCAGAACGCGCGGACCAGGGCGGCCCAGGACTCGTCCGTCTGCCAGGGTCTGGCCACCGCGCTCGGCAACAACCAGCGCTTCATCGAGGGCCAGCGGGCGAATCCCGACGCGCAGTCGGAGGCCAGGATCGCCAACCGCGAGGCCGTCGTCGCGGAGATCGAGCGCAAGCAGGAGGCGTCCGGGTGCGCGGTCGGGGAGTCGGCTCAGGGATCCCGGACCGCGCAGCCGCCGCGGGACGGCCAGGACGCCGGCCAGGCGGGCCAGGGCGCCGAAGAGGAGGCGGGCCAGGAGGCCGCCGGGCAGGGCGCCGGTGAGCAGGTGTGCGACGGCTCCACCGTCACCCTCTCCGGCGAGGGCGGCGCGCCCGCCGCGTCCAGCAGCCAGTTCCCCGTGGGCACCAGGCTCAAGGTGACCAACCTCGACAACGCCAAGTCCACGACGGTGGAGGTCTCCTCGGTGTCGGGCAGTTGCGTGCTGCTCAACAACGCGGCGTTCGAGCAGGTCCGGGAGGAGGGCAGGTTCCTGATCCGGCGGGCGCTGATCGAGAAGGTCGGGTGAGACCCGGTCACGAACGGGCCGGCGACCGTGCGGGGTTGCGGTCGCCGGCCGGCAGCGGTGCGAGACGCACCACACCGCACCCAGGTAACACGGGGTTCACAAACGGGCAACGGACGGGAAATCGCCGGTTGGCACGCTGCACGGCAGTAGGAGCGGCGCACCGGTGCCGCAGCGCCGAAGCACCCGCAGTGCGCCCAGACCCACCCGAAGGATGTGTCCCCGTGACCTTCAAGGCCGAGTACATCTGGATCGACGGCACCGAGCCGACGGCCAAGCTCCGTTCCAAGACGAAGATCATCACGGATGCCCCCGCGGGCCTGGACGCCCTGCCGGTCTGGGGCTTCGACGGCTCCTCCACCAACCAGGCCGAGGGCAGCTCCTCGGACTGCGTGCTCAAGCCGGTCTTCTCCTGCCCCGACCCGATCCGCGGCGGCGACGACATCCTGGTGCTGTGCGAGGTCCTGGACACGGACATGACGCCGCACCCGAGCAACACCCGCGCCGCACTGGCCGAGGTCGCCGGGCGGTTCGCCGCGCAGGAGCCGATCTTCGGCATCGAGCAGGAGTACACCTTCTTCAAGGGCGCCCGCCCGCTCGGCTTCCCCGAGGGCGGCTTCCCGGCCGCGCAGGGCGGTTACTACTGCGGTGTCGGCTCGGACGAGATCTTCGGCCGCGACGTCGTCGAGGCCCACCTGGACAACTGCCTCAAGGCCGGCCTCGGCATCTCCGGCATCAACGCCGAGGTCATGCCCGGTCAGTGGGAGTTCCAGGTCGGCCCGCTGTCCCCGCTGGAGGTCTCCGACCAGCTGTGGGTGGCCCGCTGGCTGCTGTACCGCACCGCCGAGGACTTCGAGGTCTCCGCCACCCTGGACCCCAAGCCGGTCAAGGGCGACTGGAACGGCGCGGGCGCGCACACCAACTTCTCCACCAAGGCGATGCGCGAGGGCTACGAGGCGATCATCACCGCCTGCGAGTCGCTCGGTGAGGGCTCCAAGCCGATGGACCACGTCAAGAACTACGGCGCCGGCATCGACGACCGCCTCACCGGACTGCACGAGACGGCCCCGTGGAACGAGTACTCCTACGGCGTCTCGGACCGCGGCGCCTCGGTCCGCATCCCGTGGCAGGTCGAGAAGGACGGCAAGGGCTACATCGAGGACCGCCGTCCCAACGCCAACGTCGACCCGTACGTGGTGACCCGCCTGCTCGTGGACACCTGCTGCACGGCGCTGGAGAAGGCCGGCCAGGTCTGATCCGGCCGCCGATCGCCTGAAGGGGCGTCCACCACGACGGTGGGCGCCCCCTCGCGCTGCCCCGCGACCGCTCGGTGATCGCGTTGTCAGTGGCGCGTGGCACTGTGGGGGCATGGAGATCGACGGGGACCTCGCCGTCAAGGCCGAGACGGAGAACTGGCAGACGCACGCCCGGATCCCGGCGTCCCGGCTGCGTGAGCTGGTGGCGCGGATCGGGGGCACCGGCGACCGGTTCCTGGTCGTCCAGCGGATACCGGACATCCCGAACGTGTTCGCCCAGGTGTGGCACGAGGAGGGCGGGGACTACCGGCTGGAGCACCGGGCCGCCGAGGACCTGTTCTTCGGGACGGACCTCGACGACCCCGGCCGGGTGGCGGACCTCCTGACCGGCTGGGCGCGACAGGAGCCCGGCTGGGACACCGGCGTCGACTGGGCGCCGATCGGCCTCGGGCCGAAGGAGGAGGTTCCCGAACTGCCGGACGAGGTGCGCGAGGGCGTCGAGCGGCTGCTGCGGGAGCGGCTGCGCTGCGGGTACGACAGCCGGCAGGCCCTGGTCGAGGTCGCCGAGGAGTACCGGGTCGCGGACGCCGACGACGAGCGGACGGTGTCCAGGGCCCAGGCCAGGCAGTTGGTGGACCGGCTGTGGCTGGAGCGGCTGGCGCAGCAGGAGGCCTGGGGCGACGGGACCACCGACCCCGACCGGCTCACCCGCGTCTTCGGGACGCTGGACGCGGCCGGCGTCACCGCCCGGGAGAACTTCACCTGTTGCCGCGGCTGCGGCATGTCGGAGATAGGCGCGGAGCGCGAGGGGGCGCGCGGCTTCGTCTTCTTCCACCGGCAGAGCACTGAGGCCGCGGCCGAGGGGCACGGGGTGACCCTCCACTACGGCGGTTTCGACGGCTCCGAGGAGACGACCACCGCGGTCGGGCACGAGATCGTGGCGGCCTTCGCGGCGGCAGGACTGTCCACGGAGTGGGACGGCGATCCGCGCAGGGCCATCACCGTCACACCGCTGGACTGGCGCAAACGGCTGGTGGGATGACCGGTAGGGCGTCGGCATCGCGTCAGGAGCGGCGGGCAGCGGCGTCCACGCAGTGAGAAGCGGGCTCCTGCCGCGGGCCGGTGTCTGCTTCAATGGGCCCATGGTCGGCTTCCGGAAGCACGCAGCGACGGGTCGTCATGACCTGGAGCCCTTCTGGCCTTCCCGTCAGCACGACGACTTCGACCGGGTGTGTTGCCGCGCGACGACCGCGCCGGCCCGCTAGAAGCCGTACACCCCAGGCCTTCGGCCGGCGCGTCCGACGTACGTCCCGCGACGCGCCCGACCACGATTCGCGCCCGTCGCCCCTTCCGACGAACCTCTCGCGCGAAAGAGCTGACGTCTCATGGCGACCCCCCGTTCCCTGACCACCGTCACCCTCGACTCCCCCGTCCCCGCCGTCGACCGCGACGAGGTGGTGGACGTCGCCGGCCTCCTGCCGCCGGGCGCCACCTGGCTGCCCGCTCCACCGCACACCCTTCCGTCACTGCCGGGACGGCCGCCGATGGTCGGCTACCTGGTGCTCGTCCCGGCCGACCGGCAGCCGCCGTTCCCACCGCCGCGCGCAAGCGGCGACCCGCTCGTCCGGATCGACACCGCCCGCCGCACCGCCGCCGTGGCCGGGCGCGAACTGGACCTGGCCTACCTGGAGTTCGAGCTGCTCGCCCACCTCGTCGCGCATCCGCACCGGGTGCACACCCGCGACCAGCTGGTCAGCACCGTGTGGGGGTACGGCCACGTGGGCGACGGGCGCACCGTCGACGTGCACGTGGCCCGGCTGCGCCGCAAGCTCGGTGCCGAACACCGGCGGAGGATCCAGACCGTACGGCGCGTCGGCTACAAGTACGCGCCGCCCACCGGAAGCTGAGCTCTGCCGTCGGCAGAGAGGCGTTCCCCGGACGGCCTCCGGCGGTGCACAGTGGCCGGCATGAGGCTACTGGTGCTGGGCGGTACGGAGTTCGTGGGGCGGGCCGTGGTGGAGGGTGCGCTCGGGCGCGGCTGGGAGGTGACCGTCCTGCACCGCGGACGGCACGCCCCGCCGCCCGGGGTGCGCGCGCTCCACGGCGACCGCGCCGCACCGGACGGGCTCGCCGCCCTGGCCGGCGACGGTACGTGGGACGCCGTCGTCGACACCTGGTCGGCGGCGCCCCGCGCGGTGCGGGACTCGGCGCGGCTGCTGCGGGACCGCGCCGGACGGTACGTGTACGTGTCGAGCTGCTCGGTGTACGCGTGGGCCCCGCCCGCCGGGTACACCGAGGACGCCCCGCTGGTCGAGGGTGCCTCGGCGGACGCCGGGCGGAGCGACTACGCGCGGGACAAGCGGGGCGCCGAACTGGCCGTCCTGGACGCCTTCGGCGCGGACCGTTCGGTGCTCGTCCGGTCCGGGCTGATCCTCGGCCCGTACGAGAACGTCGGACGGCTGCCGTGGTGGCTGAACCGCGTCGCGCGCGGCGGCCCGGTGCTCGCGCCGGGCCCGCGCGGCCTCCCCCTCCAGTACATCGACGTGCGCGACCTCGCCGACTGGGTCCTCGCGGCGGTGGAGCGGGAGCTGAGCGGGCCGTACAACCTGGTCTCCCCGCCGGGGCACACCACCATGGGCGCCCTGCTCGAAGCCTGCGTGAGGGCTGCGGGCCGCGCGGCCGAGCTGCGCTGGACCGCCCCGGACGCCGTCCTGGCCGCCGGGATCGAACCGTGGACGCAGCTGCCCGTGTGGACACCGCCCGGCAGCGACCTGCACGAGGCGCTGCACACCGCCGACGTCTCCCGGGCCCTGGCCACGGGCCTGAGCTGCCGCCCGGCCGACGACACGGTCACCGACACCTGGACCTGGCTGCGGAGCATCGGCGGCACGGCACCGCGGCGCCCGGACCGGCCGCCGGTCGGCCTGGATCCGGAGACGGAGGCGAAGCTGCTGACGGCGGACGGGGACCGTCCCGGCCGGGACGCGCCCGGCCCGGACCGCGACTGAGACCGCACCGTCTCGGGGCGGCCCCCTGCACGGGCAGGCCCGCCCCGAAACCGCCCCGGGGCCGTCCCCGACGGACACGACCGGCGTGCTCCCCGCGCCACCCGGCCGGCAGCCCCGGACCGACGGCTCACGGACCCGACCGGAAGACACGGGCGGACGACACCGACGGAAGGCGCCGACCGGTCCGAGAGGTGTACCTGGCGACACCCCGGACCAGGGGGCTCGGCCCCGTGACCCGGACCCGCGGCTCGGCGAGACTGACGCCATGGACATCGAGACGAAGAGCGACGGCCGCAGGACCCGTCCGAACCGGACACGGACCATGGCTCTGTCGGCCGTGCGGGGACTGGCGCTGACGTTCATCACCCTGCCCGGCGCGGTGCTCTGCTTCTGCCTGACCCTGGTGTCCATCGTTCTCATCCCGATCGGGATCGGCATCGTCACCACGCCGTGGGTGCTGACCGGCGTGCGGATGTTCGCGGACTGGCGGCGGGTGCTCGCCGCCGAGTGGGGCGGGGTACGCATCCAGCGGGCGTACCGGCCGCTGCCCGAGGGCGCCAACCCGTGGGCGCGCACCTTCGGGATGCTCGGCGACCCGGCGACCTGGCGGGACTTCATCTGGCTCCCGGTCGACATGACGGCGGGCTTCGTCACCGCGCTGCTGGCCTTCGCGCTGCCGCTCTACCCGCTGGAGGGGTTCGCGATCGCGGCCGGGTTGTGGCGGGTCTGGTCCGACGGGTACTGGTACGGCTTCGTGCACGTCACCGACCAGACGTCCGGACTGTACGCCGCCGCCCTGGGCGCCGTCCTCCTCGTCGCCGCCGCCTGGCTCGCCCCGCTCCTGCTGAAGGCCCACTTCCAGCTGACCGGGGCGGTCCTCGGCTCGGGCCAGGCAGAGCTCGCCGAGCGGGTGCGCGTGCTGACCGAGACCCGGCGGGACGCCGTCGACACCTCCGCCGCCGAACTGCGCCGCATCGAACGCGACCTGCACGACGGGGCGCAGGCCCGGCTGGTCGCCATGGGCATGGACCTCGGCACCATCGAGGCACTGCTGGAGAAGGACCCGGCGAAGGCCCGGGAACTGCTCGCCCAGGCCCGGCAGTCCTCCGCCGACGCCCTGACCGAGCTGCGCGAACTCGTGCGCGGCATCCACCCCCCGGTCCTGGCCGAACGCGGCCTGCCGGACGCCGTACGGGCGCTGGCGCTGCGGCTGCCCGTCACCGTGGAGACCGACGTGGGGCTGCCCGGCCGCGCGGAGGCACCCGTGGAGTCCGCCGCGTACTTCGCCGTCAGCGAGATCCTCACCAACGCCATCAAGCACTCCAGTGCCGACCGGATCTGGATCGACATGCACCACGCCGAGGGCCGGCTGCGCGTCAGCGTCACCGACAACGGCAAGGGCGGGGCGGTGATCGGCGCGGGGTCGGGGCTGGCCGGGGTCGAGCGGCGACTCGGTACATTCGACGGCGTCCTGGCCGTCAGCTCCCCCGCGGGCGGCCCCACCATGGTCACCGTGGAGATCCCTTGCGCGTTGTCCTAGCCGAAGACCTGTTCCTGCTGCGCGACGGCCTGGTCCGGCTCCTTGAGGCCCACGGTTTCGAGATCGCCGCTGCCGTCGAGACCGGCCCCGGGCTGTCCCGCGCGCTGGCCGAGCTGGAGCCGGACGTCGCCGTGGTCGACGTACGCCTGCCGCCCACGCTCACCGACGAGGGTCTGCAGTGCGCGCTTGAGGCCCGGCGCCGGCGGCCGGGGCTGCCGGTGCTGGTCCTGTCCCAGCACGTGGAGCAGCTGTACGCCCGCGAACTGCTCGCCGACGGCAGCGGCGGGGTCGGGTACCTGCTCAAGGACCGGGTGTTCGACGCGGAGCAGTTCGTGGACGCCGTACGGCGGGTGGCGGCCGGCGGTACCGCGATGGATCCGCAGGTCATCCAGCAGCTGCTCAGCCGGCGGGCTGCGGCGGACCGGCCGCTGGAGCGGCTCACGCCCCGGGAGCTTGAGGTGCTGGAGCTGATGGCGCAGGGCCGGACCAACGCGGCGATCGCCGGGAAGCTGGCCGTCACGGAGCGGGCGATCGCGAAGCACACGGCGAACATCTTCGCCAAGCTGAGCCTCGAGGTCTCGGACGACGACAACCGCCGTGTGCTGGCGGTTCTGGCGTATCTGGACCGTGGCCACTGACCTCACCCGCCGCACAGGACCCACCGATTCCGCAGACGGCTGAACACCCCTGGGACGGCCTCCGTATGGAAGGGAGCCGCTTCACTCCTGTCGGGCGCCCTCGATGCCCCGCAAGGAAGTCAAAGAGGAGTTCCATGGGACGCAACACGAGAAAACGCCGTACGCCGCTGGCCGCCAAGGTCGTAGCCGGGGCGGCGGCCCTGGCGGTCGGCGGGGGCGGGCTGGTCTGGGCCAACTTCCACGCCTCTGCGCACGAGGAGAATCCGGACCACAACCGGACGAGGTCGGCCGCGGCGCAGGTCGCGACGATCGACTGTCCCGACGTCGGCCAGGAGCTGTCCGACGTGCCGGACCGCGCGCGGGGCGAGGTCGACGGCGAGCTGGCCACGATGGACAGCCAGATCACCGAGGCCTACAAGCGCCTCGCCACCACGCGGCGCGCGCAGGCGGGTGACCCGCGGTTCGTCGAGAACACCATTCTCGGCCCGCTCAAGGACCGGCGGAAGGCGATCATCGACCGGATCCAGCTGGAGATCAACCGGGCCGGCGGCCGGGCCGACGACGACCTGGACCGCCTGGCCGGCTGCCAGGGCCGGCCCGCGGAACAGCCGCAGAACGACGGCGGCCAGAACGACGGCGGCCAGAACGACGGCCAGGGCCAGGACGGCGGTCAGAACCAGGACGACAACGGCAACGGCGCCGCGGGCCCGGTCGCGGACGACTTCATCGACATCAACGACGTCGAGCCGAACTCCCGCAACAGCCAGAACGGTCTGGCCGCCGACGGCGACGGCGGTTCCACGGGCACCTTCACCACGGACTGCGGTGTCAACGAGAACAACCTGTTCAACAGCGACAACCTGATCGCCGCCCCCGGCGTCGACAACGGCGCGCACCACGTGCACGACTACGTCGGCAACCAGGACAACGACGCCTTCTCCAGCGACGAGGACCTGGCCAACGCGGACACCTCGTGCCAGAACCAGGGCGACAAGTCCACGTACTACTGGCCGGTGCTGCGGCTCCAGGACGGTACCGAGGAGTTCGACGCGAACGACCTGGGCGGCGGCGCCGAGGGCAATGTCGGCCGGATCCTGAAGCCGGCCCAGGCCGAGCTGAAGTTCGTCGGCAACAAGCAGAGCGACGTGGTCGCCATGCCGAAGTTCCTGCGGATCATCACCGGTGACGCCAAGTCCTTCACCAACGGCGACGCGAACGCCAACAGTTCGTGGAGCTGCACCGGCTTCGAGGACCGCCAGGTCACCGACAAGTACCCGCTCTGCCCCGAGGGCAGCCAGGTGGTGCGCACGTCGAACTTCCAGAGCTGCTGGGACGGCGAGAACATCGACAGCGCCAACCACCGGGACCACATGGCCTTCGTGCAGGAGGACGGCGGCTGCCCGAACGGCTTCCAGGCCATTCCCCAGCTGCAGGTCCGCCTGGTGTACGACATCCCCACCCCGGCCGTCGAGAACGGCTCGGTGCGGAACCCGTACGCCGTGGACAGTTTCCCGGAGCAGCTGCACAAGCCGATCACCGATCACAACGACTTCATCAACGTCATGGACGAGGACCTGATGAACGAGGTGGTCGACTGCATCAACAGCGGGGAGGACTGCCGGTAGTTCCCGGGCACAGCGCGCGAGGGGCCGGTGACGGACGACCCGTCACCGGCCCCTCGCGCGTCCCGGTCCGAGGTCAGCCGCCGTGTCCGCCGTGCCCCGCCGGGTGACTGCCGCCGCCGTGCCGGGTGCCCTGCTCCAGGACGCCGCCGAGCCGGCCGCGCAGGTCCGCCACGACGTCCTCGTGGCCGACGGCGACCCACTTGCGGCCGACGAGGTAGTAGCCGCCGTAGTCCTTGGCCGTGTTGATCCACTCGCGCTGGCCGCGGTCGGTGGCGAAGGTGGCGAGGACGTACTTCTCGTCGCCCTTCCCGCAGAGGGCCTGGCGGATGGTGTCGGCGTCCGTCTGCATGTCGGGCTCGCACTTCGCCTCGGCGGCCAGGTGCTCCAGGCTGCCGGTCGCGGTCTCGGGCACGGCCGCCTCGCCGTCCCCGTCAGAGCCGCAGCCGGTCAGCGCCAGTGCCGCCGCCGCTCCGGCCAGCGCGAGCATCGGTCGGGTCAGCCTCATCTGTTCCTCCGGTCCGTTCCGGCGACATGCCGCACGCAGCCCCGGCGAGGGGCTCTCGCCATCGATACGGCCGCCGGGCGCGAACCATTCAGCATCCCCGGTGTCCTTCCGAGTGCGCCCGTGCGAGAGTGGCGCCGTGGACCAGGACTGGGAAGACCGTGTGACCGCCGCGTGGGCGACGATCGACGACTACGCCGAGGACGGTGCCGCCGACTTCCGCGCGGTGATCGACGCCCTCGCCGACGAGTTGCCGGCGGACAGTCCCCTCGGCCTGTTCGAGCGGGCCTGCGCCTGGGACTCCACCGGCCACTCGGACCGGGCCGTGCCGCTGTACCGCGAGGCGCTGGCGCGCGGTCTGGGCGAGGTCAGCGCCTACAAGGGCCGCCGGGCGAAGATCCAGCTCTCCAGCTCGCTGCGGAACGTCGGCGAGCCGGAGGAGGGCGTCAAGCTGCTGTCACCGGAACTGCTCGCCCCGTCGGACGAGTTGGACGACGCCGTGCGCGCCACGCTCGCCCTGTGCCTGTCGAGCATGGGCCGCGACCGGGAAGGGCTGTCGCTGGCCCTGGGCGCGCTCGCGCCCCACCTGCCGCGCTACCAGCGCTCGATGGCCGC
Organism: Streptomyces sp. NPDC058796; assembly: GCF_042745235.1. NCBI lineage: Bacteria > Bacillati > Actinomycetota > Actinomycetes > Kitasatosporales > Streptomycetaceae > Streptomyces > Streptomyces sp. NPDC058796. The sequence goes on from NZ_JBHYOP010000001.1 coordinate 278,841, forward strand.
CTACGCGCGGGCGCTGGTGGAACCCGAGGACTGACCGGGCGGGACTGACCCGGCCAGGACTGACCTGGGCATGGTGACCATCCACCGATTCGCTCGTTCTGCTGAACGTGCAGTCACAGGATGTCGCCCCGCGCCCCGCACCGTCCTCCGCCTCCCCGGCCGACCCGGTCGTCGACGTCGAGCAGGCCGAGGCCGCGCTCGTCGAGCACTATCCGCGCCTGGCCCGGATCGCCTACCTGGTGCTGCCGCCGGGCCTGGGCCGGGGCCGCCGCGTCCTGTCCGCGCACTCCCTCACCCAGCGCGCCCTGCCCCGGAACCGCACGACGACGCCCGCGATCCCGGCCCAGTCGACCGGCCGCGAGGTGGACCCCGGGTACGCGCTGGTCCGCCTCCGCGTGGTCCGTACGGCCCTGGAGGCCGGCCAGCCGCTCAAGCGGCGTGCGTGGCCCAAGCGGGCCCAGCTGCCGCCCCTGCTGCCCCAGGTGCGGGGCCTCAAGCTCTTCCCGCGCTCCGGCGGGGCCGACGAACTCGCCCTGGACCAGCGGCTGTCCGCCCTCTCCGCGCCCGGACGTGCGGCCTACGTGCTGCGGGGCCTGGAGCAGCTCCCCGACCCGGACGTGCGGCAGCTGCTCGAAGCCGCCGGGGTCGCCGACGCGGACGCCGCGCTGCGGGAGGCCGACGAGGTGCCCGCGCAGTACGCGCTGCTCACCTCCCCCGAGTTCGACCCCTGCTCGCTGCAGGCCCGGCCGACCGACCTGATGCGCCGCCGCCAGCACACGCGGGCCGCCCTGGTCGCCGGGGCGGCCCTGGTGGTGTGCGGGACGCTGCTGGGCATGCCCGGCGACGGCTGGGGGCCGGAAGGCGCCGCCGCCCCGTCGTACGCGCAGAACCCGGCGGCCGAGGCGGCCCTGGACCCCGGCGAGCTGACGAAGGCCGCCCCGGCAGCCTGGGAGACCTCCGCGCGCACCGACTTCTCGGTGTGGCCGGCGCGCGGCGACCTCACCGGCGACGAGGGACTGCTGCGCCGGGCCCTCGCCGTGTGGGCGCGGCCCGGCGAGAGCGTGGGCGTCTCGGCGACGCCCGGCACCCCGACCGGCGGCCCCGCCGGCCCGCCCCAGCTGCTGTACGCCGGGACCGTCGACAACGCGCGCGTGGTGATCCTGCACGACGGCCTGCGCCTCGCCCGGTACGCCGAGCCGAAGGACGGCACGGCGGGCGCCGCCCTGGACTTCGCGCGCACCGACGGCGCCGGCCGCGCCGAGGCCACCGCGGTGGTCCTGGGCCGGGCCGACGGCAACGTCCGCTACCTGACGGCGCCCTGGGTGACGAAGGCCGCCGTGCGCGACCTCACCGACCCGGACGCCGGCGCCCGCGCCCTGACGCTGACCGACGGGGTGACCTCGCCGCTGGCCAGCCCGGTGCGGCAGCAGTCCGGTGCGTGTACGTCCTGGAACGTGCTGGAGCTGACCGACGGCTCCGGCACCCGGCTGGCGACCGACCTCGGCGAGCTGGTCCCGGCCCGCCTCACCACCGGCCGCCCCGGTGCCGCGAAGGACGTCTCGGGGGCCGGGGCACGGGCCGACTGGGCGCCGTACGCGTGCTCGCTCGGCGCGGTGCGCGGACAGGGCGTGCGGTCGGTGAACGCCTGGCAGTTCGCCGCGCAGCCGCTGCCCGACGCCAGCGGCTCGGGGGACTGGGTGTGCACCCGCGCGGAGACCTGGCGGGGCGAGGGGGCCAGGGTCCTGGCCCAGTTCCGCACACCGGGCGGGGCCCAGGGCGCGGTGGCCGCGAAGGCGCAGGACGTGCCGGCGTGCGGCGAGCGCGACCCGCACGTGCTGGCCGGGGTGCTGTGGAAGTCGGAGGGCGGGCACTGGTACCTGCTCGCCGCCGGCGACCGCGACACGCGGTCGGTCGAGGCGACGGGCGGCATCAGCGACTCCGCCGACGGGAACCTGCTGACGGCGAAGGGCGAGCAGGGCGCGCAGGCCGAGCTGAAGGGCACTCTGGACAGCGGCCGGACGATCAGCGGCCTGCGGTAACCCCACCGGTACGGACCACCACGGAACACCCGTGTCCGATCCGGGCCGTTCGAAGGCTGAATTCGATCGGTAAGGTGTTCGTATGACTACCGGGGTACGCCGCAGAATGGGCGTCGAGGAACGGCGGCAGCAGCTGATCGGCGTGGCCCTCGATCTGTTCAGCCGCCGCTCGCCCGACGAGGTCTCCATCGACGAGATAGCGTCGGCCGCGGGCATCTCGCGCCCGCTGGTCTACCACTACTTCCCCGGCAAACTCAGCCTGTACGAGGCCGCGTTGCAGCGGGCCGCGGACGATCTGGCCGCCCGGTTCGTGGAGCCGTCCGAGGGCCCGCTGGGCGCGCGGCTGCTGCGCGTCATGGGCCGCTACTTCGACTTCGTGGACGAGCACGGCCCCGGTTTCTCGGCGCTGATGCGCGGCGGTCCGGCGGTCGGTTCCTCGCGGACGAACGCGCTCGTGGACTCCGTACGGCAGGCCGCGTACGACCAGATCCTTTCGCATCTGGGCGTCACCGATCCGCCCGCCCGCCTGGAACTGGTCGTGCGCTCCTGGATCTCGCTGGCCGAGTCGACGGCCCTGATCTGGCTGGACGGGCGCCGCATCCCGCGTGCGGAGCTGGAGGTCCAGCTCGTGCACGACTTCGCCGCGCTGACGGCGGTGAGCGCCGCCCACGACGAGGAGATGGGCGCCCTGCTGCGCCGCGTCGTCGCGGACGAGCCGGCCGACGGCCCCTTCGGGGACCTGGTCGGCCGGCTCTCCGCGCTGGCCGCCTAGCTCACACCTCGGCCTTGCGGTAGGACGGGTCGAGGTCGCGCACCTCCGCCGACAGGTGCAGGGTGAACCCGTCCCTGGGCTCCACGTGCTTGCGCAGCAGCTCCACCACGGCCTCGGTGAGCCGCGCCTTGGTCTCGTCGGAGCGTCCGGCCAGCAGCGCGATCGAGACGTTCACGACGGCGTGCCCCTCCTTCTCGGCGCCGACGACGTCCTCCTCGGTGCGCAGCACCCGCGTCTTGCACGCCTGCGGCCGTGCGGCCACCGTCTCGACGACCAAGGGGTGCAGGGCGACGGCGAACTCCTCCCAGTCGACGTCGTCCAGGCGGGAGGAACGCTCGACGGTGATCTGCGGCATGGGTGCTCCAGTTCTCAGGTGGACAGGAGCACCCTAACCGCATGGTCCGGCTAGCCCACCCGGGTGAAGACGGCGACCGTGCGGGCCGGGACGGTGAACGTGCCGTCGGCGTAGGCCGCCCGCTTGACGACCGGATCGGCCCCGGCCGCCTGCACCCGGTGCAGCCGGTAGCCGGTCCCGGCCGCCGCCTCGATCCGCTGTGTCTGCGACTCGGGGGTGGCGTTGAAGACGACCACCAGGTCACCGAGGCGCATGGTGATCACCCCGGGCGTCTCGTCCGTCCCGGAGAGCGGGAAGGAGAGCCGGGACTGCACCTGCTCGGCCGTGGCGAGGGAGAAGTCCCGCTCGCCGGTACGGATCTTCAACAGGTCGCGGTAGGCCGCCGAGGCGCCGGTGATCTGCGGGCAGCCGACCCGCACCGAGCCGAGCAGGGGCTTGGCGTAGGGCCACTTGTCCTGGTTGTCGGCGGCCGGGGGCAGGCCGCGGCCGAAGCCGTTGCCGTCGGCGCAGTTCCAGTGGACGGCGTTGAACCAGTCGCCGCTGTCGTAGGAGTTGCGGTCCAGCGACTTGGAGCGCAGCAGGTCGGTGCCGGCCTGGGAGAGCGCCGGTCCCTGGGAGAGGGCGGCGGTGGCCATGGCGAGGACCTGCATGCGGGCCCGGTCGTCCGCGCTCACCGAAGTCGGCAGCTTGAAGGCGAGCGCGTCGAACAGGGACTCGTTGTCGTGGGCGTCGGCGTAGGCGAGGGCGTCGCCCGGGGCCTCGGCGTATCCGGCGGGGGCGCCGTTGTAGTCGACCTCGGAGCCCTTGACCTCCTCGCCGTCGGTGTCCGTGAAGGTGTAGTCGGCGAGGTTGCCGGTCAGGCCGACCTTGATGAGGTCCTGGTAGTGCAGGAGACGGGCCCTCTGCTCGGCCTCGGTGCCGTTGGCCTTCGAGCCGTTGGGCTCGGTGAACAGGCCGGAGGCGAAGCCCTGCACTCCGGGGTCCTCGTCGAAGGGGCCGCCGCCGCGCACGGCGTCGCGGGCGCGGTCGGAGAAGGTGGCGATGCCGGTGCCGGCCATGTTCTTCTGCGTGGCCTGCGTGAAGCGGGCGTCGTCGGCGACCTCGCCGAAGTTCCAGCCCTCGCCGTACAGGATGATCTTCTTGCCGTCGACCCCGTCCTTCTCGAGGGTCAGCGCGTCGAGCGCCTCGCGGACGGCGAGGATGTTCTCCTTCGGGTGGTGGCCCATGAGGTCGAAGCGGAAGCCGTCGACCTTGTACTCCTTGGCCCAGGTGACGACCGAGTCCACGACCAGCTTGCCCATCATGGCGTTCTCGGTGGCGGTGTTGGCGCAGCAGGTGCTGTCGGCCACCGACCCGTCGGCGAGGAGGCGCTGGTAGTAGCCGGGGACGATCCGGTCCAGGACGCTGGTCTTCGCCTGGCCGCTGGCCGCCGTGTGGTTGTAGACGACGTCCATGACGACCCGCAGGCCGTCCTCGTTGAGCGCCTTGACCATCTCGCGGAACTCGACCGTGCGGGCGGTGCCGTCCGGGTCGGTGGCGTAGGAGCCCTCGGGGACCGTGTAGTGGTACGGGTCGTAACCCCAGTTGTAGGCGTCCTTGGCCGCCGCCTTCGCCACGCACTCCTGCTGCTTGTCGGAGTCCGCGGGGAGCGCGGCGAGGTCGCAGTCGACGGTGGCCTGGTCGGACTTGCGCTCCGGAATCGTGGCGATGTCGAAGGCGGGCAGCAGGTGCACGTACGACGTGCCGGCCTCCGCCAGCTCACGCAGGTGCTTCGAGCCGTCGCTCTTCTTGTCGGTGAAGGCGAGGTAGGTGCCCCGGTGGTCCGGGTCCGCCGTGCGGTCCGCGACGGAGAAGTCGCGGATGTGGAGCTCCTGGATCTGGGCGTCCCTGAGCGGCACGGCCTCGGGCTTGTCGTAGCCGTGCCAGCCGCGCGGGGCGAGTTTCCGGTCGTCCAGGTCGACGACGAGACTGCGCTCGGAGTCGGTGGTCAGGGCGAGGGAGTACGGGTCGGTGACCTTGTTGGTGACGACCTTCCCGGCCTCGGGCGCCCACACCTTCACGGCGTAGCGGTAGGACTTGCCCTTCCAGGAGCGCGGGCCGCGCACGGACCAGACGCCGGTGTCGTCGTCGCGCCGCATCCGGACCGTGCGGTCACCCATCTCCAGCTTCACGTCCTGTGCGGTCGGTGCCCACACGGAGAGGGTGGGGCGGCCGTGGCGGAAGACGGGGCCGAGGCCGGCCTTGGTCGCCTCGGCCGCGTAGAGGTCGTCCAGGACGCCGGCGGTCTGCACGCCGGTGGCGGCGAGGACGGCGCCGTTGGCGGCGCGCTGGGAGGCGACGACCTGGCCGCGCAGGGCCGCGCGGACCCGGTCGCGGTCGCGGGGGTCGACCGACCAGGCGGTGTACTCCTTCAGGTGCGGGTACTCGGCCTTCTGCGCGTCCGTGAGGGCCGTCTTGGTGAGGCGCAGCCAGCACGTCCCGTCGTCGGCGGTCAGGGTGCCGTCCTCGGCCTTGATGCCGCCGGTGCGGGAGGCCAGCAGCTGCGTGGAGGCGGCACCTGCGGAGCCGTTCCAGGCGACGGTGTTCCGGTCGATCCAGACCGCCTTGGCGGTGCTGAGGTCGACGGCGGCCGCGGAGCCGGCCGGCTGCGGCAGCAGGTACTCCTCCTCGCCGCTCACCAGCCACACCTCGTGCCCCTTGGCCCTGAGGTCCAGGGCCTGGTCGGTGGGCAGGTCCTTCTCGTCGCCCTTGTGGACGATGTAGCTGAGGCTGGTGGCACCCTCGGTGAGGGGTACTTCGAAGACCGCGCCATAGGAATCAGTCTTGACCGGCGTCAGCGGCTTCGACCAGTCGGTGGGGTTCGCGGCGCCGCCCCAGACGTGCAGGCCCCAGCCGTCGTAGTCGCCGTCGGCGCGGTGGTAGTGCAGGACGGCCTTGGTGGTGTCCTGGGCGGGGTAGTCGGGCCGCTCGGTGACGACCTGCTCCTCGCCCTGCTCGATCCACACCTCACCGGTCCGCGTGACGTCGATGGCGCGGTCGGCGGCGACGTCCTTGTTGCCTTCCTCGTCGATGACGAGGAAGCCGACGTCGGAGGCGCCGGGCTTGAGCTTGACGTAGGCGAAGGCACCGTAGGCGTCCCGGCCGGTGAAGGGGTGGCTCTTCGGCCATTCGGTGGCCTCGCCCTCGGCGAGGTCGCCCCAGGCGTACAGGCCCCAGTCGTCGTAGTTCCCGTCCTCCCGCTTGTAGTGAACGATCGCGTAGTCGCGGGAGGCGGCGGTCGGCGGCGCTTCGACGGGCGGGATACCGGTCGTCGAGGCGGCCGTGTCGCTCGCCGTACGGCCCGCCGAGTCGATCACGACGGCCTTGTAGCGCAGGGCGGTGCCGGCCGGGGTGCCCTCGGGGATGGTGTGGGTGACCTTGTAGGGGGCGTGGTCGGCGGAGCCGAGGGTGCGCCACTTGCCGTCGCCGGTCTGGGCGGCGAAGACGACCCGGTTGAGCTGTCCGCCGGTGACGTCGGCCGTCAGCTCGACGGTGCCGGTGGCGCCGGGCTCGGGGGCCTTGAGGGTGACGCCGGGCTCGGTGGCGGGCTCGGCGAGGCGGCCCGCGGCCTTCAGGACGACGGCCGATCCGGCCGGGACGGTGACCGTGACCTTCCTGTCGGCGCCGGACTTCACGTCCTCGTCGGTGCCGTGGATGCCCTGGAAGGCCATGTGCGCGGAGCCGGTGGCGAAGGTCGCCGTCTTCGCCTCCTCGGCGTTGTTGAAGGCGACGAGGTACTCGGTGCCCCGCTCGGCGTCCGTGCGGGAGAAGGCGTAGACGCCGGCGCCGTCGGCCGCGTAGCGCTCGGTCTGGACCCCGTCGGCGAGGGCGGGGTGGGCCTTGCGGAGCTTCGCGAGGGCGCTGATCTGCCGGTACAGAGGTGCGTCCGGGTCGTAGGCGTCCTCGGAGTGGGTGCGGCCGGTGCCGAGCTGGTCGTCGTCGAGGTAGTCGGCGGTGCGGGAGGCGAACATGGGCTGGCGGGCGTCCTTGTCGCCGCCCGCGCCGGTGAAGCCCTGCTCGTCGCCGTAGTAGATCACCGGGTTGCCGCGGCCGAGGAACATCAGCTCGTTGGCGAGCCGGGCCTTCCTCAGCAGCTCCGCGTCGGTGGCCTCGGGGTCGTCCTGCTTGAGGAAGGTGCCGATGCGGCCCATGTCGTGGTTGCCGAGGAAGGTGACCTGCTCGTAGGCGTTGGCCTTGTCGGTCGTGTACTTCCAGTCGTCGCCGAAGACGGCGGCGAGCTTCTGGGCGCTGCCGCCCTGGGAGGCGTAAGCGCGGGCCGCGTCCTGGAAGGGGAAGTCCAGCGTGGAGTCCAGGCGGCCCTGGGTGACGTACGGGGAGGTGACGGCGGTGTCGGCGGAGTAGACCTCGCCGAACATGAAGAAGTCGTCCCGGCCCTTCTTCGCCGCATAGGCGTCCAGCGCGGTGGCCCACTGGGTCCAGAACTCCATGTTGACGTGCTTCACGGTGTCGATCCGGAAGCCGTCGATGTCGAAGTCCTCGACCCACCGCTGGTAGATCTTCTCCATGCCGCGGACGACCTCGGGACGCTCGGTCCACAGGTCGTCGAGACCGGAGAAGTCGCCGTACGTGGTCGACTCGCCGGCCCAGGTCGAGTCACCGCGGTTGTGGTACATCGCGGGGTCGTTGAGCCAGGACGGGACCTTGAGCCGGCGCTTGTCGGCCGGGACGGTCGGCGTGCGCGGGAAGGAACCGGAGTCCGTACGGGGGAACCCGTGCTCGCCGTCCGCGTAGTCGGCGTCGTCGAAGGGCTCGCCGTCCTTGGTCAGATAGGGGAAGGCACCCTTGGAGAGGTAGTCGTAGGACTTCTCCTCGTAGTCGACGACGTCGGCGGTGTGGTTGGTGATGACGTCGAAGAAGACCTTCATGCCCTTGGCGTGCGCCTTGGAGATGAGGTTCTTCAGGTCCTGGTTGGTGCCGAAGTGCGGGTCGACCTGGGTGAAGTCGGTGATCCAGTACCCGTGGTAGCCGGCGGAGGCGTTGTCCCCGGTGCCCTGGACGGGCTGGTTCTTGAAGATGGGCGCCATCCAGATGGCGGTGGTGCCCAGGCCCTTGATGTAGTCGAGCTTCTGGGTGAGGCCCTTGAGGTCGCCGCCCTGGTAGAAGCCCTTGTCGGTGGGGTCGTAGCCGGTGGTGAGACGGGTGCCGGTCAGGCCGCCCCTGTCGTTGCGGGTGTCGCCGTTGGCGAAGCGGTCCGGCAGGACGAAGTAGAACTGCTCCCGGGTGAGGTCGTGGCGGGCGGCGGCCTTGGCGAGCTTCGCGTCCGAAGGCGGCCGGGGCGGGGCGTCGGCCCGCGCGGCGAGGGGCGGGAGGAGGGCTGCGGCGAGCGCGGTCACGGTGACGGCCGCGACCCGTCTCGCTCGTGCGGTGCGGCGCGCGACAGGCACCGGCCTTCTCGGTATCACGGCGTGAGCTCCTTGCGATGACGGCTCGATCGGGTCCGACCCCGGCGAGACGGTAGCGCTGACGCAAGACTTGCGGCAAGGGTCGTGAAAGCAACGGAAAGAACTTTCACGAACTCTCACGACCCCCGCGCGGTCGGCCCGTTCAGCAGGCGGACTTCCCGGCGTACAGCGCGAGCGCCGTGTTGGCGCCGAGCGTCGCCGTGAACTGGCCGGAGCCGTTCACGGTCACCGGTTTGCCGCTCTGGACGTCGCAGTACGTGCCCGCCGGCAGCGAGGTCTGGTAGGTGCGGGTCAGTGCGCCCGGCTCGTGGTTGATGGCGACGTAGCCCTTGTCGCCGCGCCCGAAGGCGATGGCGTCGTTGCCGTTGTCCCACCAGTTCGTGACGGCCTGCCCGCGGGTGGCGTTGCGGAAGGCGACCATCGACTTGATCTCCGGCCAGGCGTGCTGGCACTTCCAGCCGTCCTGCCAGCAGGCGTTCACCTGACCGCCGTTGGGCGGCCCGGCGTCGTGGTCCGACCACTCGTAGCCGGAGTTGACGTCGGGGGCGCCGTAGGGCCAGGCCAGCATGAAGACGTTGGCCAGGGTGTAGGTGGCGTTGTCCTTGTAGCTGAGCGTGGAGCCGTTGCGCTCGGTGTCGTGGTTGTCGACGAAGACGCCGGCCACGCCGCTGCTCAGGTAACCCCAGCCCTCGCCGTAGTTCTTCAGATAGGCGAGGTTCTCGTTGTGGAAGACGCGCTTGAGGTCGTAGGCGTACCGGAACTCCTGCACGTCGCCGCTGCCGGTGTACTCGGTCGGCTGGACGGCCTCCCCGGCGCCGTGGATGACCTCGTGCTTCCAGTACACGCCCGGATTGCTCAGCCGGGACTTGATGTTCGCGAGGTCGGCCGCCGGGATGTGCTTGGCCGCGTCGACGCGGAAACCGTCCACGCCGAGGGAGAGCAGGTCGTTCAGGTACCCGGCGATCCTGCCGCGGACGTAGTCCTCGCCGGTGTCGAGGTCGGCGAGGCCGACCAGTTCGCAGTGCTGGACGTTGTACCGGTCCCGGTAGTCGCTGATCTCAAAGCGGCAGTCGTCGAAGTCGTACGAGGAGTAGACGCCGGGGTAGTCGTACTTGCCGTACGGGGAGCCGCCGGTGCCCGTGCCGCTGCCCGCCGACATGTGGTTGACCACGGCGTCGGCGACGACCTTCACACCGGCCGCGTGGCAGGTGTCCACCATGTTCTTGAAGGCGGTCCGGTCGCCGAGCCGGCCGGCGATCTTGTAGCTGACCGGCTGGTACGAGGTCCACCACTGCCCGCCCTGTATGTGCTCGGCGGGCGGGGAGACCTGGACGTAGCCGTAGCCGGCGGGGCCGAGGGTGTTCGCGCACTCCCTGGCCACGGAGGCGAAGTTCCACTCGAAGAGGACGGCGGTGACGTCCTTGGCGCCGGGCGGGGAGGCCTGCGCGGCCGTCGGGGTCATGACAAGGGCGGTCGCCACCAGAGCGACGGCCCCCGTGAGGGCTCTGCGTGCCATGCGGGTTTCCTTCTTCGTCGAAGGCGTTGTGGGGAGCCGCAGGATCCAGAAGGTCCGCTTGAAGACTCTTGCTGAAACCTTCAGAAACCTTGCGGTGACGCAGATGTTAAGGGTTCACCGACCGAAAGGGCAGCGGTCGGTGCGAAGTCGCGGCAAGAAGTTTCGGATGACTCGTAGCTGTCCTGGCACGATCGGGCACGCCGCAGCCAATACCGAACACGCTCCGTCACGGACCTGAGAGACCGCGTTGCCACCACCGGCTCGACCCTGGAAAGTTCGAGGTTCCCCGCGCACCGGTTCGCCTTGAGAGTGGAGTCCCGTTGTGGAGCCGGCCGGTCCGGTCGGCCCACCCGCCGGAAGGACGACCCGCATGCGCCTGACGAGAACACTCCTCAGTGTCACGACCGTGGTCATGCTCACTGCCGGAAGCGTGGCGACCGCGAGCACCAGCTTTGCTTCCTCCGCTCCAGCCACCGAATCCGCATCAGCCCGCAGTGTCACGGCCCCGCTCTCGGTGGTCAACCTCGGCCTCAACACGGCGGAGGCCAAGAACGTGCAGCGCGGGCTGAGGGACTACTGGGAGTACACCGGCGCGATCGACGGAATGCTCGGCCCGGAAAGCTGGAAGGCGATGCAGCGCGCGTTCAAGGAGCACTGGGGCTATACCGGCTCCATCGACGGCATCGTCGGACGCGGCACGATATCGGCCCTGCAACGCGCCCTGAAGTCATACGGCTACTACACCGGCGCCATCGACGGCATCGCCGGTCCGAAGACCCAAGCGGCGTTCCGGGAGTACGCCAACTCCGAGGACTGGTGACTGAGAAGGTGCCTGAAGCGAACCGGCGGAGCGAGCAGCGGACGCGACAACGCACTCCGTCCACAGAGGGCCCGTCGCCCACGGAAGGGAACGGCGGGCCCTCGGCGGAGGCACGCGGTCAGGCCCGCGACCACCACACCGTCGTGTCGCCCGGCACCTTCGCCTCGCCGTCGACCTCCGTCACCTCACCACTGGCCAGCAGCAGGCGCCCGTACGCCGGCATCGCCACCGACTCGCCGCCGGTGTTGGCGACGCACACGAACTCCCCGCGCCGGAAGGCGAGGACGCCCTCGGGTGCGCGCAGCCACTCCACGGCGTCGCCCGCGCCCAGGTCGGCCTGCTCGCGGCGGGCCGCCAGTGCGGCGCGGTACAGCTCCAGGGTCGAGCCGGGGACGCCGGTCTGCGCCTCGACGCTCAGCTCGCCCCAGCCCGCGGGCTGCGGGAGCCAGCTGCCGCCGTCGCCGAAGCCGTACGAGGAGCCCTCGCGGGTCCACGGGATCGGCACCCGGCAGCCGTCGCGGAAGCCGTCCTGGCCGGCGCCCCGGAAGTACGCCGGGTCCTGGCGCACCTCGTCGGGGAGGTCGACGACGTCCGGGAGGCCCAGCTCCTCGCCCTGGTAGACGTAGGCCGAGCCGGGGAGCGCCAGCATGAGGAGGGTGGCCGCCCGTGCCCTGCGCAGGCCCAGTTCGCGGTCGCCGGCCAGGCGGATCTGGGTGCCCAGGCCGGGCGGGTTGGCGAAGCGGGTGGCGTGGCGGGTGACGTCGTGGTTGGACAGGACCCAGGTCGCCGGGGCACCGACCGGGCGCATGGCGTCCAGGGTGCGGTCGATGACCGTGCGCAGCTCCTCGGCGTCCCAGTGGGTGCCCAGGTACTGGAAGTTGAAAGCCTGGTGCAGCTCGTCGGGGCGGACGTAGTTGGCGGTACGCTCGACGGTCGGGGTCCACGCCTCCGCCACGAAGATGCGCTCACCCGAGTACTCGTCGAGGATGCGCCGCCACTGGCGGTAGATGTCGTGGACGCCGTCCTGGTCGAAGAACGGCATGACATCGTTGCCCAGCAGCTTCAGCTGCTCGTGGTCCCCCAGGTCGGGCAGTCCCTCCGCCTTCACCATGCCGTGCGCGACGTCGATGCGGAAGCCGTCCACGCCCATGTCCAGCCAGAAGCGCAGGATGGAGCGGAACTCGTCGCCGACGGCCGGGTGCTCCCAGTTGAAGTCGGGCTGCTCGGGGGCGAACAGGTGCAGGTACCACTCCCCCGGCGTTCCGTCCGGCTCGGTGACCCGGGTCCAGGCGGGACCGCCGAAGATGGACTCCCAGTCGTTGGGCGGGAGTTCGCCGTTCTCGCCCTTGCCGGGGCGGAAGTGGTAGCGGTCGCGGGCCGGGGAGCCGGGGCCCTCGGCCAGGGCGCGCCTGAACCACTCGTACTGGTCGGAGGAGTGGTTGGGGACCAGGTCGACGATGATGCGCAGGCCCAGCGCGTGCGCGTCGCGGATCAGCGCGTCGGCGTCCAGCAGGTTGCCGAACATGGGGTCGACGGCCCGGTAGTCGGCGACGTCGTAGCCGGCGTCGGCCTGCGGGGAGGCGTAGAAGGGGCTGAGCCACACGGCGTCCACGCCCAGGTCGCGCAGGTACGGCAGGCGGGTGCGGACACCCTCCAGGTCGCCCATGCCGTCGCCGTTGCTGTCGGCGAAGCTGCGCGGGTACACCTGGTAGATCACCGCGTCCCGCCACCAGTCGCGGCGCCGCGCGACGGTCGCGGTGGCGGAAGCGGAGGTGGGGGTGGAGGTGGAGGCCGGTGCGGCGGAAGGCTGCTGGCTCATGTCGTCCTTGGGATGAGACGGAGTTCTGGTCATCGAGGCATGGATGGGGGGGCGGCCGGCCGCGGTGCAGCGGGGTCGGATGGCACCGCGGCCGGACGTTTTCCCGGCCGGGCGTCAGCCCTTGGTGCCGCCGGCGGTGAGGCCGGTCACCAGGTTCTTCTGCACGAGGTAGAAGAACGCGGAGACGGGTATCGCGACGAGCACGGCGGTGGCCGCCATCAGGTGACGCTGCGCGTCGTGCTCGCTGATGAAGCTCTGCAGTCCGACGGCGAAGGTGTACTTCGTGTCGCTCAGCATGAACGTCGAGGCGAAGGCGACCTCGCCGAAGGCCGTGATGAAGCTGTAGAAGCCGGCCACCGCCAGGCCCGGCCGGGCCAGCGGCAGGATCAGCCGGAAGAAGGTGCCGAAGGGGGTCAGTCCGTCGACGCGTCCGGCCTCGTCGATCTCGAACGGGATGGTGTCGAAGTAGCCCTTGAGCAGCCACGCGCAGTACGGCACCGCGGTCGAGCAGTAGACGAGGATCAGGCCGAAGTAGCTGTCGACGAGCCGGAGCTGCGACAGGATCTGGTACATCGGCACGATCAGCACGGCGATGGGGAACATCTGGGTGACCAGGAGGACCCACATGAGCTTGCGGTAGCCCGGGAAGCGCATCCGCGAGACCGCGTAGCCGGTGGTGGCGGCGACCATGACCCCGATGACCGTGGTGCCCAGCGAGACGATCAGCGAGCTCTTCAGCCAGTCGAAGAAGTTGGTCTCCTGGAGCACGAAGACGTAGTTGTCGAAGGTCATCTTCGACCAGATGCGCTCGGGGTGCAGGTAGTCGTTCTTGTCCGGGCCGAGGGACAGGTAGACCAGCCAGGCGACCGGGAAGAGGGCGACGAGGCTCGCCACGGTCAGGATGCCGTGCGAGGCCAGGGAGGCGACGCGGCTGCGCTCGCCGCGGGAGCGCACCTTGCGCGGCGGATCGGCGGGCGCGGTGCCGGCCTGCTCGGCCGGAGCGGACGCCGGAACGGTCGTAGTGCTCATGGTGGCTCCTGCCTCAGATCGCGAGCTGCTGCTCATTGCGGTTCAGCCAGCGGCGGTAGAAGGAGGTGAAGACGATCAGGATGGCCAGCAGCAGGATGCCGTAGGCCGCGGACTGCGCGAAGTCGCGCGGCTGCTGTCCGAAGCCGAGCTGGTACGCCCAGGTGACGAGGATCTGCGCCTCCGGGGCGGTGTTGCCGAACAGCAGGAAGATCACGGCGAACTGGTTGAAGGTCCAGATGACGCCGAGCAGGACGACCGTGGAGCTGACCGACCTGAGGCCGGGCAGGGTGACGTAGCGGAACCGCTGCCAGGCGTTCGCGCCGTCCATCTCGGCGGCCTCGTAGAGGCTGTTGTCGATGGACTGCAGGCCGCCGAGGAGCGAGACCATCATGAACGGCACGCCGCACCAGGTGTTCACCATGATCGCGGAGAACCGCTGCCAGAAGGTGTCCTCCAGCCACGCGGGCGTGGGCAGGTGCAGCCAGTCCAGGCCGGAGTTGATGATGCCCTGGTCGGCGAGCATGAAGCGCCAGCCGAAGACGGTGACGAAGGTGGGCACGGCCCACGGCAGGACCAGGATCAGCCGGTAGAAGGTGCGCCCGCGCAGCTTCTGGTTGAGCAGCAGGGCGAGGCCGAGCCCGATGCAGAAGTGCAGGCCGACGCAGACCGCCGTCCACACGATGGTCCAGATGAAGTGGGACCAGAACCGGTCGTACGCCGTCGGGCCCCACAGGATGTCGGCGTAGTTGTCCAGGCCGACGAACTGGTAGGTGGCCTCGATCTCGTTGACGCCGATCGTGCGCGCGGTGTTGAGGCTGTTGGCGTCGGTGAGGGTGAGGTAGAGGCCGTAGCCCAGCGGGTACAGCACGAGGACGCCGATCACGACGGCCACCGGCGCGATCATGGCGTAGGCGTACCAGTGCTTCTGGTAGCCGTCTTTCAGACGCCGGCCGAGGCCGGGCCGCGGGGTGCGGTCACCGCGGCGCTTGCCGGTCGCGCGGTCGATGGCGACTGTCATGGTTCGACACCTTCGGGAGCTTCGGGAAGGTCAGCGGGTCGGGGGTGCGGCGCACGGCCGGTGGCCGCCGGGTCCCTCCCCTCCGGTGGGGACCCGGCGGCCACCCGGACTCACTTGCTGAAGTCCGGCACCAGCTTCGCGATCGCCGTCTCGACGTCGCTCAGCCCCTCGTCCAGGGACTTCTTGCCGCCGGCGATCTGCGGCAGCTCGTCGTCCAGCGGGGTCAGCAGGGAGCTGTACTCCGGCAGCGACGGGCGCGGCTGGGCGGCGGGCAGGACCGTCTGGAAGCCGGCGATGCCCGGGTCGGCCTTGACCTCGGCGGTGTAGGCGTCGTCGCGGGTCGGCAGCGTGGAGTTCTTCAGGGCGACGGTCTCCTGGGACTTCGCCGAGGTCATGAACTTCACGAACTTCAGCGCCGCCTCCTGGTGCGCCTTGTCCGAGCCGGCGTAGACCGAGAGGTTGTGGCCGCCGGTCGGGGCGCCCGCCTTGCCGGTGGAGCCGGCCGGGACGGTGGCGATGCCGAGGTTGTTCTTGTCCTTGAACGCCGAGCCCTTGTAGAAGTTGGTGATCTCCCACGGGCCCTGGATGATCGAGGCGACCTTGCCGCTGACGAACGCCTCCTGGATGTGGGCGTAGGCGTCGGCGGTGGTGTCGGCCTTGTGCAGGCCCTTGCCGTCGAACAGGCTCAGCCAGGTGCCGTAGGCCTTCTTCGCCTCGGGCGAGTTGACGGTGATCTTCTCGGCCTCGACGTCGACCGTGTCGGTGCCCTCGCCGTACAGGAACGGCTGCGCGTAGTAGCCGGCGGTGGAGGCCCAGTAGCCGTCGACGCCGGTCTTGTCCTTGACGGTGGCGGCGGCCTTCTTCAGCTCGTCCCAGTTCTTGGGGACCTCGACGCCGGCCTTCTCGAACAGTTCCTTGTTGTAGACGAAGGCGAGGGTGTCGGTGACCAGCGGGACGCCGTAGGTCTTGCCCTCGTACTTGGCCTGCTCGATCAGCTTGGGCTGGAACTCGTCCTGCTCGGCGAGGGCCTCGGTGCCGTCCAGCGGCAGGAAGAAGCCCTTCTTGGCGAAGGCGGCGGTCCAGCCGACGTCCGTGCGCAGCACGTCCGGGGCGCCCGAGGCACCGGCGGCGGTGTCGAACTTGTTCTGCGCCTGGTCGAACGGCACGTTGACGAAGTTGACCTTGATGCCCTTGTTGGCGGCCTCGAACTCCTTGACCAGGGCCTTGTAGGTCGGCGCCTCGTTGGTCGCGTTGGAGGTGTCCCAGTAGGTGATGGTGACCGGTCCGCCGGACTCGCTGTCGCTGTCGCCGTCCCCGCCGCACGCCGTCGCCGCGAGGGCGAGGGACGCCACCAGAGCGGTGGCCGCTATGCCACGCCGCATGAGTTCTCCTTGAGGGTGAAAGCCCGTGTGGTGCAGGGTGCGGGCCCGTCCGCCGCTCCTGCCGACACCGACCGCGTCCTTGCCGCCGTCGGGCGACGTGAACGTAACAGCGTTGAAAGCGGCGCGAAAGGTCTTGCAGCAAAAAAGTGCAAGACATCTCCGAAGTTATTCGGGCGTGACCTCCCGGCGACCGTCATGAGACGCTTGCTTACGGGGGAAGAGCGGTTCGTTACGGGGGTCGAGCGGCATCCGGGCGGGTTGTGCAAGACTCTGCAAGCTCTTGCCATCACTTTCTCGAGGGAGCGCGATGACGCAGCAGCCCGCGCCGGGCCGTCCGACGGGCCGTCCAACAGGCCGCCCACGGCGCCCGATCGGTGTGCAAGGGGGCGGCCGACAGGTACAGTCCACCCCTGTGACCACACGGCTTGCCGACATCGCCGCCCAGGCGGGGGTGAGCGAAGCGACGGTCAGCCGCGTCCTCAACGGGAAGCCGGGCGTCGCCGCCACCACCCGCCAGTCCGTACTGGCCGCCCTCGACGTGCTCGGCTACGAGCGGCCCGTCAGGCTGCGGCAGCGCAGCGAGGGCCTGGTCGGTCTGATCACCCCGGAGCTGGAGAACCCCATATTCCCGGCGCTGGCCCAGGTCATCGGCCAGGCGCTGACCCGGCAGGGATACACCCCGGTGCTCGCCACCCAGACCCCGGGCGGCTCCACCGAGGACGAGCTGACCGAGATGCTGGTCGACCGGGGCGTCGCCGGCATCATCTACGTCTCCGGTCTGCACGCCGACACCACCGCCGACATGCAGCGCTACGAGCGGCTGCGCGCGCAGGGCGTGCCCTTCGTCCTCGTCGACGGGTTCTCGTCGAAGGTGCAGGCGCCGTTCATCTCCCCCGACGACCGGGCCGCGATGAGCCTGGCGGTCACGCACCTGGTCTCGCTCGGCCACACCCGGATCGGACTGGCCCTCGGACCGCAGCGGTTCGTGCCGGTGCAGCGCAAGATCGAGGGCTTCGTCCGCACGGTCCAGGAGCAGCTGGACCTGGACGCCGAGACGGTGCGCAAGGAACTCGTCCAGCACTCCCTGTACACGCTGGAGGGCGGCCAGGCGGCGGCAACCGCCCTCATCGAGCGCGACTGCACGGCCGTGGTCTGCGCCAGCGACATGATGGCCCTGGGCGCGATACGGGCGGCCCGGCAGCGCGGGCTGGACGTGCCCAAGGACATCTCGGTCGTCGGCTTCGACGACTCGCCGCTGATCGCCTTCACCGACCCGCCGCTGACGACCGTCCGCAAGCCGGTGCCGGCGATGGGACAGGCCGCGGTGCGCACGCTGCTGGAGGAGATCGGCGGGACGCCCGCGCCGCACAGCGAGTTCGTGTTCATGCCGGAGCTGGTGGTGCGCGGTTCGACTGCGTCGGCGCCGGGCGAGCGAAGCCGTTCCTGACGCCGGTCACGCCCGTCCCGTAGTGGCCGGATGCGGCCCGGATCCTCCCGGGGGATGATCGGTGGGACAGGGCTTTTCTGGCAGACTTCATGCCTATGGGTGACGTGACCGTGAGGACTCCGGAACGCCGGGAACCAGGCGTTCCGCACCCCGTCACGGAAGGGACGGGGCAGGGACTCCTGCGCCGTCTCCGCGCACCGCGCCGGCCCCGGCTGTGGTTCGAGATCCTGCTGATCGCGATCAGCTACTGGACGTACTCCCTGATCCGCAACGCCGTGCCCGAACAGCGGACCCAGGCGCTGCGCAACGCCGACTGGATCTGGCGCGTCGAGCAGCAACTGGGCATCGCCGTCGAGCAGTCGGTCAACCACGCCGTGAACTCGGTGACGTGGCTGGTCGTCGGCATGAACTACTACTACGCGACACTGCACTTCGTGGTGACGCTGGGTGTCCTGGTGTGGCTCTACCGCAGTCATCCCGGGCGCTACGCGGCGACCCGGCTGGTCCTGTTCGCGACGACGGGCGTCGCCCTGGTCGGCTACTACCTGTACCCGCTCGCCCCGCCCCGGCTGATGAACGGCGGGAACTTCGTCGACACCGTGCTGGTCCACGACACGTGGGGCTCGATGGCGTCCGGCGACCTGAAGAACATGTCCAACCAGTACGCGGCGATGCCGTCGATGCACATCGGGTGGTCGGTGTGGTGCGGGCTGACGATCTTCGCCCTGGCCTCGGTGCCGTGGGTGCGGGTGCTGGGACTGGTGTACCCGGCGCTGACGCTGGTGGTGATCGTGGCGACCGCCAACCACTTCTGGCTGGACGCGGTGGGAGGCGTGCTGTGTCTGGGATTCGGGTACGCGGTGGCTTTCGCCTGGTACGGGGCGTTGCCGCATGCGCTGCCGAGGGACGTGCCGCGGGTGGGTGAGCGGCGCGGGGCGTGGTTGCCCACACGCGCGTAGCACGGGCGGACGGCTACGCGTAGAACAGCTCCTCCACCACCACCCGCGCCCTGCGCGCCGTACGCCGGTACTCGTCCAGCATGTCCCCCGCGTGCCCCGGCCCGTGCCCCAGGTACCGCCCCACCGCCGCCAGCTCCCGCGGATCGGTCGGGAAGGTGTCCCCCGCCCTTCCCCGCACCAGCATGACCGCGTTGCGCACCCGCGTCGCCAGCACCCACGCCTCGTCGAGCGTCGCGGCGTGCTCCTCGGAGACGAGGCCGGCCTCGCACGCCGCCGCCAGCGCCGCCCGCGTCCGGGTGGTCCGCAGCCCGGCCTCCGCGTGCCCGTGCCGCAACTGCATCAACTGCACCGTCCACTCGACGTCGGACAGCCCGCCCGGCCCCAGCTTCGCGTGCAGCTTGGGGTCCGCGCCGCGCGGCAGCCGCTCGGACTCCATCCGGGCCTTCAGCCGCCGGATCTCCCGCACCGCGTCCTCGCCGAGCCCGTCCGCCGGGTACCGCAGCGGGTCGACCAGCTCGGTGAACCGGCGCCCCAGGTCCTCGTCCCCGGCCACGAACTCGGCCCGCAGCAGCGCGTGCCGCTCCCACACCAGCGACCAGCGCCGGTAGTAAGCCTCGTACGACTTGAGCGTGCGCACCAGCGGCCCCGACTTGCCCTCGGGCCGCAGGTCGGCGTCGATCAGCAGCGGCGGGTCGGCGCTGGGGACCTGGAGCAGGCGGCGCATCTCGGCGACGACCTTGTTCGCCGCGTCCGCCGCCTCCCGCTCGTCGACCCCGTCCCGCGGTTCGTGGACGAAGAGCACGTCCGCGTCCGAGCCGTAGCCCAGCTCGTGCCCGCCGAAGCGGCCCATCCCGATGATCGCGAACCGGGTCGGCAGGGTGTCGCCCCAGCCCTCCCGCACGACCGCCCGGAGCGTGCCCGCCAGGGTCGCCGCCGTCAGGTCGGACACGGCGCCGCCGACCCGGTCCACCAGGGCGCCCTGGTCGGCCTCGACGGGCTGGGCCTCGGTGCCGTAGGAGCCGACGATGTCCGCGGCGGCCGTGCGAAACAGCTCCCGGCGGCGTACCCCGCGCACCGCGGTGACCGCCTGGACGGCGCCGTCGGCGCGGCGGACCGCGGCGAGGGTCTCCTGCTCCAGCTGGGCCCGGCCGCGCGGCGCCAGCCCGCCCGCGTTGCCGTCGCCGAGCAGCGCGACGGCCTCCGGCGCCCGCATCAGCAGGTCGGGGGCGAGCCGTCCGGCGGAGAGCACGCGGGCGAGGTTCTCGGCCGCGGCGCCCTCGTCCCGCAGCAGCCGGAGGTACCAGGGCGTGTTGCCGAGCGCGTCGGAGACCTTGCGGAAGTTGAGCAGACCGGTGTCCGGGTCGGCGGAGTCCGCGAACCAGCCCAGCAGCACCGGCAGCAGGGTCCGCTGGATGGCCGCCTTGCGGGTGACGCCCGACGCCAGCGCTTCCAGGTGCCGCAGCGCGGCGGCCGGGTCGGCGTAGCCGAGGGCGACCATGCGTTCGCGGGCCGCCTCCGCGCTGAGCCGGACCTCCCCCGGCGCCAGCTGGGCGACGGCGTCGAGCAGCGGCCGGTAGAACAGCTTCTCGTGCAGCCGCCGTACGACGGACGCGTGCCGCTTCCAGGCGCGCAGCAGCCCGGGCACCGGGTCGGTGCGCAGGCCGAGGGAGCGGCCGAGGCGGCGCAGGTCGGCCTCGTCCTCGGGCACGAGGTGGGTGCGCCGCAGCCGGTGCAGCTGGATGCGGTGCTCCATGGAGCGCAGGAAGCGGTACGCCTCGTCGAGCTGGGCGGCGTCCGCCCGGCCCACGTACCCGCCCGCGGCCAGGGCCTCCAGCGCGTCCAGCGTCGTACCGCTGTGCAGGGAGGTGTCGGCCCGGCCGTGCACCAGCTGGAGCAGCTGCACGGCGAACTCGACGTCCCTGAGGCCTCCCGGGCCGAGCTTGAGCTGGCGGTCGACCTCGGCGGCGGGGATGGTCTCCACCACCCGGCGGCGCATCTTCTGCACGTCCGGTACGAAGTTCTCGCGGTCGGCGGCCTGCCACACCAGGGGCTGGAGCGCGGCGACGTACTCGGCGCCGAGGCCGGGGTCGCCGGCCACCGGGCGGGCCTTGAGCAGCGCCTGGAACTCCCAGGTCTTGGCCCAGCGCTGGTAGTAGGCGACGTGGCTGCTGAGGGTGCGCACCAGCGGGCCGTTGCGGCCCTCGGGTCGCAGGTTGGCGTCGACGGGCCAGATGGAGCCCTCGACGGTGGTCTCGGAGCAGATCCGCATCAGGTGCGAGGCGAGCGAGGTCGCGGCCCGCAGCGCCTTGGCCTCGTCGGCGTCGGGCCCGCCGTCCGCCGCCTCGGCCACGAAGATCACGTCGACGTCGGAGACGTAGTTCAGCTCGTGTCCGCCGCACTTGCCCATCGCGATCACCGCCAGCCGGCACCGCGCGGCGTCCTCGGGCGCGGCGGCCTCGGCGAGGGCGAGGGCGGCGCGCAGCGTGGCGGTGGCGAGGTCGGCCAGTTCGGCGGCGGTCTCGGCGACGTCGATGGTGCCGCACACGTCGCGGGCGGCGATGGACAGCAGGCAGCGCCGGTAGGCGACCCGCAGCGAGACGGGGTCGTCGGCCTCGGCGAGGCCCCGCTCGAAGTCGTCCACGCCGCGGTGCAGGTCGCGGGGTTCGTAGGTGACCAGGGCCTGCCAGTCGGCGGCGTGCCGGGCGAGGTGGTCGGCGAGCGCCTCGGAGGCGCCGAGCACGCCGAGGAGACGGTCGCGCAGCGGCTTGGCCGCTATCAGGGTGTCCAGCAGCTCCCGGCGGGCGGTGGGGTCGGGCTGCGCCTCCAGGAGGCGGACCAGGCCGTGCAGGGCGAGGTCGGGGTCGGCGGTGGCGCCGAGGGCCTCCAGCAACACGGGGTCGTTGCGGACCGGCGCGAGTTCCGCGCCGTCCAGCAGCCGCTCGGCGGCCGAGGGATCGGTGAAGCCGTGCCGCAGCAGCCGCGTGAAGGTACTGCTCCTGCGCCCCGGCGCCGTCATCTCGGCCTCCTTGTCGGACCTGTGGGATCAAGAGGGGTGGTGAGGGGGTGGTGGTACAGAGCCGAGCGTAACCGGGCTTCCGGTGGCCCGCTCCGGACTCGTACGATATCTTGTACAAGCCGCGAAGGGAGGCACCGGTATGTCCATCACCGCCAGCGAAGCCCGTCAGAACCTGTTCCCGCTGATAGAGCAGGTCAACGAGGACCATGCCCCGGTGCACATCACCTCCCGCAAGGGGAACGCCGTGCTGATGTCCGAGGAGGACTTCACGGCGTGGACGGAGACCGTGCACCTGCTGCGGTCGCCGAGGAACGCCCGCCGTCTGCTCGACTCGATCGCGGAGGCCGAGGCCGGCGAGGCGCGGCACCGCGAGCTGATCGACCCGGACGCGGAGCGGGCGTGAGGATCGCTTTCACGTCGCACGGCTGGGAGGACTACGTCCACTGGGCCGAGAGCGACCGGAAGATGACCAGACGGATCAACAAACTGCTCACCG
This sequence comes from Streptomyces sp. NPDC058796, assembly GCF_042745235.1. Classification (NCBI taxonomy): domain Bacteria; kingdom Bacillati; phylum Actinomycetota; class Actinomycetes; order Kitasatosporales; family Streptomycetaceae; genus Streptomyces; species Streptomyces sp. NPDC058796. Next base: position 300,971 of record NZ_JBHYOP010000001.1, read on the forward strand.
ACATCGCACGCGACCCCTTCAAGGGCATCGGCAAGCCGGAACCGCTGAAGGGCGACCTGTCGGGCTACTGGTCACGGCGCATCGACGACACGCACCGTCTGGTGTACAAGCCGGGCGACGACGAACTGATCGTCGTCCAGGCCCGGTACCACTACTGACACTCACCACTACCGACGACCGGCACCGTGCTCGACAAGGACGTCGAAGGAGTCACGTCATGGACTTCACGCTCGAAGTGATCCCACTGCCCGTCACCGACATCGACCGTTCCCGGGACTTCTACCGGGACAAGGTCGGCTTCCACGTGGACATCGACCAGGAGGTCATGCCCGGGATGCGCATCGTCCAGCTCACGCCCCCGGGCTCGGGCTGCTCCATCGCCCTCGGCGACGCGATCTGGGACATGGCGCAGGGCCAGACCAAACCGGAACCGGGTTCCTACCAGGGGCTCCAGCTCTGCGTCGCCGACATCAAGGCGGCCCACGCGGAGCTGGTGGGGCGCGGCCTGGACGTCTCCGAGCCCGTCCAGTACGCCCCGGACGACGGCGCCACGTTCATGTACTTCAAGGACCCCGACGGCAACGGCTGGGCGATCCAGGAGTACCGCCGCCGGGAGACGGAGCCGCTGCACAAGGTGCTCGCGGACCTGAAGCGGCAGGGCTAGCCGGTCAGCCGCGCTCCCGCCACCGGTTGGTGACCGGGAGCCGGCGGTCCTTGCCGAAGCCCTTCGGGGAGATCTTGGTGCCCGGCGGGTACTGGCGCCGCTTGTACTCGGCGGTGTCGACCATGCGCAGCGTCCTGGTCACCAGCTCCCGGTCGTACCCGGCGGCCACGATCTCGTCCGCGCCCCGGTCCCGGTCGACGTACAGCTCGAGGATCGCGTCCAGGACCGGGTAGTCGGGCAGCGAGTCCGTGTCGACCTGGCCCGGGCGCAGCTCGGCGCTGGGCGGCTTGGTGATCGAGTTCTCGGGGATCGGCGGGGTCCGTCCACGGTCCCCCGCGGCACGGTTGCGCCACTCGGCGAGGCGGAAGACGGACGTCTTGTACACGTCCTTGATGGGCCCGTACGCGCCCACCGAGTCGCCGTACAGCGTCGAGTACCCGACCGCCAGCTCCGACTTGTTGCCGGGCGCCAGGACCAGGTGGCCCTCCTGGTTGGAGATCGCCATCAGGAGGGTGCCGCGCAGCCGCGACTGGAGGTTCTCCTCGGCCAGACCCGTCAGCTTCAGCGCCCCCGTGTACGCGTCGAACATCGGCTCGATCGGCACGGTGCGGTAGTGGAGACCGGTGCGCCGGGCCAGCTCCGCCGCGTCGTCCCTGGAGTGCTCGGACGAGTACTTGGAGGGCATGGAGACGCCGTGGACGTTCTCCGCGCCGACCGCGTCGCAGGCGATGGCGGCGACGAGGGCGGAGTCGATGCCGCCGGACAGGCCGACGAGCACCGAGCGGAAGCCGTTCTTCGCGACGTACGCGCGCAGCCCGACGACGAGGGCCGAGTAGACCTCCTCGTCGTCGTCCAGCCGCCCCGCGACCCCACCGGACAGCCACTCGCCGGCGGCGGGCACCGGCTCCTGCGACAGCACGACCCGGTCGATGCGCAGCCCGTCGTCCACCACGCCCGTGGGAGCCTCGGCGTCGGCGGCGGGCAGCTCGAGGTCCAGCACCACGCACCCCTCGGTGAACTGCGGCGCCCGCGCCAGCACCTGCCCGTCCCGGTCGACCACGATCGAGTCGCCGTCGAAGACCAGCTCGTCCTGCCCGCCGGTCATGGCGAGGTACGCGGTCGCACAGCCGGCCTCCCGGGCACGCCCCCGCACCAGCTCCAGCCGGGTGTCGTCCTTGTCCCGCTCGTACGGCGAGGCGTTGACGGACAGCAGCAGCCCGGCCCGTGCCGAGCGGGCCGCCGGGACCCGGCCGCCGTCCTGCCACAGGTCCTCGCAGACGGCCAGCGCCACATCCACCCCACGCACCCGCACCACCGGCATGGTGTCACCGGGCACGAAGTGGCGGAACTCGTCGAAGACGCCGTAGTTCGGCAGGTGGTGCTTGGCGAAGCTCAGGGCCACCGCACCGCCGTACAGCACGGCCGCCGCGTTCTGCGGGGCGCCGGCCGGCTGGCCGTACCTCGGCTGTGCGGTCGCCGAGCGGTCGAGGTACCCGACGACCACCGGCAGCGCGCCCAGCCCCTCGTCCGCGAGGCGCACGGCGAGGGAGCGCAGGGCGGCGCGGGAGGCCTCGACGAAGGACGGCCGCAGGGCCAGGTCCTCGACCGGGTACCCGGTCAGCACCATCTCCGGGAACGCCGCCAGGTGCGCTCCCTGTCCGGCCGCGTGCCGGGTCCAGCGGACGACCGACTCGGCGTTGCCGTCGATGTCTCCGACGGTGGAGTCGATCTGGTTCAGGGCGAGTCGTAGGCGGGGCACGGCGGCCAGTGTAATCGTCAGAACGACACAATGGGGTGACGTACCGGTTTCCGCCTCATGTCCGAAGCCTCACGCGCGTGGCTTCGCACCCCGCGCGGCCAGCAGGTCCGCCATCAGCCGCATCTCCGACTCCTGGGACTCCACCATCCCCTGGGCCAGCCGCTTCTCCACCCCCACCGTGCACCTCTGCGCGCACCCCTCGGCCATGTGGACGCCGCCCTTGTGGTGCTCGGTCATGAGCTGAAGGTAGTAGACCTCGGCCTGCCTGCCGCTGAGGGTGCCGAGCTTCTCCATCTCGGCGTCGGTGGCCATCCCCGGCATCAGCGAGCCCTCTCCGGCGGACGGCATGTCACCCATCCCCATCCAGGTCATGGGCGGGTCGGAGGACACCTTGGGCAGCCCCCACAGGTCCAGCCAGCCGATCATCATGCCGCGCTGGTTGGCCTGGGTCTGCGCGATGTCGTACGCGAGCCGCCGCACCTCCTCGTCGTCGGTGCGGTCGCGCACGATGTACGACATCTCCACGGCCTGCTGGTGGTGCACGGCCATGTCGCGCGCGAACCCGGCGTCGGCGGAGTCGGCCGTCGGGACCCGGCCCGCGCCGTCGTCCCCGGCCACCGCGTAGGTGATGCCACCGGCCGCGACGAGGGCCGCGGCGGCGGCCCCCGCGATCCAGCCGGCCCGCCTCGGGGTCACTGCGGCAGCCCGTTGGTGCACGCGGCCCCCGGCTCGGGGGTCTGCTCACCCTGGACGAACTTCTCGAAGAACTTGTCGACGTTCGGGTCGTCGGCGCCCGTCACGGTGCGCTGGTGGCCCCAGGCGGTCAGCATGATCGGGTCCTTCTGCTTGTCGTTGGGGCTCATCAGCGAGTACGGCGTCTTCTTCACCTTCTCCGCCAGCTTCTCGACGTCGGCCTCCGGGGCCTTGCCGGTGTACGTCACCCACACGGCGCCGTGCTCCAGGGAGTGCACGGCGTTCTCGTTGTTCAGGGGCTCGGTGTAGACGTCGCCGTCGCAGTTCATCCAGACCTGGTTGTGGTCGCCGCCGACGGGGGGTTCGGCGGGGTAGGACACCTTCTTGGTGACGTGGTTGCGGCCCAGGTTCCCCTCCCAGGTCCGCACTCCGTCCTCGCCGGTGACGAACTTGCCGGCGGTCTTGCCGTCGGAGGCGGTGTCGGACGACGAGTCGTCGGACTGCGACCGGATGAGGAAGACGCCGCCGACCACGAGACCGGCGACGACCACGGCGCTGACCCCGACGGTCAGGATCCGGTTCCGGCGCTCGCGGGCCTCCTCGGCGCGTCGCATCTCGGCTATGCGGGCCTGTCGCGCCTGGTTGCTGCTCTTCTTGGCGGAACCCATGAGGTGTGCCCTTCTGGGGAAACGTCATCGGAAAGGGAGCTGTGAGGTTCGCTGATCGTAGTGCCGGCGCGCCCGTCGTTCGAAGGGAGATCACAGGATCTGTCCCGGCCGGATCCCCGGAATGGCCCGATCGAACAGGTGGCCTCTACTCTGCGGGGAGGGCAGGTGGGCCGACCGAGGTCCGCAACGCGTACGAAACCGTGCTGTGGTGTGATGCTCAGGTGCCCGACCGCCTCCCGCCGTACCGGAGACAGGCGGCCTGACCAGCGAGGATGGGGAAGCGGAAGATGGACAAGCAGCAGGAGTTCGTGATCCGGACGCTGGAGGAGCGCGACATCCGGTTCGTACGTCTGTGGTTCACGGACGTGCTGGGCTTCCTGAAGTCCGTGGCCGTGGCCCCGGCCGAGCTGGAGCAGGCCTTCGACGAGGGCATCGGCTTCGACGGCTCGGCGATCGAGGGCTTCGCCCGCGTCTACGAGTCCGACATGATCGCCAAGCCGGACCCCTCCACCTTCCAGGTCCTGCCCTGGCGCGCGGAGGCCCCCGGCACGGCCCGCATGTTCTGCGACATCCTGATGCCGGACGGCTCCCCGTCCTTCGCGGACCCGCGCTACGTCCTCAAGCGCGCCCTGGCCCGCACCTCCGACCTGGGCTTCACCTTCTACACCCACCCCGAGATCGAGTTCTTCCTCCTCAAGGACAAGCCGGTCGACGGCACGGTCCCCACCCCCGCCGACAACTCCGGCTACTTCGACCACACCCCGCAGAACATCGGCATGGACTTCCGCCGCCAGGCGATCACCATGCTGGAGTCGATGGGCATCTCGGTGGAGTTCTCCCACCACGAGGGCGCGCCGGGCCAGCAGGAGATCGACCTGCGCTACGCGGACGCCCTCTCCACGGCCGACAACATCATGACGTTCCGTCTGGTCATGAAGCAGGTGGCCCTCGAACAGGGCCTCCAGGCCACCTTCATGCCGAAGCCGTTCTCGGAGTTCCCCGGCTCGGGCATGCACTCCCACCTGTCCCTCTTCGAGGGCGACCGCAACGCGTTCTACGAGTCGGGCGCCGAGTACCAGCTCTCCAAGGTCGGCCGCTCCTTCATCGCGGGCCTGCTGCGGCACGCGGCGGAGATCTCGGCGGTCACCAACCAGTGGGTGAACTCCTACAAGCGCATCTGGGGCGGCACCGAGCGCACGGCGGGCGCGGGCGGCGAGGCCCCCTCCTACATCTGCTGGGGCCACAACAACCGCTCGGCCCTGGTCCGCGTCCCCATGTACAAGCCCGGCAAGACCGGCTCGGCCCGCGTCGAGGTCCGCTCCATCGACTCCGGCGCCAACCCGTACCTGACCTACGCCGCCCTCCTGGCCGCCGGCCTCAAGGGCATCGAGGAGGGCTACGAACTCCCGCCGGGCGCCGAGGACGACGTCTGGGCCCTCTCCGACTCGGAGCGCCGCGCCCTGGGCATCGAGCCCCTCCCCCAGAACCTGGGCGAGGCCCTCGCCCTGATGGAACGCAGCGACCTGGTCGCCGAGACCCTGGGCGAGCACGTCTTCGACTTCTTCCTCCGCAACAAGCGGCAGGAGTGGGAGGAGTACCGCTCCCAGGTCACCGCCTTCGAGCTGCGGAAGAGCCTGCCGGTGCTGTAGTTCCCGCTCGTGTCACCCGTCCGGCCGACAGTCCCGGGGAGACGGCGGGGCCGCAGAAATGGGGCTCAGCCGAGCTTCTGGAGGGGATGCCGTGCCTGCCGGGGTTGCACGGCTCCCCGACGCGACGCGACATGGAACATGCAAGGCCCCGTTCAGGGGTCGTTCTTTGGAGGAACTATGCGTCGCGTGACTATCGGTGCTCTCCTGACCGCCGCTCTCCTCGCGGGACCCGCCGCGGTCACGGCGGAGGCCCAGACGCCGGTGACGGACCGGACAGCCGTCGTGCAGGCCGCCCAGACCCAGGCTCAGGAAGACGAGAACAAGGACGATGACAACGGGGGATGGGGCCTGTGGGGGCTTGCCGGTCTCCTCGGTCTGCTCGGCCTGATCCCCCGCCGGCAGAAGACGCACGACACGAACCCCCGTCGCGGGACGGGTGCCGGCGGCGCGCACCCCAACGACCGCCTCTGAGCCGTACGCCGTGCCACGACCGGCCTCCTGCCCGGCATCGGTGACCGACGCCGACGCCGACGAGGCCGGTCCCGGCGAGGAGGGCGCCGGGCCACTCACGGCCGGCACACCGCCGCCGCCGGTCTCCCGGCGGCGGCTTGTCCGCGCGTCGGTCTCCGGCCGCGGTGCGCTGGTCCGCCCCCGAGCCGGTTCACGGCCCCGGGCGGCCCGGGTCGGCCCGTCCCCGGCCGGTGAGCCGGGGGGAGCGGGGTACCCGAGGGCCATGTTCTTCTTCAGCAACCGGGTCGGATGCATCGGTTCCCTGGTCATCAGTGCCGTGGCGACCGTCGTCCTGGTTCTCCTCCTCAAGCGCTGACGCGTCTCCGGCGAAAAGGGCGGGGCCGGCGGCCCCGTCCTCTGCTCTCCACCCGCCCTGACGTGCGGACCCCCGCCCGCCCACCCGGTGCCGGGCCGGCGTGCGGGGGTGTGCTGTGCGCGGTGTCTCATCCGGGTCCGGAACGGTGCCGGGCCTCGTCCGCGAGCTGCCGGCCGGAGTCCCTGGCCTGCTCGGTGACCTTGCCACCCTGACCGCGTGCCTCGTCCTGGGTGGTGCGCGCGGCCTGTGCGGCGGTGCCCTTCACGTCCTCGGCCGCCTCCTGGGTCACCTCCTTCGCACCTTCCTTGAGGTGCTGCGCGGACTCGGTCGCGGCCTGCTTCACCGGCTCCAGGGCCTCGCTCCGCATCAGTTCGGAGGCCTTCTGCCGCTCGGTGCGGGAGGCGGGCAGCAGCGACGAGGCCAGCACCCCGACCCCGAAGGCGACCAGGCCGGCCGCCAGGGGGTTGCCCTGGGTCTGGGTGCGGGCCATCTCCGGCGTCTGCTGCACGGCGTGCCCGGTCTGCTCGGCCACGTCGCGCGCGGTACCAGCCGCCTGACCCGCGGCTTCCCGGGCGGTGCCGGCCGCCTGTCCCGCCGCGTCGCGCGCCGAACCGACGGCACGTCCGGTGCCCTCTTGGAGCGAACCGGCCGCCGACTGCGCGGTGTCACGCACGCCGTGCGCCGTATAGGTCGCCGTGCCCATGACACGCTCCCTCATGCCGGACACCGCGCCGCGCATACGCCTGGTGCGACGCCGCGCCACGCGCCGGGGACTGGTGCGGTCGGCGAGCCGGTCCACGTCCGTGGCCAGCCGGCCTCGGGTGGCCTCGATCTCGGCCCTCATTTGGTCGGGTGACGTGCCCATTCCGCGTTCTCCTTCATTGTCTCGACGGTTCGCTCCGGCTTCGGCGACACGGTCTTCATCCGGGCCCGGCCCTTCAGGTAGAGCAGCGCGGCCGCGACGCCCCAGAGCACGGCGACGACGAGAGCCGCCCAGCCGCCGTCGATGACGTTGGCGAGGCCGAGCATCGCCGCCAGCGACAGGAACAGCAGGACCATGTAGCCGGCGAACCCGGCGCCGCCGAACATCCCGGCGGCCTTGCCCGCCCTGGCTGCCTCGTCCCTGACTTCCGCCTTGGCCAGTTCGACCTCCTGCCGGAAGAGCGTCTGCAGGTCCGCGGTCACCGCGGACAGCAGGTGGCTCATCGACCGGTCGTGCTCCCGGGACTCCTGGTGCGCTCCCGTGCCCCGGAGTGGGGAGATGGTGGCCATCTCACACCTCCGGACGCCCGCGGTCCGGGGCGCCGCCCGTCAAGTGCCCGACGGTCGGCGGCACGGACGGCGGCAGGGGGGACCTCTCCGCGGAGATCGCCGGCGGCCCGGTCGGCACCGTCTGGCCGGCCGGCGGCCCCATCGCGGCACGGTCGGCCGTTCCGTCCGCTCCCCGCCCGTCGGCCTCGGAAGCGCCTCCCGCCGCCTTGGCCAGGCGGCCGACCGCCAGGCCTGCCAGCAGCGCACCGCCCAGGAAGGCCCCGGGCCGCCGCCGGGCGAACTGCTGCAGGTCGCCGACGAGTCCCTCGACACCCCGTTCGTCCAGGTAGTCGGCGGCCTGGCTGCCCCGGTCCGCCGCGTGGGTCACCAGGCCGCGGGCCGGCGAGTCGTCCGGCGCGTGCGCGGCCAGAGTCGACAGGTCGCCGGCCCACTGGCGCAGCTGGCCGGCCGCACGCCTGGTCTGCTCCTCGGCCTCTCCCATCGCTCGGCCCCGCAGCTCCTCCAGGACCGTACCCGCCTGCTGCCGCGCTTCGCCCACCACGGAACGAGCCTGATCGGCGGCGGTGCCCGCCACCTGGCCCGCGGCCTGCCTGGCCTGGTCGGCCGTGGCGGACGTCTCTGTCCTCACCTTCTGTTTGGTGGCCCCGGTTCCGGTCTGTACGGACTCACTCATCGACAGTTCTCCTCGTCGGATGTCCTGCGTTCGGCCCCGCGCCCGGGTCTCCGGCGGGTGCCGGAGTACCGGTGTCCCACGTGACCGTCCGTCCTGTGCCGGGTGGCCACTTGGTGGCTTATGACACGCTTTGCCCACTTTTATTCGAGAGAAGATGGCCGGGAAGGCCACTTGGGAACTCCGTGTGTCGATCGCGACACGGTGCGTATCGGCAACGATCGGTCCGCACCGCTTCGTTGACGGGAGGAGAGCGAGGGTGCCGAACATCCTCCGGACCCGCACACCGTTCATCGCGCGGTCGCACGGAACGAGCGGGACGGATGCGCGTCGGGCCGTCCCCGCGCGGCACCCGGCCCCTCGGAGTCCCGAAACCGGCGGGAAACGTGAAGACACCGGCTCTTTCCCTGACCGCACGCACACACTGGTGAACCCGGGGGCGCCTGGGGCAGGAGCGTCAACGGTGCGCCGATGGTGGGCCGTTCACCACCGTGCTTTGATCGGTGCGCGGCACGCCGGTGGCCGGTTCCGGGCCCCCACCCCGGAACGCGGGCGTGCGTGCCTCACCGCTCCCCCTTTTTCGTCAGTACGAGAGGAAAGACCTGTCATGAACCTCGTCCCCCAGGTCGAAACGGCTGAGATCTCCGACGCGGACCTGGACCAGGTGTCCGGCGGCACCATCGGCATCGACGCCGGCGCGGCCGTCATCACCGCCGGTGGCGCGCTCGGCACCGGCTTCCACGCGGAGGCGGGCCCGCTCTCCGTCACCGCCGGTCTGGGCGCCTCGGCGGCCTTCGGCGGAGCCTCGGCGCAGGGTCAGGCGCAGACGACCATGCTCTGAGCCGCGCGCCCGACGTGAGTGTGAGCCCCGGACCGCTGTGTCCGGGGCTCACGCCTGTCCGGTGTCGGCCACGAAGGCCGACCACGCCGCCCGGGACAGGGCGAGGCGGGGGCCGCCGGGGCGCTTGGAGTCGCGGACGTGGATGGTGGCGGGGGCTATCGCGACCTCGACGCAGTCGCTGGGCTCGCTGGTGTCGCTGTGGCTGCTCTTGAACCAGGCCAGGTCGGCGAGGTGTCCGGATGTGCCCTTGCGGCTCATGTCTCCCCCAGCAGTTGTCCGATGAAGGCCACTGACTCCCGGGCGGACAGGGCCTCGGCCCGGATACTGCCATAGCGCAGTTCGAGGATGCGCAGCTGCCGGGGATCCGTGACGGGCCGACCGCCGAACATGTCGTCGGCCCGACCGACCGCCGTGCCGTCCTCGAACTTGAGCACTTGCATCCGCCCGCCTCCCGGATGGTCGGCACGAGACGTCGGCATCACCTGGATCTCCACATGCCTCGATCGCCCGACTTCCAGCAGGTGTTCGAGCTGCCGGCGCAGAACCATCATGCCTCCCACGGGGCGCCTGAGGGTCGCCTCCTCCTGGACGAAGCTGAGTTCCGGGGCCGGAGCCCGTTCGAACATCGCCTTGCGGCCCATGCGCGCGGCGACGGCGTTCTCCACCTCGTCCTCGGTGAGGGCCGGCCGTCGCATGCCGAGGAGTGCGCGCGCGTACTCCTCGGTCTGGAGCAGCCCGTGCAGGCTGTAGCTGCCGTACGAGAGCGATTCGACCGCCCGGGACTCCATCTTCGCCAGGTCCCGCACCTGCTTGGGGTACCGGACCTTCTTCACGTCCTCCCAGGCGGCGGCGATGAGACCGCCGGCCCGCAGCACCTCGTCGGCCCTCTCCAGATACTCCCGCCGAGGAATCCGCTTCCCGCCCTCCACCTTGTAGACGAGGTCCTCCCCGTATCCGACCGCCACTCCGAAGTCGCCCGCCCGCATCCCCACCGCCTCGCGGCGCAGCTTCAACTGCCTCCCCACGGTGGTGAGGACGGCCACACCCCACTCGTCGTCCGGGTCGACCTCCCAACCCGGCTCGTCCGCCTCGCCGTTCACCGGCATCCGCACCCCTCCTCGTACGCGCCGTACCGCGACGGGCGACACGGTAGGGCGCCGTACTACGCCTGCGGGCGGGAACCGGGCTCCGCGCACGCCAACGGATGACGGTCGAGCAGCGCGGTGAGGACCGGCTCCGCGTGGGTCCACAGCAGGGCACCCCCGATCCCCGGTACGACGTGGCGACGGGCCCCGGGTATCCGCGCCGACAGGAGGGCGCCGTTGTCTGGGGAGTGGCTGGTGTCGTGTTCGCCGTACCAGATGTCGACCGGGACGGTGACGGCGTCCAGCGCGAAGGGCCAGCGGCCCATGGCGAGGACGGTGTCGCGGGCGTAGCCGGCCGCCGCGCCCTGGGCGAAGCCTTCCGACAGGGCGTGGCGGTAGGCGGCCGCGAAGCCGTCCTCCCGGTACACGGCGAGGTCGCAGGCCGGGCTGCCACCCATGACCATGTCCCACATCGCGTCCGCGTCGAAGGCGGCGAAGAACTCCTCGGCGCCGGACGCGTCCCGTACGGCCCGTTCGGTCAGGGCGCGCAGTTCGGCGGGGAGCGCGGCGGCGAACTCGGGGGCCGCCACCTCGTCGGCGGCCGAGACGAGGGCCAGCGCGGAGGCGAAGCCCGCCTCGGCGCAGGCGAGGGCGAACGGGGCGCCCTGCGAGTTGCCGACCACGGCAGGGCGGCCCAGGCCCCGCAGGTCGCACAGAGCGCGCATGTCGACGGCGAAGTCGGTGAAGGTGCGGGCGGGGGCGGGCGTGGAGGCGCCCAGGCCGGGGCGGTCCACGGAGACCAGGCGGACGCCGAGCGCCTCCACGACGCCCGCGCCGAAGCCGAGCCGGCGGCTCGTGGCCGCGCCGGGGCAGAGCAGGACCGGTACGCCGTCCGGCGGACCCCACTCGGCCCAGCCGAGCAGGCGTCCGTCGGGAAGAGGGGTTTCACCGAGGCGGGCGGGGGCGGTGACGAGGACGGCGGTCATGTGCCGCATCCTCGCGCCGCGGGGAGCGACCGCGCACGCGGTTTTCGTTGCCGCCGGGCAGTCGGCAGGGCCGCCGACGGTCCGCCTGCGGCCCGGACGGACACCGGCCCGCCGTCGGCCGGGCGGCCCCGTCGCGTACTCACCACGGGGCTACCGGGCCGCCGGACGGGCGGGGCCGACGCCGAGGTGCCGCCGACAGCCGGACCGGCCGCTCGCACGGCGTCCCGCCATCACCGCCGTACGGCTTCCACCGCCTCCGGCACGTGCCCCGCGACCACCCGCTCGCGCCCGGCGGCCACGGCGGCGGCGCCCCGGCGCCGGTCCACCGCCCACGCCGCGCCCGCGACCGCCAGGCCGAGCACCGCGAGCCCCGCGCCCGCCGTCGCCGGGGAGGTGACGCCGAAGCCCGCGGCCAGGGCGAGGCCGCCGATCCAGGCGCCGCCGGCGTTGGCGAGGTTGAAGGCGGCCTGGTTGGCCGAGGAGGCGAGGGAGGGGGCCGCCGACGCCTTCTCCATGACCATCAGCTGGAGGGGGGAGCCGGTGACGAAGGCGGCCATGCCGAGCAGGGCCACCGCGACGGCGGCCGTCACCGGGGTGCGCATCAGGAGCGGGAAGAGGACGAGGACGACGACCAGCGAGGCCAGGCCGCCGAAGAGGGTGCCCCGCAGGGAGTGGTCGGCCAGGCGGCCGCCCAGCAGGTTGCCCGCGGTGGCGCCGACGCCGAACAGCGCCAGCAGCAGCGTCACGCTGGCCTCGGCGAAGCCGGCGGCGTCCGTGAGCATCGGCGTGATGTAGCTGTACGCGGCGAAGAGCGCGCCGAAGCCCGCGACCGTCGTGCCGAGGGCCAGCCAGACGGGCACCGAGCGCAGGGCGGCCAGTTCGCCGCGCAGGCCGGTGGTGGGGGCGGGGGCGTGGTCGCGGGGTATCAGGGCGACCAGCGCCGCTATCGCCGCGACGCCGATCGCGCTGACGCCGAGGAAGGTCGCCCGCCAGCCGAGCTGCTGGCCCACGGCGGTGGCGGCGGGGACGCCGACGATGTTGGCGACGGTCAGGCCCAGGAACATCAGGGAGACGGAGCGGGCCTTGCGTTCCGGCGCGACCATGCCGGTGGCGACCACGGCGCCGACGCCGAAGAAGGCGCCGTGCGGCAGGCCGCTGACGAAGCGGGCGGCGAGGAGGGAGACCTCGCCGGGGGCGACGGCGGACAGGGCGTTGCCGACCACGAACAGCGCCATCAGGGCGATCAGGACCGTGCGGCGGGACATCCGCGCCGTCGCCGCCGCGAGCAGCGGGGCGCCGATGACGACGCCGAGCGCGTACGCCGAGACCAGGTGGCCGGCGCTGGGGATCGAGATGTCCAGGTCGTCCGCGACGTCGGGCAGCAGGCCCATCATCACGAACTCGGTGGTACCGATGCCGAAGGCGCCCACGGCAAGGGCGAGCAGAGCCAGGGGCATGAAGGGTCTCGCCTTTCGAGAGCTTTCGAGCGGAGTGCGTACGGGGCGGGGAGGTCGTTATGTTCCCGTACGGAACAAAGGCTCTCAGGGCGAGTATTCCGCCGACGAATCTCAGGAGGCGGTTGTGTCGACCTTCACACGCGCGGCGATCGGGAGGTGGTCGCTGCCGGTGGCCGGGAGGGTCCAGCTGGTCGTCGGTTCGACCCCGCTGACCAGGATCTGGTCGATGCGGGCCATCGGGAACGCCGCCGGCCAGCTGAAGCCGAAGCCGTCGCCCACCGCGCCCTGCGGGGAGCGCATCTGGGAGGTGATGGCGGTGAGGGCGCGGTCGTTCATGGTGCCGTTGAGGTCGCCGAGCAGGATCTTGCGGTCCAGCTTCTCGTCGGCGATGGCCTCGCCGAGGGCGTTGGCGCTCTTGTCCCGCTGCCGGGCGGTGAAGCCGGCCTCCAGCTTCACCCGTACGGAGGGCAGGTGGGCGACGTACACGGCGACCGGCCCGGAGGGCGTGGCGACGGTGGCGCGCATCGCGCGCTTCCAGCCGAGCTCGATGTCGACGGGCTTCACGTCGCTCAGCGGGTACTTGCTCCACAGCCCGACCGTGCCGACGACCGCGTGGTGCGGGTACTTCGACTCCAGCGCCTTCTCGTACGTCGGCACCGCGGTCGCCTTCAGCTCCTCCAGGGCCATCACGTCCGCGCCGGCGGCGGCCACGGCGCGGGCGGTGCCGGCCGGGTCGGCGTTGTCGGCGTTGACGTTGTGCGTGGCGACGGTGAGGTCGCCGCCGGCGCCGGTCTTGTCGAAGAGGAGGCCGCCGAAGAGGTTGAGCCACACGCTGACCGGCAGCACCAGCGCGATCAGCGCCGTCGCCGACTTGCGGGCGAGCGCGATCACCAGCAGGACGGGGACCAGCAGGCCGAACCACGGCAGGAAGGTCTCGGTGAGGCTGCCGAGGTTGCCGACGGCGTTCGGGATGTGGGAGTGGGCCGCCATCACGCCCGCCAGGACGACCGCCACCGCCGCGGTGATCAGCCCCCGGCGCCAGATCCGCCGGTCGCCGCGCCACCCGGTGACCGCCCGGTCGTACAGGCGCCGAATCCGGGTCACCCGCGGCTCGGGCCCCGAGCCGCCGTCGTCCGTCTCCGTGATGTACGCCTGCTGCGCCATACCGTCGCCTCACTGCCTGCCGTGCACACCGTCGCCCCCGTGACTCAGCACCCTAGGGGATGATCGGTTCCGTTCCTGCCGTCCCTGGACGGCCGTACGGGCACGAGGACGTACGAGGCTCCGTCCGGAGTTCCGAACGCCGCCGTCCTGGGCGCCTCTGTGACAGAACGAGCACATTCGCCCCGCCCGGCGCAGGGGGCACTCAGGGCCCGTGGCGGGGGTCCACTAGCCGCCGGGCAGCGGGAAGTGCCACCATGGAAGGGATCCGGGGACGCCGTGAGGGTGCCTCGAGATGACATGAAGGAGCCGTTGCCATGACGCAGCTTTCGGCTGCCCAGACGCCACAGAGCCGGCCCGCCGACGGGAACAAGGCGCTGTACGGGGGCAAGAGCAACCGTCGCATCACCGTCCGGGACATCGCCGCCGCCAAGGAGCGCGGCGAGAAGTGGCCCATGCTCACCGCCTACGACGCGATGACCGCGTCCGTCTTCGACGAGGCCGGCATCCCGGTCATGCTCGTCGGCGACTCCGCGGGCAACTGCCACCTCGGCTACGACACCACCGTGCCGGTCACTCTCGACGAGATGACCATGCTGTCCGCGGCCGTCGTCCGCGGCACCTCCCGCGCCCTGATCGTCGGCGACCTGCCGTTCGGCTCGTACCAGGAGGGCCCGGTGCAGGCGCTGCGCTCGGCGACCCGGCTGGTGAAGGAGGCGGGCGTCGGCGCCGTGAAGCTGGAGGGCGGTGAGCGGTCGCACGAACAGATCCGGCTGCTCGTCGAGTCCGGCATCCCGGTGATGGCGCACATCGGCCTCACCCCGCAGTCCGTCAACGCCATGGGCTACCGGGTGCAGGGCCGGGGCGAGGAGGCGGCCCAGCAGCTGCTGCGCGACGCCAAGGCCGTGCAGGACGCGGGCGCCTTCGCGGTCGTCCTGGAGCTGGTGCCGGCCGAGCTCGCCGCCGAGGTGACGCGGTCGCTGCACATCCCGACGGTCGGCATCGGGGCCGGGCCCGGCACGGACGCCCAGGTGCTGGTGTGGACCGACATGCTGGGGCTGACCGGCGGCCGGGTGCCGAAGTTCGTGAAGAAGTACGCCGACCTGCGCCAGGTCATCGGCGACGCGGCGAAGTCCTTCGCCGAGGACGTCGTCGGCGGAACGTTCCCGCAGGAGGAGCACTCCGTCCACTGAGCCATCGCGGCACCACACACCGGCCCCGCCGATCTTCCCCCGTCGGCGGGGCCGGTCGCCGTCCCGGCCCTGTCGGTGGGATGTCGGCGCCGCCGCCGTCCTGTCGGCGGGATGTCGGTGGTTTGTCGGCAGGGGCTGACAACGTCGTCGGCATGAAGCGAATCGACGACACCCCCCGGACCGCGGGCAGCGCGGTCACCGTGCGGGGGCTGGTCAAGCACTACGGCGAGACCAAGGCACTGGACGGCGTCGACCTCGACGTGCGCGAGGGCACCGTGATGGGCGTGCTCGGGCCGAACGGGGCCGGCAAGACGACCCTCGTCCGCATCCTGTCCACCCTCATCACGCCCGACTCCGGCCAGGCGCACGTCGCCGGCTACGACGTCGTACGGCAGCCCCGGCAGCTGCGGCGGGCGATAGGGCTCACCGGACAGTACGCGTCCGTGGACGAGAAGCTGCCCGGCTGGGAGAACCTCTACATGATCGGGCGCCTGCTCGACCTGTCCCGCGGGGACGCCCGCAGGCGGGCCGACGAGCTGCTGGAGCGGTTCTCGCTCACCGAGGCCGCCAAGCGGCCCGCGTCCACCTACTCGGGCGGCATGCGGCGCCGCCTCGACCTGGCCGCCTCCATGATCGGGCACCCGGCGGTGCTGTATTTGGACGAGCCGACCACCGGACTGGACCCGCGCACCCGCAACGAGGTGTGGGACGAGGTCAAGCGCATGGTCGGCGACGGCGTCACCGTGCTGCTCACCACCCAGTACATGGAGGAGGCCGAGCAGCTCGCCTCCGAGCTGACCGTCGTGGACCGGGGCAAGGTCATCGCGAACGGCGGCATCGAGGACCTGAAGGCCAAGGTCGGCGGCCGCACCCTGCGCGTCCGCCCGGCCGACCCGCTCCAGCTGCGCCCGCTCGCCTCCCACCTGGACGAGCTGGGCATCACGGGGCTCGCCAGCTCCACCGTGGACACGGAGCGCGGTGCCGTCCTGGTGCCGATCCTCAGCGACGAGCAGCTGACCGCGGTGGTCGGCGCGGTCACCGCGCGCGGCATCACCGTCTCCTCCGTCACCACCGAACTGCCCAGCCTGGACGAGGTCTTCCTGTCCCTCACCGGCCACCGCGCCAGTGCCCCGCAGGACCCCGCGCCCAGCACCGACGACGCCCGCGAGGAGGTCGCCGTATGAGCGCCACCACCGTCACCCCCACCCCCGTCTCCGCTCCCGACGCCCGGATCTCGCTGCGCGGGCACGTGCGGCACACCGCCGCCCTGGTCCGCCGCAACCTGCTGTGGATCCGGCAGGACCCGGAGTCGATGTTCGACGCCGTGCTGATGCCGGTCGTCTTCACCCTGCTGTTCGTGTACGTCTTCGGCGGGTCGATCGGCCAGGCCCTGGGCGGCGGCCAGGACGGCTACGTGCAGTACGTGATCCCCGGCATGATCGCGATGATGAGCATGACGCTCTCCCAGGGCGTCGGCACCGGCTTCAGCCAGGACTTCAACTCGGGCGTGATGGACCGCTTCCGGTCGCTGCCGATCGGCCGCGGCTCGGTGCTCTTCGCGAAGATCGCGGTGGAGATGCTGCGGATGCTGTTCGCGACGGCGGTGCTGATGATCGTCGCGGTCCTGGTCGGCTTCGACATCGGGAACTGGGCCGGCCTGCTCGCGGCCGTGGGCCTGTCGGCGGTGTTCGCCTCGTCGATCATGTGGGTGTTCATCACCCTGGGCGTGGTCCTGAAGAACGCCCAGTCCGTGCAGGCCATGGGCTTCCTGGTGCTGTTCCCGCTGCAGTTCGGCTCGTCGATCTTCGCGCCGACGCAGTCGATGCCGGGCTGGCTGCAGGCCTTCACCGACTACAACCCGCTGTCCACGCTCGCCGACGCGGCGCGCGGTCTGATGGTGGGCGGTCCGGTCGCGCACGACCTGTGGATCACGCTGGGCTGGTCGGTGGCGATCACGGCGGTCATGGCGCCGGTCGCCATCCACAAGTTCCGCACGAAGACCTGACCCGTCCGCACGGACGTGGGTCCGGGTCAGACGAGGGCGACGGCCTCCCGCGGGGAGAGGCCGGCGCCCTCGGCGTACGCGGCCTCGTACGCCTCGGCGTCGAGCACCTCGCGGACCCGGCCGGTGGCCCGGACGCGCGCGTCCCGCTCCAGGCCCATCGAGACGTGCTCCGGCGGCAGCATCGCGTCGGCGGCGCCGATGCAGCGCGCGGCGTCGGCGGCCCGGCGCCCGCCGTCCACGCGGGCCAGCGCCATCGCGGCGATGGTCAGGTACCCGGAGCGCATGTGCGGGGCGACGGCCGCGGACAGCGGGTCCTCTGCCTTCTCCAGCGACTTGCGGACCTTGTCCAGGCACTCCTCGTGCCGGTCCTCCAGCGTGGCGATCCACGCCTCGGCGGCGAGGATGAAGGCGTCGAAGACGATGAAGTGGGAGATGGCGAAGTCCTCGCGCAGCAGCCGCAGCTGCACCCGTGCCTCGGCGGTCCGGCCGGTCATGCCGAGCCAGCCGGCGAGGAAGAGCCGGGCGGCCGGCATGGCGCCGCTGTGCCCGGCCCCGTCGGTGCGGTCGATCACGGCGTACAGGATGCGCTCGCCCTCCTCGTCCTCGCCGGCCTCCAGCAGCACGCTGCCGAGGCGGGCCTCCAGGACGTCCACCTGGGCGTTCGCGCCGAGCCGTTCGGCGTGCCGCGCGGCCGCCCGGTAGTCGGCGGCGGCGAGCCGGAACTCGCCCTTGCGCTCCCGGGCCTCGGCGCGGGCGGAGAGCGCCTCGGCGGTGCCCCAGGCGTCGCCGAGGCGGCGGTAGATCTCCAGCGCCTCGTCGGCGTCGCCGGCCGCGTCGCCGGCCCACTCCGTGCGGTTGGCCAGAAAGTTGGCGCGCATCTGGAGGCTGCCGGCCAGTGCCCAGTCGTATCCCGGTGTCTCGCGGCAGGTGCGCACGGCGGCGTCCATGATCACGCGCAGGCGCTCCATGTCGCCGGAGAGCATCACGGCGAAGAACCAGAGCAGACCGGGCGGGGTGCAGGTCTGGGGCATGCCGGGTTCGTACGTCTCGGAGATGACGCGCAGTTTCCGCCTGGCAGCCGGGTTCTGCCAGGCGTCCAGCTCGGTGTCCATGCAGGCGAGGTGGGCGAGGTGGACGCCGCGCCGGGCCTCGGCGAGCACTTCGCCGGTCATCGGGGGCGGGGCGGCCGTGCACCGCTCCCACACCGGCTCGGCGCGGCGGACCGGCTCGGCGAACGGGTCCGGGCCGAGGGCCATGACCTCGCTGAACCAGTTCCGGGCCTCGACCCGCAGGTCGCGCATCTGCCAGTACCAGACCAGCGACAGGGCCAGGCTCAGCGCCTCCTGCTCGTCGCGCTCGGCGATGGCGTGGCGCAGGGCGGTGCGCAGGTTCTCGTACTCGCGCTCCAGCCGCCCGATGGCGGTGAGCTGCTCGGGGCCGCGCAGCAACGGGTCGGTGGTGCGGGCGAGTTCGCGGTAGTACGTCAGGTGCGCGCGCTCGGCCGCGGCTCGGCCGCCGGTCTCGTCGAGGCGTTCGGCGGCGTACTCGGCGACGGTCTCCAGGAGCCGGTAGCGCATGCCGTCGCTCCCGGACGGCGCGGCCACGACCAGGGACTTGTCGACGAGGGAGCCCAGCGCGTCCAGGGCGGCGGGCCCGCAGACGGCCTCGGCGGCGGCCAGGTCGCAGCCGCCGGCGAAGACGGACAGGCGGCGCAGCACGTCCCGCTCCTCCTCGTCCAGCAGCTCCCAGGACCAGTCGACGACGGCGCGCAGGGTCTGCTGGCGGGGCAGGACGGTGCGGCTGCCCAGGGTGAGCAGGCGGAAGCGGTCGTCGAGGCGGTCGGCGATCTGGCGGGGGGTCAGCATCCGCAGCCGGGCGGCGGCCAGTTCGATGGCCAGCGGCAGGCCGTCGAGGCGGCGGCAGATCTCGGCGCAGGCGCGCGCGGTCTCCTCGTCGGCGTCGGGGCGGAAGCCGGGGCGGGCGGCGGCTCCCCGGTCGGCGAGCAGGCGCAGCGCGGCCGGCTCGGGCAGCGGCTCCACCGGGCGCAGCAGCTCCCCGGGTACGCCGAGGGGTTCGCGGCTGGTGGCGAGGACGGTCAGGTTCGGGCAGCGGGCGAGCAGTTCCTCGGCGAGGCGGGCGGCGGCGTCGACGACGTGCTCGCAGTTGTCCAGGACGATCAGCATGCGGCGCCGGCCGCAGTGCTCGACGAGGCGCTCGACGGCGGTGGCCCGCCGGTCGGAGGCGGCGACGGCCCGCATCTCCTCGGCGCCGGCGCCGTACAGCACGGTCTCGCGGGCGCCCAGCGCGGTCAGCACCGCCTCCGGTACGGCGCCGGGGTCGTCGACGGGGGCCAGCTCGGCCAGCCAGGCGCCGTCCCGCGCGGGCTCCCCCGCCCCCTCGGCGGCCTCCTGCGACAGCCTGGTCTTGCCGGCGCCGCCGGGTCCGAGGAGGGTGACCAGCCGTGTGGTCGCCAGGTCGGCGCGCAGGACGTCCAGGTCGGAGTCCCGGCCGACGAAGGAGGTGAGCCGGGCTCGGAGGTTGCCGCGGGGGCGGGGGGCGGACGCGGTGCCGGACCCGTCGGTGCCGACGGGAGCCGCCGGGGTGGCGTACGCGGTGGGGTCGGGGGGCGCGGTGGGGTCGGAGGGCGCCGCTGGGTGGGTCGCTGCGGAAGCGGCGGCGCCGGGGCCGTCCGGTGCCGCCGGTGCGGGACGCGGTTCGGTGGGTACGTGAGGGTGCGCCCCGGTACGGGCGGGCGGAGCGGGCGCGGTCGGCGCACCCGGGCGCGCGGCGGACGTCGAGAGGCCGGCGCCCGGCGCACCCGGCCGCCGGGCGGACGACGTGTCGAACGCCCCGGGATCGAGCAACCGCGCGTGCAGCGCCCGCAGTTCGGGCCCCGGATCGGCGCCGAGCCGGTCCGCGAGCAGGCGGCGTACGTCCTCGTAGGCGGCCAGTGCCTCGGCGGTGCGGCCGGTGTCGCGCAGGGCGCGCAGCCGCAGCGCCTGGAGGGATTCGTCCAGGGGGTGGCCGTCGCACAGCGCGGTCAGCTCCGGCAGGGAGTGCTCGGCCTGCCCCAGGTCCAGGGCGGCCGTGTGGCGGACGCGCAGCGCGTCCAGGTGCCGCGCCTCCCAGCGGGCCGCCTCCGCGGTGCGGTCGGGCAGGTCGGCGAGGGCCGGGGAACGCCACAGGGCGAGGGCGTCGTCGAGCACGACGGCCGCCTTGGCGGGGTCGCCGTCGGCGAGGGCGCGGGCGCCCTCGCCGGCCAGCCGGTCGAAGCGGTGCAGGTCGACGTCGTCGGGGCCGGCGGTGAGCCGGTAGCCGCCGTCGGCGGAGGCCACCGCGTCCGCGCCGAGCGCCCGGCGCAGCCGCCCGACCAGCGCCTGCAGCGCGCCCGGCGCGTCGGCGGGCGGGTCGCCCGCCCACACCTCCTCCACGAGCAGCCCCGCGGGCACGGTGCGGCCGGCCCGCAGGGCGAGCACGGTCAGCAGCGCGCGCAACCGCGCCCCGCCGACGGGGACGGCCGTGCCGTCGGGGCGGAGTACCTGTGTGGTGCCGAGGATGCGATAGCGCACGGGCTCCATTGTCCCTGCTGCCGTCGGAGCCGGTCACGGGGTTTTGCCGGTGCGGCGCGTCCGGGCCTGCCACCGTCCGCACACCGGCACGGCGCGGTGCCCGACGGTGTCCGCCCGGAACCTCCCGCCGACCGCGAGACGTTTTCCCGGTGCGCCCGGTACGGTCGGGCAGTCCTCAAGAGTCCCGCGTCCGCCGAACAGCCCAGGGAGCCCCATGACCACCGCCCACCTCCGCCGGAGCGACCGGCGGATCAGTCCCGTCTTCCTCGGGATCGTCGCCGTCACCGCGGTCACGGGCTGGGCCACCTGGACCGGGTTCGCGGAGCAGCCGGGTGTGGCCGTGTTCCTGTTCGTGACGGGCGCCTGGGTCGTGTCGCTGTGCCTGCACGAGTACGCGCACGCCCGCACCGCCCTGCACAGCGGGGACATCTCGGTCGGCGCGAAGGGCTACCTCACGCTGAACCCGGTGAAGTACACGCACGCCCTGCTGAGCATCGTGCTCCCGGTGCTGTTCGTGATCATGGGCGGGATCGGTCTGCCGGGCGGTGCCGTCTTCATCGAGCGCGGGCGGATCCGGGGACGCTGGCGGCACAGCCTGATCTCGGCCGCGGGCCCGCTGACGAACGTCCTGTTCGCCGTCGTGTGCACGGCCCCGTTCTGGCTCGACGCGCTGGACGGCGTGCCGCGCGGATTCCGCATGGCCCTGGCCTTCCTCGCGCTGCTCCAGGTGACGGCCGCGATCCTGAACTTCCTGCCGGTGCCGGGCCTGGACGGCTACGGGGTGCTCGAGCCGTGGCTGTCGTACAACGTGCGCCGGCAGGTGGAGCCGCTGGCGCCGTTCGGGCTGCTGATCGTCTTCGCGCTGCTGTGGATCCCGGCGGTCAACGGCGTGTTCTTCGACGCGATCGACGCGATCCTGCGGTCCCTCGGGATCGGCGAGATCGACACCTACTGCGGCTTCGAGCTGTACCGCTTCTGGCAGACGGACGAGCTGTGCACGGTCAGCCCGTGACGGACGTGGCGCGCCGGGCGTCCCGGCCCCGCTTCACGTAGTACCAGCACATGTTGGACGACACACCGGACAGCAGCACCCACACGACGCCGATCACGACGCTGCCCTGCACGAAGGAGACGACGGCGGCGGCCACCGCGAGAACGCAGACGACCAGGGCGTAGAGGGCGAGGCGGGGCATGGGGCGGGCTCCTGTCGGGGGACACGTGCGGGTACTGCGCCGGCGCGGCCGGCACCCACCAGTGTCCCCCATCGCCTCACACGTCGGTGACGCGGAGCCCGGCGTGTGCCTTGTAGCGGCGGTTGACGGAGATCAGGTTGGCGACCAGCGACTCGACCTGGTGGGCGTTGCGCAGCCGCCCGGCGAAGACGCCGCGCATCCCGGCGATGCGCCCGGCGAGTGCCTGGACGATCTCCACGTCGGCGCGGACCTCCCCCAGCACCATCACGTCGGTGTCGATCTCGTCGATGGCGGGGTCCTGGAGGAGGACCGCCGACAGGTGGTGGAAGGCGGCGGTGACCCGGCTGTCCGGCAGCAGCGCGGCGGCCTGCTCGGCGGCGCTGCCCTCCTCGGGCTTGAGCGCGTAGGCGCCCTTCTTGTCGAAGCCGAGCGGGTTGACGCAGTCGACGACGATCTTGCCGGCCAGTTCCGCGCGCAGGGACTCGAGTGTCTTCCCGTGGCCGTCCCACGGCACGGCGACGATCACGACGTCGCTGCGACGGGCGGTCTCGGCGTTGTCGGCGCCCTCGACGCCGTGCCCGATCTCCTCGGCGGCGGCCTCGGCACGCTCGGCGGCGCGCGAGCCGACGATCACCTTCTGGCCGGCCTTGGCGAGGCGGTAGGCGAGGCCCTTGCCCTGCGGGCCGGTGCCACCGAGCACGCCGACGACCAGCCCGGATACGTCGGGCAGGTCCCAGGGGTCCTTGGCGGGGGCCTTCTGTGCAGCACTGTCGGTAGAGGTCATGGGCCGACCCTACGTCGGTCCCGGCCACCGCACGGCCCGAGGTCCCACACGGCGCCGGCCACCACCGGACCGTCCCGGGGCCGCTGCACACGCGTCTCCCGGACCGCCTCCGGTCGCCCCGGACCCGACCGTCCCCCGGACGTCCCCGGCCGTCCCCGGGTCGGGCGAATCCGGTGCGAACGCCGGGTCGTGCGGGTCGGATTGCGGCAGGATGCGGGCGCATGGACGCCGTACGGGTCGCGCTGTTGCGGGAAGTGCTCGCCGGGACCGAGTGGCTGGGGGCCACCCGGAGGTTCGCGGGGGCGCTCAGGGGGTCGGTGGTGCCGCACGGGGGCGGGCTGCTGCTGGTGGGGACAGCCGGGTACGAGCCCTGGCACCTGGCGGCACACCTGGTGGACGAGGCCGCCTGGTCGGGGACGCCGGAGCTGGCCCCCACCCTCGTACGGCACGACGCGCGCCCCTCGGACCCGGCGCACCTGGCCGTCGGCCTCGGCCGGCTGGCGGCGGCCCGGCGCGGGGAGACGCTGCTGGTGGTGACGCCCGACGACCCCGGCACCCCGCTCCTGGAACGGGTGCACGACGCCCGCCGGGCCGGCGCCACGGTGCTGGCGCTGGGCAGCGACGAGCGGGAGCTGACGGCCATGGCGCACGAGACGCTGACCGTGCCGGACGGCGCCGAGCTGGACCTGGACACGGTGCAGCACCTGGTCAGCGCGGCGGCCGGCGAGAACGCGGTACCGCCCCCGCGCGGCCCCCGCCGCTTCCGCGACCGCCTGTCCCGCCTGGCCGACCACCTGACCGCGCCGCCACCGTCGCGCTGGTGACGGCGGCCGCCGGGGTGTCCTGGGGGTGGCCGGTCAGTCCTCGTCCGTCCGCCCGGCCGGGGCGTCGTGCCACTTCGGGTCGTTCTCCCACTCGAGGTTGCGCTCGCGGGCCGTCCGCATCGCGTGCTCGGCCTCGGTCCGGGAGGCGTACGGACCGAAGCGGTCCTTTCCCGGGCAGTCCGGGCCCTCCTCGACCTTCTGGTGCTCCAGGCAGTAGTACCATTCGCCCGGCTTTCCGACCGTGCGCTTCTTGAACAGGGCCATGACCGGCTCCTTCCGCCAGGGACATGGTCTCGTATGCCCGCTGGTTAGACTCGCTGTCATGTCTTCTGGCCAGTCGCTGCTCGTCCCTGGGGAGCTGTCTCCCACCCGTTCCGTGCCCGGAAACATCCGGCGGCCCGAGTATGTCGGCAAGCCCGCGCCGACGCCGTACACCGGCCCGGAGGTGCAGACGCCCGAGACGATCGAGGCGATGCGCGTGGCCGGGCGGATCGCGGCGCGGGCCATGGAGGAGGCCGCCAAGCTCATCGCGCCCGGCGTGACGACGGACGAGCTGGACCGCGTGGCGCACGAGTACATGTGCGACCACGGCGCCTACCCGTCGACGCTGGGCTACCGCGGTTTCCCCAAGTCCCTGTGCAGCTCGGTCAACGAGGTCATCTGCCACGGCATCCCGGACTCGACGGTGCTGCGCGACGGCGACATCGTGAACCTGGACGTGACGGCGTACATCGGCGGCGTGCACGGCGACAACAACGCGACGTACCTGGTCGGCGAGGTGGACGAGGAGAGCCGGCTGCTGGTCGAGCGGACCCGGGAGTCGCTGGCCCGTGCGATCAAGGCGGTCAAGCCCGGCCGGCAGATCAACATCATCGGACGGGTCATCGAGTCGTACGCGAAGCGGTTCGGGTACGGGGTGGTGCGGGACTTCACCGGGCACGGGATCAACTCGTCGTTCCATTCGGGGCTCATCGTCCCGCACTACGACAGCCCGCACGCCACCACCGTCATCCAGCCCGGGATGACCTTCACGATCGAGCCGATGCTGACGCTCGGGACGCACGAGTACGACATGTGGGACGACGGGTGGACGGTCGTGACCAAGGACCGCAAGCGGACGGCGCAGTTCGAGCACACCCTGGTGGTGACCGACTCCGGGGCCGAGATCCTGACCCTTCCGTAGCCTCGGCACACCCTTCACGGCCCGCTCTCCCCGGAGGGCGGGCCGTTTCGCGTCCGGGTGGGTACGCTTTTACCGACAGACCGTCGGCAACCTATTGACTTAGGTAAGCCTAACCATAGAAAATCATGCTCATGGACTCCTTCTCGACGCTCATCCGCACCGCCTCCCACGAGCAGCACGTGGAGGCGGAGACCTCGACGTTCATGAGCGACCTGCTGGGCGGGCGGCTCGGCGTCGACGCCTACGCGCGCTACACCGAGCAGCTGTGGTTCGTCTACGAGGCACTGGAGGCCGGTGCCGACCGGCTGGCGTCGGACCCGGTCGCGGGGCCGTTCGTCCGGCCGGAGCTGATGCGGCTGGCGTCGCTGGAGCGGGACCTGGCACACCTGCGAGGCCCTGACTGGCGCACGGAGCTGACCGCCCTGCCCGCGACCGAGGAGTACGCGGCCCGGGTCCGCGAGTGCGCCGAGAGCTGGCCGGCGGGGTACGTCGCCCACCACTACACCCGCTACCTCGGCGACCTGTCCGGCGGCCAGATCATCCGCGACAAGGCGGAGCGGACGTGGGGCTTCGCCAGGAAGGGCGACGGGGTCCGGTTCTACGTCTTCGAGGAGATCACCAACCCGGCCGCCTTCAAGCGCGAGTACCGGGAGCTGCTGGACGGCATCCGCGCGGACGACCTGGAGAAGCAGCGGGTCGTGGCCGAGTGCAAGCGGGCCTTCGCGCTCAACACGGGGGTCTTCCGGGCACTGGGCGAGGAGTTCCCGCTCTCCGCGTGAGCGACGCCGGCACCCCTGCGGACGTGCCGGTCCCCCTCGGCCGCCTGGGCCGAGGGGGACCGGGAGCGAACGGCCAGATTCGGACTCAGCCGTCGATGTCGTAGTCGTCGCTGCGGCAGTTGATGCCGCCGTAGGTCACGTCGCTACCGGTGATCTCCGTGGAGACGCTGCCGAAGTACGGGCTGCAGGTGGCGTCCTCGTCACCGTGCAGGGAGCCGTCGAAGGCGGTGGCCGTCACGGCACCGCCGGCGGTCATGGCGGCGGTCAGCAGGACGGTGGCGAGGGCGGAGCGGATGCGCATGGATTTCCTCTCGCGTGAGGGAACGGTCAGGCGAGAGTTAACCCCTCGTGCCCGCGCGCACACGCTGTTCCACCCGTACGGCGGCGCCCGTCACCGCTCCAGCCGCACCCGTCCGCCGATCTCCACCCACCCCTCGGGCTGCGGCGCGGTCAGGATCTGCGAACCGGCCCCCTGGGCGATGTTCAGGGCCCGGCCCAGCCGCTCGGTCAGCAGCAGCGCCGCCGCACCGGTCGCCTCGTCCTCGTCGACACCGTCGTCGCGGCCCGGGAAGGCCCGGGCCCGCACCCGCCCGGCCGGCTCGTCCTCCCACGCCCAGGCGTAAACCCACTCCCCCGGCGGGGGCACCGCCAGATCGTCGACCTCGGCGGCGGAGGCGTACTGGCGCAGGGTGCGCGGCGCGGCCCACTCGGGGCGGGCCTCGATCCAGCTGAACTCGCCGTCCAGCCGGGCGCCCGCCACCCCGGCCGGGGTGACGAGTGCGGGTACGTCGAGCAGCCAGGCCGTGCCGACGCACGGATGTCCGGCGAACGGCAGCCGCAGGGTGGGCGTGTAGATGTCGACGACGCCGCGCTCGGGGTCGTCGACGAACACGGTCTCGCTGAAGCCGAGTTTCGCGGCGAGCTCCTGCCGTCCGGCGGGGTCGGGCAGCACGGAACCGTCCCGGACCACGCCGAGCTCGTTGCCGTATCCGCCGTTCGGCGCGCAGAAGACGCGCAGTACGTCGTAGTCGGTCACCGGAGCATTCAAGCACCGCGCGCGGGCGGCCAGACCGGCGTGGGTGCCTCGTCGTACGGCAGGGCGGCGAGGGTGTCGGCGTACGCGCGGGCCGGGGTGGCGCGCGGGACGTCGGGGCGGGCGGCGCGTTCCTCGTGCGCCGTGGTGAGCTCGTCCGCCTCCCGACGCCAGTGCGCCCGGTCCGGCAGCCGGGCCAGCACCACGCACTCCGGCTCGCTCCCCTCGGCCAGCGCCGCCACCGCCCGGTCGTGCCCGTCGAGGATCAGCCAGCCGTCGAGGAAGGACACCCACCACAGCAGTACGGGGGCGAGGGTGCCGTCCCGGGCGTGCTTGCGGTACGCCTTCACGCGGGGCGCGCCGGGCTCGGAGAGGGGGCGCAGCGGCAGTACGCCGTGCCAGCCGCCTCCGCAGAGCAGTTCGAGGACGCAGTCCGGCCAGTCCCGTACGAAGTCCTCGGTCCAGATGCCGGGGGCGAAGGACGCCCGCGTGGTGAGCCCCCAACGCCCGTCGTGCAGGGGGCCGTCGGACGCGTCCTCCAGCCAACGGGCACAGCGGTGGCGCCAGTCGGCGGGCCCGCGCATCGACGCGGCGCGCAGGGGCGGCAGCGGGGAGCGGTGGCCGGGCAGGCGGCGCAGGTGCAGCTCGCGGCAGCAGCCGTCACCCGAGGAACGAGCCAGGAACAGCGGGCGGTCGCCCTGGTGGAGGGCGGGCGGGGCACCGTCGTCCGGCCGCACGAAACGCAGCGGGGGCGGGCCGGGGCGGCCCCGGACGTCCAGGACCAGGGGTCCCGGTGTCCGTTCCCTCGCCGCCCGTCGCATGCGGACAGTATCGGGGGGGCCGCCCCGGCCCGCGACGCCTTTCCGCCCCTAGGCCTGCGTGCGCCGCTTGCGCGCCGCGAACACCGTGCCCGCGCCGAGCGCGACGGCGACGCCGGCCGCACCCGCGAGGACCGGGCCCGGGATGTCCGAGCCGGTGGAGGCGAGGCTGCCGCCGCCGATGGCCGAGCCGCCCGTGGTCGACCCGGTGCCGCCGACGGTGGACCCGGTGCCGCCGGCCGTCGAGCCCGTGCCGCCGCCGGTGCCACCTGCGGTGCCCGAACCGCCGGTGCCGCCCGTGCCGCCGCCCGACGGGAGCCGCGCGTCCTCGCTCAGCGCCACCGACAGGCCGACGGCGTCGAGGGCGGTGCCGGCGGTGTAGAAGTCGCCGAAGGCCTTCGCGCCGGCCTCGGTGAGCGTGGCGGCGACGCCGTCGACCGTGAGGACGTCGTTCCGGGCGGTGAGGTCGGCGGACTTCGCCTCGAGGTCGGCCAGGACGACACCCTCGGTCCGCGTGCCGAGGCTGTTCACGTCGGCGGTCAGCTTGCCGGTGCCGCCGTCGAGGGTGGCCTCGATGTTGCTCAGGGTCAGGTCGAGGCCGTACGTGCCGTCCGTCTCGTGGCCCTTGAAGTTGACGGCGCCCCGGAAGGCGGCGGTGAGCTGGCCGGCGTCGGTGTCGTAGGTGCCGGTGGCGTCCTTGAAGGTGAAGGCCCCGTTGCCGGCCGCCTGGGTGGCGCCGCCGGAGACGGTGACCTTCCCCTTGGCCACGGGACCGGTGACGTAGGAGCGGAAGGACTGCTTCACGCCCCAGCCGAGGGTGCCGTCGGCGATCTCGCCCTTGGCGGGGGCCTGTGTGGCGGAGGCGGACGGGGACGGGCCGGTGCCGATGGTCTTCGTCGGCGTCGGCTCCGGTGCCGGGGGCTCGGTCTTCGGCGGTGTGGTGGGCGTGGTCTCCGTGGCCGACGGGGACGACGGGGACGGCTCCGACCCCGGCCCCCCGGAGGGGGACGGGGAGGCGGGCGGGGTGGCCGGCGGCGTCTTCTCGACCACCGTCAGCGGGTCGCCCGCCGCGCCCGCGTAGCCGGCGCTGCCGAGGAACTCCCCGGCCTCGGCGGTGAGGGTGGTCGCCATGTCCTTCATGCCGCGGGTCACGGCGACGGTGGCGAGCGGGACGTCGTCGCCCTCCGTGGTCTCGGGGGCGCCCTGGGAGGTGTCGACCTTCTTCACGTCGGCGGTGATCTCACCGGCCTCGCTGTCGAAGCGCACGTCGGTGAGGGTCACCTCGAAGCCGTGCGCCTTGGACGCGCTCACCAGGCTGCCCTTGAAGGCGAGGTCCACGGTGTGGCCGGTGGTGTCGTAGGTGCCGGCGCCGTCGACGAAGGTGAAGGCGCCGTTGCCGGCGGCCTGCGAGGCGCCGTCCGCCGTGGTGAAGCCGCCGAACATCCCCACGTACGTGCGGTACGACTGCTTGATGCCCCAGGTGAGTTCGTAGTCCTTGAGGGGCATCTCCGCGGCCGAGGCGGTGGTCGGACCGACCGTGGCCAGCGCGGTGGCGCCGAGTGCGGCGGCCGTGGCCACGGCGGCGGCGAGGGCGGTGGAGCGGCGTCGTCTGACGGACATGCTCGGTTCTCCTTGGGTGGCGGGCCGCCGGTGGGCGGCCGGCGTCGTGAGTCAGTCCCGGTCCGCGTCCGAGTCGGACGCGGCGGGCCGGGCGCGGCGCCTGCGGACGGCGACGGCCACGAGGGCCGCGGCCACCAGCAGCAGGGCGCCGGCCGTGAGGGGGACGGGAAGTGCGGGGAAGTCACCGTCGTCGGCGGTGCTCGCGACGGGTTCGGCGGGGTTCTCCGGCCCGGACGTCTTCTCCGGCTGCGGGCTCGCGCTCGCCGTGGGCGCGCTGCCCAGGTCGGGCAGGACGGGCAGCTCGGCGTCGGCGGTGAGGGCGACGGCCAGGGACACCGGGTCCATCTCGGTGCCCGCCCGGTACATGCCGCCGAAGGCCTCGGCGCCGCGCGCGGTGAGCTTCGCGGGGGCCTCGGTGACCTTCACCAGGCCGTCGGCGGGCTTCAGGTCCCCGGCGGTGAAGGTGACCAGGGGCACCTTCGCACCGTTCAGGTCCGGGCTCTTCACGTCGGCGTAGAGCGTGCCCTCGCCGCCTTGGACCTCGGCCCGTACGCCGCTCAGGCTCAGGTCCAGGCCGTGCGCGCCGGTGAAGCGCACCGCGCCGTCGAAGGCCGCGGTGAGGGCGCCGTCCGCGTACGTCCCCTCGCCGCCGGGGAAGCGGAAGAGGGCGCCGCCGTCCTGGGCGCCAGCGGTCAGGGCCCACTCGCCGTCGGCGATGTCGCCGGTGACGTACTCGCGGAAGGTGCGGCGCACGCCCCAGTCGACGGCGCCGTCCTCGATGGCGCCTTGCGGAGTCCGCCTGCTCTCCGGTGACTTGGCGGGCGTGCTCGACGGCTGCTTCTCCGGCTGCCGCCGTGCCGCCGCCTTCACGTCGGCGGACAGGCTCACCGGGTCCAGCGCGGTGCCGGCGGTGTAGTACCCGGCGAAGGACCGGGCGCCCTCGGCGGTGAGGGTGGCGGGCAGGTTGTCCAGGGCCACGGTGCTGCCGCCGCCCCGCATGTCGATGCCGCCGAGGGAGAGTGCGGCGAAGGGCACCTGACGGGACGTCGTGACCGTCCCGGTGTCCTTCGCCTTGCCGGTGACGTCCAGGTAGAGCGTGCCGGTGGAGCCGGAGATGCTCACGGTGGGACGGCTGAGGGTGAGGTCGAGCCGGTGGGCGCCCGTGCCGGTGCGGTGGCCGAGGAAGTGGACGCCGCCCGAGAAGGCGGCGCGGAAGGCGCCGGTGTCGCCGTCGTAGGTGCCGGCGGCCGAGTGGAAGCGGAAGGTGCTGCCGCCGGCGGTGGCCGCTCCCCCGGTCAGGGAGTAACCGCCTTTCGCGACGGGCCCGGTGACGTAGCTCTGGAACGACGACTTGATGCCCCAGTCCAGCCGTCCGCCCTGCACGGTCCGGCTCTCGGCGTGCGCGGCGGCAGCGGGGAGCAGGGCTGCGAGAACCGCCGCGCACAACACGGTGACCAGGGCGCGAAGACGGGCGGGCATGCGAAGTCCTCCGGATCGGGGGGCCGGTAGCGAACGAAGGTAAGGCTAACCTAAGCTCTAGTCGACTGAAACTGGCGGTCGACGGAAAGGACGGACGGAACCGTGCGACGCTTGCGAGGCCGACTGGCGGGAGCACTGCTGTCCGTGCTCGCTCTGACCCTGACCGCGACCGGATGCCAAGGCTCCTCCGAAGCCTCGTCGGACACCGGGTCCGATCCGGGGGCCGCCTCGGCGGCGGGGCCCGTCACCGACCGGGTGGAACCGCTCGCGAGGAGACCCGAGCCCGGGCTCCCCGTCACCGTCCGCTCCGCCGACGGCGAGCAGGTGAAGGTCGAACGGGCCGAGCGGATCGTCCCCCTCTCCGGGAGCCTCAGCGAGATCGTGTTCACGCTCGGGCTCGGCGACCGGGTCGTCGCCCGGGACGTCACCGCCACCTTCGAACAGGCGGCGAAGCTCCCAGTGGTCACCCGGGGCCACGACGTCTCGGCCGAGAGCGTGCTGTCCCTGGAGCCGGACCTGGTGATCGCGGAGACCACCACCGGCCCGGAGGAGGCCGTGGACCAGATCCGCGCCGCCGGAGTCCCGGTGCTGTTCGTCGAGGCGGCCGAGGGCCTGGACGACGTGGGCCCGCGGATCCAGGCGGTCGCCGACGCGCTCGGCGTACCGGCGGCCGGGCGGGAGCTGACCCGGCGTTCGGAGCAGCGGATCGAGTCCGTACGCGAGGACGTCCCGCAGGGGGAGGAACCCCGGGTCGCCTTCCTGTACCTGCGCGGCTCGGCCTCCGTCTACCTCATCGGCGGCACGGACTCCGGCGCCGGTTCGCTGATCGAGGCGGCCGGCGCGGTGGACGCCGGGGCGGCCTCGGGCCTGGAGAAGGACTTCACCGCGATCACCAGCGAGGCGCTCGTGAAGGCGGCGCCCGACGCGATCCTCGTGATGAGCAAGGGCCTGGAATCGGTCGGCGGCGTCGACGGGCTGGTGAAGATCCCGGGCGTCGCCCAGACCCCGGCCGGGATGGACCGCAGGATCGTCTCCGTCGAGGACGGCGTGCTCCTCAACTACGGCCCGCGCACCGACCAGGTGCTCAAGTCGGTCGTGACCCAGCTGTACGGCGAGGACGCCCGGTGACCGTACTCGGCACGCCCGCACCCCTCGAAGCGCCCGCCGAACCGTCCCCGCCCCGCACCCGGCGCACCACCGCCTGGCTGCTGACCGCCGCCCTGACCGCCGGGCTCCTCCTCCTGGTCCCGGTCGCGGCCGGCACCGGCGCCTACCCGATCCCGGTCGGCGATGTGCTGGGATCGGTCCTGCGCCACCTCGGCCTCGGCGGTACGGAGCTGGACCGGGTGGCCGACTCCGTGCTGTGGAACGTGCGGTTCCCGAGGATCGTGCTGGCGCTGCTGGCCGGCGCCTCGCTGGGCTGCGCGGGCGCGCTGATGCAGGGCGTGTTCGGAAACCCGCTCGCCGAGCCGGGTGTCATCGGCGTCTCCTCCGGCGCGGCGGTCGGCGCGGTCGCCGCCATCGCGTTCGGCCTGAACTTCCTCGGCAACTGGACGGTGTCCGTCTTCGCCTTCGTCTCCGGCCTGATCACCGTCCTGGTCGTCTACGCCATGTCCCGCTC
The DNA here is from genome assembly GCF_042745235.1 of Streptomyces sp. NPDC058796. Classification (NCBI taxonomy): domain Bacteria; kingdom Bacillati; phylum Actinomycetota; class Actinomycetes; order Kitasatosporales; family Streptomycetaceae; genus Streptomyces; species Streptomyces sp. NPDC058796. The sequence goes on from NZ_JBHYOP010000001.1 coordinate 332,803, forward strand.
GGGCGGCCGTACGGAGGTCGTGACACTGATCCTGACCGGCATCGCGGTCAACGCCTTCGCGGGGGCGCTGATCGGACTGTTCCTGTTCTTCGCGGACACGGCGGCGGTCAACCAGATCACTTTCTGGCAGCTGGGCTCGCTCGCCCAGGCGACCTGGCCCAAGGTGCTCGCGGTACTGCCCTGCGCGGCGCTCGGACTCGGGCTCGCCCCGCTGTACGCCCGCCGCCTGGACCTCCTGGCCCTCGGTGAGCGGCCGGCCCGGCACCTGGGCGTGGACGTGGAGCGGCTGCGGATCGTCCTGGTCCTGGTGATCGCGCTGCTGACCGCGGCGGCGGTGAGCGTGGCCGGGGTCATCGGCTTCGTCGGCCTGGTCGTCCCGCACCTGCTGCGGATGGCGGCAGGCCCGGGGCACCGGTTCCTGGTCCCGGGCAGCGCGCTGCTCGGCGCGCTGGTGCTGCTCGCCGCCGACCTGGCGGCCCGCACGGTCGCCGAGCCCGCCGAGCTGCCGCTCGGGGTACTGACGGCGCTGCTGGGCAGCCCGTTCTTCTTCTGGCTGCTGCGCCGCACCCGGCGCAGGCAAGGGGGTTGGGCATGAGGGGCACCACGGGCGCGCGGGGCGGCACAGGCGCGCGGGGCACGAGGACCGCGCACGCCAGGGGGCTGCTGCGCCTCGTCCCGTCCCGTCCGGCGCCGCCGCCCCCGGCCGCGCCCGGCGACGTGCTCGCCGAGGCGGAGGGCGTCCGCGTCCACCTCGGCGGGCGGCCGGTCCTGGACGGCGTGGACGTCACCGTCCGGGCGGGCGAGGTACTCGCGCTGGTGGGCCCCAACGGCGCCGGCAAGTCGACCCTGTTGGGGGCCCTGGCCGCCGATGTCCCCGCCGCCGAGGGGCTCGTACGGGTCCACGGCCGTCCGGTGACGGACTGGTACGCGCCCGAACTCGCCCTGCGGCGGGCCGTGCTGCCCCAGTCGGCCTCGCTGTCCTTCCCGTTCCCGGTCGAGGAGGTGGTCCGGATGGGCCGGGCGCCCTGGGCGGGCACCGACCTGGCGGACGAGGACGACGCGGCGGTGGCCGAGGCGATGGCGCGCACCGAGGTCACCGGCTTCGCCGGGCGCCCGTTCTCGGCGCTCAGCGGCGGCGAACGGGCCCGGGTGGCGCTGGCCCGCGTCCTCGCCCAACGCGCCCCGCTGCTCCTGCTGGACGAGCCGACGGCGGCGCTGGACCTGCGCCACCAGGAGCTGGTGCTGCGGCTGTGCCGCGAGCGGGCGTGGGCCGGGGACGCGGTGGTCGTCGTCCTGCACGACCTGGCGCTGGCGGCCGCGTACGCGGACCGGGTCGCGGTCCTGCGGGCCGGCCGGATCGCGGCCGACGGGCCGCCGGAGCGGGTCTTCTCCGAGGAGCTGCTCTCCGAGGTCTACGACCAGCCGGTGGAGGTGCTGCCGCACCCGCGCACGGGCGCCGTGCTGGTCCTGCCGCGCCGCGATCCGTGACCCGAGGTCACGGAGAGGCGGCGGTACCCGGTCCCGGCGTCCGGGCGCCGTCCCGCCCCGGTAGGGTTCGCCTCCGGGAAGGGGAAGGTGAAGGAACCTGATGAGCAGGGATCGCGGCCCTCGTAGGCCCCGCAGGCTGGGCAAGCACGCGCTGGTGGCCGCCTCGGCGACCGCTTTGTCGTTGACGGCGAGCGGCTGCGTGGTGGTGCACGGCGAGCGCGAGGTGCTGCCGTCGGCCACCCGGGCCGAGGCCGCGAAGGCGCTCCAGCAGTTCACCTCCGCGTACAACGCGGCCGACAAGGCGTACGACGCCTCCCTGGACGCCGAGCACACCACGGGCGCCCTCGCCGCCATCGACTCGGCGCGGCTGAAGGCGGGCCGGACCAACCACCCGGACGGCAACCCGTCGCACGCTCCGCTGGAGCTGACGGACGCCGAGTTCACCATCCCGAAGAAGGCAGGCTGGCCGCGCTGGTTCGTCGCGGACGCCAAGGGCAACAAGGGCGGCGAGGCACGCTGGCTGCTGGTGTTCACCAAGCACGGCCTGGACGAGACCTGGCAGGCGGCTTACCTGACGCTGGTCGCCCCGGACAAGGTGCCGGAGTTCAAGACGGACGCGGACGGCTGGGCCGAGGCCGTACCCGCCAACTCCACGGACGTGGCGATACCCCCCGCCGGCCTGAGCAAGGGCTACACGACGTACCTGGAGGACGGCGGCGAGGCCTTCGCCGAAGGCGTCCACACCAGTTCCTGGCGCGAGTTGCGTCAGAAGCGGTCGACGCGCCCCGGACTGGCCACGCAGTACATCGACGAGCCGTTGGCGAACGGCGACTACGCGCCGCTGGCGCTGCGCACGAAGGACGGCGGGGCGGCGGTGTTCTTCAGCTCGCGCCACTACGAGAAGCAGACGGCGGCGCGGGGCGCGGCCGTGCCGACGCCGAACAAGGACGTGCTGGCGCTGACGGACGGCGAGATCAAGCAGTCGCTGACGATGGAGTTCGTCTCCAACCAGCTGGCGCTCGACCCGGCGGACGGACCGGTGTCGGTCCTGGGCCGGGTCCAGGGCCTGACGTCGGCGAAGGGCGAGTAGCCCCGGGCGGCGGTCAGCGGCGCAGGGGCCAGACGGCACCCGCGTGGTCGCCGTCCCCGTCCGCGCCGGCGTACCGGGCGCAGGCGTCGGTGAGGATCTCCAGCAGGGTCAGCGGGTCCGGCAGCGGGTGCTCGGGGCCGCGTACCCAGTGCACGGTACGGTCCTCGCCGGGCAGCCGGGCCGGCGGTACGAGCACGTAGGAGCCGCGGCAGTGCCAGCGCAGCCCCGGGTGCTCGTCCATCGTCTCGGGGTGGCAGTCCAGCTCGCACGGCCACCACTCGTCCTCCTCCTCGGGGGTGCCCCGGGTGAGGGTGAACAGCAGCATGCGGCCGTCGTCGCTCTCGGCGACCGGACCGACCTCGACACCGGCGTCGAGAAGCCTCCGCAACGCCTCACGACCGGCCTCCAAGGGCACGTCGAGGACGTCGTGCACCATGCCGGTCGCGGTGATGAAGTTGGCCTCCGGCTGGTGGCGGGCCCAGCGCTCGATCTGCGCGCGGTCGGTCGTGGACTGCGTCTGCCAGGCGAAGGACACCGGGTGCCGGGCGGGGGTGGGGCAGCCGACGCGCTCGCAGGAGCAGCGGTATCCGGCCGGGTGCGCGGCGGGCGCCAGCGGCAGTCCCGCACCGGCGGCGGCGAGCAGCAGATCCTCCCGGCCACCGTCACCGGCGGCCTCCTTGGGGCGGCGTCCGCGCAGCCACGAGGAGAGTTTGCCCTGCAGACCGCTCCGACCGCCGAACTCCGCGCTCATCAATCTCCTCGCCTCGCCGTCGTGCGCTCCAGCATGCCCTATCGTCGCACCATTGCGCGCTTCGGGGCCGGGAAGGGACGAACTTCCCTGGTCAGGCTGGATTGTCCGAAACTTTTCGGTCAGCGCGGGGCGAGCCCGTGGAGGGCGTAGTCGACGAGCGTGTCGGTGTACTCGTAGGAGATCGGCCCCGTGTACTGGAGCCAGCGCTGGGCGAGCGGGGAGACGAAGAGCTCCAGCGCGATCCGCGGGTCGACCTCCGGCCGCAGGTCGCCGGCCTCCTGGGCGGAGCGCAGCCGGTCGACGTAGAGCTGCAGCGACGGCTCCAGGAGCTTGGTGACGAACTCCCGGCCGAGCTTCTCGTTGACGACGCCCTCCGCGGCGAGGGCACGGGAGGGGGCCTCGAACCTGGGGTCGCGCAGTTCGTCGACGGTGGCGCGCAGCACGCCCTTGAGGTCGGCGGCGAGGTCACCGGTGTCCGGGATGGCGCCGGCGGGCTCGTCACCGGCGGCCTGCGCGGCCTGGTCAGCGCGGTCGAGGAACGCCTCCAGCAGGACGTCCGCCTTGGAGGGCCACCAGCGGTAGATCGTCTGCTTGCCGACACCGGCTCGGGCGGCGATGCCCTCGATGGTGGTCCTCGGGTAGCCGACCTCGACGACCAGCGCGAGGGCGGCGTCGTAGATGGCCCGGCGGGACCGCTGACTGCGGCGGCTGACGTCGGGGTGCGGCTTGTCGGACGGTGTGGGGGTGGATTTCTCGGCGGCCATGGCTCGAACTTATCAGGTTGACAAGACGGCTCGTCTCGCCGGACAGTGGATCGAGACATAACCGAGACGGCACGTATCGTCGCGTTGACTCGGTGGCCGAGGAGAGGGGACCCCATGACCCGAGGTGGAGCCGGAAACATGCTGGGCGTCGGCGGCACCCGCCGCAAGCTCGGCCGCGACGCACTGCGCGGCGGCGACCGCGGCGGCCGGAACGGCGGCGGCCCGGACCCGCTGGCCGAGAAGCGGGAACTGCTGCGAAAGCTCCGGGAGCGCCGGCGCGGACAACGACAGCAGGAGGAGGAGGCCACCGACGAGAAGACCTCATGACGAGCCGCGGGGCTGGGCGCGCGCGTTCTCCAGGTAGTGCAGGACGGCCGCCACCCGCCGGTCGACCCGGTCGGCCGGGGACAGGTCGAGTTTGGCGAAGATGCTGCGGATGTGCTTGTGGACCGCGCCGTCGGTGACGACGAGCCGCGCGGCGATCGCCCCGTTGCCCAGGCCCTCGGCCATCAGGGCGAGCACCTCCCGCTCGCGCGGACTCAGACGCTCCAGCCGGGTGTCCTGCCGGGTCCGGGTGAACAGCTGGGCGACGACCTCCGGGTCGATGGCGGTACCGCCGGCCGCGACCCGGCGCAGCGCGTCCATGAACTCCTCGACCCGCCCGACGCGTTCCTTGAGCAGGTAGCCGAGGCCGCCCACCCCGCCGGTCAGCAGGTCGGTGGCGAAGGACTGCTCGACGTACGCGGACAGCACCAGGACGGCCATCGCGGGCCACCGGCGCCGGGCCTCGACGGCCGCGCGGACGCCTTCGTCGGTGTGCGTGGGCGGCATCCGTACGTCCAGGACGGCCACGTCGGGCTCGTGCTCGCCGATGGCGTCGAGCACCGACTCGGCGGTGTCCGCGGTCGCCACGACGTCCAGGCCCTCCGCGCGCAGCAGCAGGGCGAGCCCTTCACGCAGCAGGGGGTCGTCCTCGGCGATCACGATCCGCAGGGCCGCTTCATGTTCCACAGGGCAGGTCCACTTCCAGAGTCGTAGGTCCGCCCGGCGGGCTGGCCAGGCGCAGAGAACCGTCATGGGCCGCGACCCGGCGCCGGATGCCCGTCAGCCCCGAACCACCGCTCTCGTCCGCACCGCCACGCCCGTCGTCCTCGACCAGGACCCGCAGTCGCCCGCCGTCCCCGCGCACCGTCACGGACGCCCGCCGGGCCCCGCTGTGCTTCGCGATGTTCGTCAACGCCTCCGCCACCACGAAGTACGCCGTCGCCTCCACCGACGCCGCACACCGCCCCGGCACCTGCGCATCGACCCGGCACGGCACCGCGCAGTCGGCCGCGAGCCCCGACAGCGCCCCTGCCAGTCCCCGGTCCGCCAGCACCGGCGGCAGAATCCCGCGCGCCACCCCGCGCAGCTCCGCCAACGCCTGCTCCGCCGCCGACTGCGCCCGCTCCAGCAATGCGTCGGCCCCCGCGGGATCCCGCCCCGCCATCCGACGCGCCGCGCCCAGCAGCACCGTCACCGAGACCAGCCGGTTCTGCGCACCGTCGTGCAACGACCGCTCGATCCGCCGCAGTTCCGTCGCGTGCGCGTCCAGCGCCGCCGCCCGCGTCGCCGTCAGCTCCGCCACCCGCATCGACAGGTCCACGTCCGGCCCCGCCGCCAGCAGCCGCCGCCCCGGCCCCGCCTGGGCCCTGGCCATCCCCGGGCCCAGCCCGAGCAGGATCGCGACCCAGCCCACCCCCAGCAGCGCCGCCGCGAGGGCGTCCGGCCAGGACTGGGCGGTGCCGATCCCCACGGAGGTGGTCGTGGCGTCTTCGGGCAGGAGCAGCCACCACCACAGAGGGAAGGTGGTGTCCCGGACGGCGCAGAGCGGCAGCAGAACCCCCAGCAGCCCCAACAGCAGCCCCAGGGTGCCGTGCCGGGCCAGCCAGCGCAGCTCACGCCGGGTGACCGGGTCGGCCAGGGCGGGACGCAGCCCGGCCGGCGGCGGGTCCGGGGCGATGACCTCGCCGCCCCAGCGCCCCAGCCGTTCCCGTTCCCTCCCGGCCAGGGCGTGCAGCGCGCGCAGCGCGGCCGGAGCCGCCCACAGTCCCACACCCACCAGACAGGTCACGGCGGTGAGGGCGATCCCGCCCAGCAGGACGAAGGCGAGCACCGCCGTACCAAGGCCCCCGGCGAGCTGCCGCATCGCCGCGAGCGCGGCGGAGACGGTACGGACGACGGCCTCCCGGCGCCCGACGAGCGGCACTGCCATACGCCCTCCTCCCCCAGGAACCCTACTGCCCGGGCGAGTCGGCCTCCCCCGACGGCCAGGCATCGCCCCAGTCCGCGTCACGGGCCGCCTTGTACAGGTCACCGTGGCGCTTGGTGACCGTCCGCCGGCGCAACCGCTCGTCGGGCTCGCACAGGTCGAGCAGCACCTGCCCCTTGCGGATCTGCGGACGCCGGACCACCCGGGACGGCGCGGGCCCGACGGGGAACCGGGCGGCCGCGACATAGCTGAACTTCTCGTCCTCGTAGGCCAGGGAGCCGCCCTTGACCTGCCGGTGCAGGCTGGACCGGCTGACCCGCGCCGCGAAGTGGCACCAGTCCGTGCCGGGCACGATGGGGCAGGCCCCGCTGTGCGGACAGGGCGCGGCGACCCGGAACCCGGCGGCGATCAGCCGGTCGCGGGCCTCGATGACCCGGGCGTACCCGTCCGGTGTACCGGCCTCCACGATCACGACGGCCTGCGCGGCCGAGGCGGCGGTGTCGACGAGGGCGGCGCGGTCGGGGCCGGTCAGCTCGTTGAGCACGTAGGAGACGGTGACGAGGTCGGTGCCCGCCACGTCGAGCGCCGCTCCGATGCGGGCGCGCTGCCAGCGCACGTCGCCCAGCTCCGGGAGGGCACCGGCGATCTCCCGGCCGAGGGCGAGCGCCGGTTCGGCCCAGTCGAGCACGGTCACCGGGCGGGCGCCGGGCCAGGTGTCGTTGACGGCCCAGGTCGCGGCACCGGTCCCGCCGCCCACGTCGACGTGGCTGCCGGGCACCCACTCGGGCACGGTGTCCGCGAACGCCGCGAGCGCGGAGCGTACGGCGGCGAAGGTGGCGGGCATGCGGTAGGCGGCGTAGGCGACGACGTCCGCGCGGTCGCGCAGGATCGGGGCGTCGGTCGGGGTGGCCCCGCGATAATTGGCGATCAGCCGCTCCACGGCCTGCGCGGCCTGACGGGGCGGCAGCCCGTCGACCAGCTCGGCGAGGGCGGCACGCAGGGTTTCGGCGGGGTCGTTCACCTGGCGAATTGTATGGGGCGGGGTCGCCTGCGGCGTGGGGGTGGCTGCGGGAGGGGTGTGCAACCCGGCGCGGGTGCGGGCGTGGGGGTGGGTCGCGCGGCCCGGCGCTGACGGGGTGCCTCCCCCGCTCTCGGCTTCGCTCGGGCGGGAGGTGCCCCCACCGCCCACCCGTGCCGCCCTGGGGTACCTCCCAGGCCGTTCAGGCACCGGGGGAGGCACGGCTGCCCGCAGCTGGGGCGGGACGGCGGCCCGCCTCGCGCGGGCGGTTGGCCGCGTACGGCGGGAAGGGGACGTGTCGGGGGTGTCCGCCCGCAGCGGTTGGCGCGTCAACGCCGTCCACCCCCGTAGCCGACCGATTCCGCGCCGTTCCGAGGACGGACACCCCCCGGCGCGGCCCCGGCCCACAGACAACACACCGCGCCACGCGCACCCCCACCGAACAGCCACAGGCCGCCGCAGGCATCCGCACCCCACCGAACCCGCACCGGCCGCCGCAGGCACCCCGCTCAACCGCCGGAGGCAACCCGCACGGCCCGAGCCACCCGAGTCCCCACCCCCGCCCGAGGCCCGTTGTCCGGTGCCCGGCGGCGCGGGTGGACCGTGTTGGCCAGCAGAACCGCGAACGTGTCCGTCGCCCGGTCGAGGACCAGCATCGTCCCCGTGAACCCGGTGTGCCCGGCCGCCCCCCGCCCCGCCAGCTCCCCCATGAACCACGGCTGGTCGAGGGCGAACCCAAGCCCCGGCTCGGTCAGCAGCAGCTCCACGAAGTCCGGCCCGAGGACCCGCGCCGGCCCGTACGAGCCCCCCGCCAGCAGCGCCCGGCAGAACACCGCCAGGTCCCGCGCGGTCGAGAACAGCCCCGCATGGCCCGCCACCCCGCCCAGCGCCCACGCGTTCTCGTCGTGCACGACCCCTCGCAGCATCCCCCGGTCCGCCTTGGCCCAGGGCCGCCGCTGGTCCTCCGTGGCCGCCGCCCCCGGACACGGCCCGAACCGCGTCGCCGCCATGCCCAGCGGCCGGGTGATCCCGTCGCGGACGAGGACGTCGAGCGTCCGCCCGGTGATGCGCTCCAGGACGTGCTGGAGGAGCAGCATGTTCAGATCCGAGTAGCAGTACGTCCCCGGCACCCCCACCGGCGGCTCCGCCCGCAGCCTCCGCAGCCGCTCCTCCTCGCCGGCGCAGTCGTACAGCGGCAGCTCCGGCCGCAGTCCCGACGTGTGCGTGAGCAGCTGCCGCACCGTGATTCCGTGCACCGCCGCCGCCCGGAAGTCCGGCAGGTACGCCCCCACCTCCGCGTCGATGCCGAGCGTGCCCCGCTCGATCTGCTGCACGGCGGCGACGGCGGTGAACACCTTCGTCAGGGAGGCCAGGTCGAAGGGCGTACCGACGGTCATCGGCACCCGCGCCCCCTCGGGCAGCTCCACGCCCGCGTCGGCTCGCGCGTCGTAGGCCGAGTAGCGCACGGCCCACCCCGCCGCCTCCTCCACGGCGAGCACGGGCCCCCGCCCCACGGCGACGACGGCGCCCGCCGCCCAGGGCCGCTCCCCGGCAGTGAGGGCGTGGACCTCCTCCACGACACGGCGGAGCTGCTCGGGATCGAGCCCGGCCCGCTCCGGGGTGCCGTGACGCAGTCTCGGGGCGCTCAGTTCTCTTCTCCCTCCGGAGGACGACGGCACATCCCTGCGAAGAAGGCGAGCGCCACCACCGCCGCGACGAGCTGCACCACGGCCATCGGCAGGGCGGTGTCCTCCCCCGCGACCCCGACCAGCGGCGAGGCCACGGCGCCGATGAGGAAGGACGACGTGCCGAGCAGCGCCGAGGCGGAGCCGGCCGACTTCTTCACCCGCATCAGCGCGAGCGCCTGCGTGTTGGGCAGGCTGATGCCCATCGCCGACATCAGCACGAACAGCGCGGCGGCGACCGGCACGAGCCCGACCTCGCCGAAGACGCCGAGGGACATCAGCAGCAGGGCCGTCGCGGCGGCGATGACGATGAGGAGCCCGAGGACCAGCACCCGGTCCAGCCGCACCCGCCCGACCAGGATCTTGCCGTTGATCTGCCCCACCACGACCAGCCCGATCGAGTTGAGGCCGAACAGCAGGCTGAACGTCTGCGGCGAGGCCCCGTAGATCTCCTGGATGACGAACGGCGACGCGGAGATGTAAGCGAACAGCGAGGCGAAGGCGAACCCGCCCGCGAGCATGTACCCGGTGAAGGCCCGGTCGGCGAGCAGCCCCCGCATGGCGCGCAGCGTGTCGCCGACCCCGCCCTCGTGCCGCTCGTCCTCCGGCAGCGTTTCGGGCAGCTTGGCCCACACGACGACGCCCAGCGCCACCCCCACCACCGTGAGCACGACGAAGACGCCCCGCCAGTCCGTCACCCGCAGGATCTGCCCGCCGATGAGCGGCGCGACGACGGGCGCGACCCCGGAGATCAGCATGAGGGTGGAGAAGAAGCGGGCCATGGCCACACCGTCGTAGAGGTCGCGTACGACGGCCCGGGCGATGACGATCGCGGCGGCCCCCGCGAGGCCCTGTGCCAGCCGGAAGGCGACCAGCAGTTCCACGGTGGGCGCGAGCGCGCACAGCGCGGTGGCGACCACGTAGACGGCGAGGCCGGTCAGCAGGGGGCGCCGCCGCCCCCACTTGTCGCTCATCGGCCCGACCACGAGCTGCCCGAGCGCCATGCCGGCCAGGCAGGCGGTGAGCGTGAGCTGCACGGTGGCGGCGGGCGCGCTCAGGGCCCGGGTGACCTCCGGGAGCGCGGGCAGGTACATGTCCATCGCCAGCGGCGGCGTCGCGGTCAGCCCGCCGAGGAGCAGCGTGACGAGCAGCCCGGCACGGCGGGCGCCGCGGACGTCGCCGGCCTGTGGCGCGTCCGTGCGTGAGGTGACGGTCGGTTGCGGTGGTGTGTGCGGTATGGACGGCCCGCGCTCGGGCATGTGCCCCTCCCTCTTCGACGGATCCGGCACCTATGCTCTCAGCTCGTACGGACTTGAACGAACACGGAACGAACAGACTCGAACGACCTGAGCGAGGGTGGGGCAGGGTGTCAGCGGTGACCGGGCAGAAGGTGCGCTGGGGGATTCTGGCGACCGGTGGGATGGCGGCGACGTTCACGGCGGATCTGGTCGATCTGCCGGACGCGGAGGTCGTGGCGGTGGCCTCGCGGACCGAGGCGTCGGCGAAGGCGTTCGCGGAGCGGTTCGGGATACCGCGGGCGTACGGCGGCTGGGAGACCCTCGCCCGGGACGAGGACGTGGACGTGGTGTACGTCGCCACCCCGCACTCCGCGCACCGCACGGCGGCCGGCCTGTGCCTGGAGGCGGGCCGCAACGTGCTGTGCGAGAAGCCGTTCACGCTGAACGCGCGCGAGGCGGCGGAACTGGTCGCGCTCGCCCGCGAGAACGGCGGCTTCCTGATGGAAGCGATGTGGATGTACTGCAACCCGCTGGTGCGGCGCCTGAAGGCGCTGGTCGACGACGGCGCGATCGGCGAGGTGCGCAGTGTGCAGGCGGACTTCGGGCTCGCGGGTCCCTTCCCCCCCGCCCACCGGCTGCGCGACCCGGCGCAGGGCGGCGGCGCGCTGCTCGACCTGGGCGTGTACCCGGTGTCGTTCGCGCAGTTGCTGCTCGGCGAGCCGTCGGACATCGCCGCGCGGGCGGTGCTCTCGGCGGAGGGCGTCGACCTCCAGACAGGCGCCCTGCTCTCCTACGACAGCGGCGCCCTGGCCTCCGTGCACTGCTCCATCACCGGTGGCACGCCCAACTCGGCATCGGTCACCGGGTCCAGGGGCCGCGTCGACGTGCCGTACGGCTTCTTCTTCCCGGACCATTTCGTGCTGCACCGCGACGGCAAGGAGCCCGAGGAGTTCCGGGCGGACCCGGCCGACGGGCCCCGGGCCAGCCTCAAGCACGAGGCCCGGGAGGTGATGCGGGCCCTGCGGGCCGGTGAGAACGAGTCGCCGCTGGTCCCGCTGGACGGCACGCTGGCCGTGATGCGGACGCTCGACGCGATCCGGGACCGCGTCGGCGTCCGCTACCCCGGCGAGGAGAGCGACGAGCCGGCCGCCGACCGCGAGGTCACGCCGGCTTGAGCCCCTGCTCCCCCACCTCCGTCACGAAGGACGCGGCGGTCGTCAGCGGCGCCCCCTCGGTGGTGACGTGGGAGACCGTCTTGAAGTCGGCGCGCGCCAGCTCGCGGCCGAGCGAGACGGTCGTGTAGCCGCGCAGCCCGCTGTAGAACCTCAGGTGCGGGTTGGCGGCCATGAGGGTGTCCCAGTTGGACGGCTTCGCGGAGCCGTCGCGCCCGCTGGTGACGGAGGTGGTGACGATCTCGGTGCCCAGGGTCCGGGAGCCGGGGTCGTCGAAGTCGCGCTTGATGTCGAAGCCGTAGTGGACGTGCACGTCACCGGTGAGGACCATCAGGTTCTCGACACCGGCGGCCCGCGCGCCGGCCAGCACCCGCTCGCGGGAGGCCGGGTAGCCGTCCCAGGAGTCCATGGAGACCTTGGACGGGGTGCTGGTCGAGTTGAACCGCTGCGAGAAGGTGACCTGCTGGGGCAGCACGTTCCACAGGGCGTCCGACCGGTGCCAGCCATTGATCAGCCAGCGTTCCTGGGCGTCGCCGGTCAGGGTGCGGCTCGGGTCCTCGGACTCGGGGCCGGGGAACTGCCAGCCGTCGCCGTAGGCCTGGTTGGAGCGGTACTGGCGGGTGTCGAGCACGTCGAACTGGGCGAGCCGGCCCCAGTGCAGGCGGCGGTACAGCTTCAGGTCCGCCCCGTCGGGGAGCTGCGGCCGGCGCAGCGGCATGTTCTCCCAGTACGCCCGGTAGGCGGCGGCCCGGCGGATGAGGAACTCCTCCGGCGGCACGCTGTTCTCGGGCGTCTGGCCGGCGTAGTTGTTCTCGGTCTCGTGGTCGTCCCAGGTGACGACGAACGGGTGGGCGGCGTGCGCGGCCCTGAGGTCGGGGTCGGACTTGTAGAGGGCGTACCGCAGGCGGTAGTCCTCCAGCGTCACCGTCTCGCGGTCGAAGAGGTCCGGCAGGGTGCCCGCGGGGTAGGCGCGGGAGCCCGCGCTGGAGTTGACGGCGTACTCGTACAGGTAGTCGCCGAGGTGGAGGACGACGTCCACGTCCTCCTGCGCCAGGTGCCGGTACGCGGTGTAGTAGCCCTGGTCGTAACGCTGGCAGGAGACCAGGCCGAAGGTGAGCCCGGAGACCCGGCTGTGCCGGGCGGGCGCGGTGCGGGTGCGGCCGGCCGGGCTGACGTACCGTCCGGCGCGGAAGCGGTAGTGGTAGACGCGGCCGGGGGCGAGGTGGTCGACCTCGACGTGCACGGTGTGGTGGAACTCGGGGTGCGCGGTGGCCGTGCCCCGTCTGACCACGCGGCGGAAGCGTTCGTCGAGGGCCAGCTCCCAGCTCACGTCGATCCGTTTCGCGGGCAGTCCGCTGTCGGCCTGGTACGGGACGGGGGCCAGGCGCGTCCACAGCAGGACGGAGCCGGGCTGCGGGTCGCCGGAGGCGACGCCGAGGGTGAAGGGGTCGTCGGTGAGCCGCGCCGCGTCGAGTTCGGCGGCGCTCGCGGTGCCGGCGGCCGGCAGGTTGACGGAGAAGGCGAGCGCCGCGGCGGCGCCGGTGACGGTCAGGAAGCGGCGGCGGCCCAGCTGCCGGGCGGCGGCGCGGAGTTCGGGGGCGTGCGACGGCGCGGCGGGCCGGGCCTGGTGGTTCGCGGGTGTCATCCGTTCCTCCCCTTGCGGTGGTTGCAGGGGGCATTCGAATGGCCGGGGGCGACCCTGGCTTGGCGCGGACATGACGAAGCCATGTCGGACGGATGAGTTCCGCATGATCGGCCACGCGTACGCTGCCGACTCATGAACACCGTGAGAACCGGCGCCGAGGAGAACACCGGCGCACAGAAGGTAGCCCTCGTCACGGGAGCCGGCTCCGGCATCGGCCGGGCGGTCACCGTCGAACTGCTCGCGGCCGGCTGGTCGGTGGCCCTGGCCGGCCGGCGCGCGGAGACGCTGGAGGAGACGGCCGCGCAGGCCCCCGCCGACGGCGGGACGGCACTCCCCGTGCGCGCCGACGTGTCACGCCCCGAAGACGTGACCGCCCTGTTCGACGCCGTACGCGACCGCTTCGGGCGGCTCGACCTGCTGTTCAACAACGCGGGGACGTTCGGCCCCGGCGGGGTGCCGGTCGAGGAGCTGCCCTACGAGGCGTGGCGGCACGTGGTGGACACCAACCTCAACGGCGCGTTCCTGTGCGCGCAGGCGGCGTACCGGCAGATGAAGGAACAGGAGCCGCAGGGCGGCCGGATCATCAACAACGGCTCGATCTCGGCGCACACCCCGCGCCCGCACTCGGTGGCGTACACGGCGACCAAGCACGCGCTGACCGGCCTGACCAAGTCACTGTCGCTGGACGGCAGGCCCTACGGCATCGCGGTCGGCCAGATCGACATCGGCAACGCGGCGACCGACATGACGGCGGGGATGCAGACCGGCGCGCTCCAGGCCGACGGCCGGACGGCGCCGGAGCCGGTGATGGACGTCGCCGACGTGGCGCGCACGGTGCGGCACATGGCCGAGCTGCCGCTGGAGGCGAACGTGCAGTTCGCGACGGTCATGGCGACAGCGATGCCGTACGTGGGCCGCGGCTGAGGAAGAACCGCGGGAGCCGCCCCCTGGATCCACACAATCGGAATATCAAAGTCCGCAGTATTGCGGCCGGTGGCGGACTTATGCTCAACTCTCCTTCACCGGAGCTTCACACATGGAAGCCAGAACTTCCACGGAGCTCGGCGAGCCACACCGAGGGGGGAGGCGGCAGCCGTGCCGCCGCACCGGTTGGGGGTGGACCCGCGCGGGATCGCGGGAACACACCGGTGAGCGGCACGGCTGCCGCGTTTTCGTACCTGCTTACGCCTGACCGGTCTCGAACCGTGCGATCCGGCCGTCACCGTCCACGGTGAAGCTCCACCGCGTACGCATCTCGCCCCAGGTGTCGTTGCGGTAGCGCGCGATGAGGGCGCGACCGCCGTTCGACTCGTTGTCGACCTCCATGTGCCCGTTGGAGGAGAAGATCTCCTGGTCGATCCACTGGGCGAGGTCCCGGTCGTCCCCGTCGTCGGCCATGGTGGCGTCCGGCGCGAGGGTCGCGAGGAAGGCGTCACGGTCGTGGGCGTTGACGGCGGCGACGAAGGCGCGGACGGCCGGGTCGCTCAGTCGCGTGGTCTGAATCGTCATGCCGGCCAGAGTCACACCGCCCACGACGCCCCGCCACCCGACCGTCGGCCCGCTCGTCCGCCCGCCCCCCTCTCCTGCCCCTCCCCTTCACCCGAACGGCGTCCGCGAAAGGTCCGCACGGCAGCGGCGGGCGACGGTGGATGGTGAGTGATGAGTGGTGCGACGATCCACCGTCCGCGAGGGAGTCGACGACGTGAACTGTTATGACCGGCGTGATCTGGGCCTGCTGCTGCTCCGGCTGGGCACCGGCGGCGTCCTGGCCGCACACGGCGCGCAGAAGCTGCTCGGCTGGTTCGGCGGTGGCGGCATCGAGGGGACCGGCCAGGCCATGGAGGCCATGGGCTACGCGCCCGGCCGGGCCAGCGCCACCGCGGCGGGCCTCGCGGAGGCCGGCGGCGGAACGCTGCTGGCGCTGGGGCTGGCCACCCCGGCCGCGGGCGCGGCGGCGGCCGGCGCGATGGCGGGCGCCGCGGCGGTGCACGCCCCCAACGGCTTCTTCGCCCAGGCCGGCGGTTACGAGTACGCGGTCTCCCTCGGCCTGACGGCGGCGGGTCTGGCGGTCTCGGGCCCGGGCCGCTACTCCCTGGACCACGTCCTCGGCCACGCGGTCAACCGGAACTGGATGGTCCCGGCCGCGCTCGCGGTGACGGCGGCGGCCGCGGTGGCGGTCGTCGGGGCCCGGAACAAGCGGGTGCGGAAGGCGGCGGAGGGCGAGCAGGAGCCGTTGTTCGACTGACGTACCACTCGCTCCGCCTCCCGTGGCAGGCTGCCCGCCATGAACGACGACGACCACGGCACCCGTGCCTCCGCCCCCACCGACCTGTGGACCACCGTCGACGCCCTGTGGAAGTGGCTGGAGGCGGACCAGCCCGTGAGCGGCAGGGAGGGCCTGCTGCTGCGGATGCTGAAGCTGTCGGAGGAGGTCGGCGAGGTCTCCGAGGCGGTGATCGGCGCGACCGGCCAGAACCCGCGCAAGGGCGTCACCCACACGTGGGGCGACGTCGAGGCGGAACTGTGCGACGTCGTGATCACGGCGCTGGTGGCGCTGCGCACCCTGACACCCGGGGCGCGGGCGGTGTTCGACCGCCATCTGGCGCGGGTGGCGGCACGGTCGCTGCCGCCCGGTACGTGAGGTGCCGGGCCCGGGAACGGCGTCCCGGGCCCGGCTGACCGGGCTCAGCCCGTACTGCAGGAGACCGTCGGCCAGGTCCAGTTGCCGTTGGCCTGGATGGTGGCGCCCCAGTGGTCGCCGCTGCCGTTGGACTCGGCGGTCAGCACCTGGGCACTGGGGTAACTGGCGTTGACGTTCCAGGTCGACATGACCCGGGCCGGGGACGGCACGTTCATCGTCACCGTCCAGTCACTGGCACCGCTCACGGAGACGTTGAGGTTGTACCGGTCCCCCCACCGCTGCCCGGCGGACAGGACGGCGGTACAACCGCCGCCACCGCCCCCGCCGTCGCCACCCCCGGCGGGGGCCACGGCACGTCCGGTCCGCGGCGAGATCATCCCGGAGCACAGGCCCTTGGCCGCCAGGGTCTGCGCGATGCGCGGGACGGCAGCGAGGGTGTTGGCGGGCCAGTCGTGCATGAGGACGACCTGGCCGTCGCCCGCCCGGGAGACGGCCTGCACGATCGCGTCGGTACTGGCGTTGTTCCAGTCCTGCGTGTCGACGTCCCAGATCACCTCGGTCAGCCCGTACTCGGCCTCGACCGACCGCAGCGTGGCGTTGGTCTCGCCGTACGGCGGACGGAAGAGCTCCGGCGTGCCGCCGCCCGCGTTCGCGATGGCCTGCTGGGTCCGGGAGATCTCCGAGTCCATCTGCGCCTGGCTCAGCCGAGTCATGTGCGGATGGGTGTAGCTGTGGTTGGCGACCCACATGCCGGCGTCGACCTGGGCCCGGACCAGGGACGGGTTCTGGGCCGCGTACTGGCCCTGGTTGAACATGGTGGCCCGCAGCCCGTTCTGCCTGAGCGCGTTCAGCAGGGCCTGGGTGTTGCCGGACGGGCCGTCGTCGAAGGTCAGCCCGACGTAGCCGTTGCAGACGGCGGGACGCGCGGGCGCGGCGTCGGCGGCGACGGTCCCGGCGGCGGCCAGCGCGACGGCGGAGACGGCCGTCAGCAGCGACCGCCAGGCCGGACGAGATCCGGTGCGCATCGGAACGGGTCCTCCCCTCTCTCGCTGCCGGTGTCAGCCCGCACTGCAGGAGACCGACGGCCAGGTCCAGTTGCCGTTGGCCTGGATGGTGGCGCCCCAGTTGTTCCCGTTGCCGTTGGGACGGGCGGTCAGCACCTGGGAACTGGGGTAGGTGGCGTTGACGTTCCAGGTGGACATGACCTTCGCCGGGGACGGCACGTTCATCGTCACCGTCCAGTCGCTGGCCCCGCTGACGGAGACGTTGAGGTTGTACCGGTCCCCCCACTTCTCCCCGGCGGACACCGTCGCGGTGCACCCACCGCCGCCACCGCCCCCGCCACCGCCGCCGGAACCGGTGCCCCCGACGGTGATGTTGGAGCTGCCGCTGCTCTGGTAGCCCTCGGTGGCCATGATCATGTAGTAGCTGAAGCTGCCCAGCGGCATTCCGGCCCGCGCCCACGCGTCGAAGTGGTTGCCGGTGGTGATGGTGCCCCCGGTCCGCTTGGACTGCCGCACGCTCCAGTACTGGTCGAAGGTGCGGGTGCCTTCGACCGAGGGCGCGTTGTAGCGGGTCGTCTTGTAGATGTCGTAGGTGCCGCCGTCGGTGGTCACGGTGCCCTTGTACTCGCCCGTGGGCCGGTAGGTGCCCCAGTTGTCGACGATGTAGTACTCGACGAGCGGGTTCGCCGTCCACCCGTAGAGGGTCAGGTACGCGTTGCCGGACGGGTTGAAGGTCCCCGAGTACTGCACGGTCCGGCGTCCGCCGTTGCTCCAGCCCTTGCCGGCGACGAAGTTGCCGGTGTTGCGCCACGAGGTGCTGTACTGCCCGCCGGAGCCCATGTCCATGGAGACGGTGCCCTGGCTGTCGGTCCAGAACGAGTAGTAGTAGCCGTTGTTGGTGCCCTCCTGGTTGGTCGTGACGACCGTGCCGGCGTGGGCGGTGCCCGGCAGCATCATGGCGGCGAGAGCGGCCAGCGCGACGGCCCAGGCGCTCCTGACGAACAGCGTGACGAGGCCGCTTCTGCGACGCCTCGGTTGCACGAGCGGGTTCATGGGGGGTGCTTCCTCTCCTGGAGGGGTCCTGCGAGGACCTGCGGAGGTTCTGACAACGGCGCCAGTGTTGGCCTGCACCCGTCAAGCGTCAACAGTTGCGGTAGATGTTTCGAAACCTTCGCCCTACCCTGCTCGACCATCAACGCGATGAATCTCCAGTTCAACGCCATCGCACCACCCCCGGAAGCACATCAGCGAAATTCGAAGGAGTACCGACCCCTGAAACGACGAACAGACACGTCGAAAGTTTCGATCGCGCTCCCTCTGGACAACCACGGACCGGAGCTCGGATCCTCGGTCGGTCAGAGCACGACACGGCCGCACGACGCACGCCCTCCACCCGACGGAAGGTGCCGCACGTGAAGTTCAGCTACGCCATGCTCCCCGACTACCCCCTGACCGAGTCCCTGGCCTCCATCCAGCTCGCCGACGAACTCGGCTTCCACGCCTGCTACGCCGCCGACGAGACCTGGCACAAGGACCTGTGGCTGCTCTTCGCCGCGGCCGCCGGCCGCACCAGCCGCATCCGCCTCGGGCCGAGCGTCTCCCCGGTGACCCTGCGGGAGCCGACCCTGATCGCCCAGGCCCTCGCCACCCTCGACGAACTCTCCGGCGGACGCGCCGAAGGCGTCCTGTCCAGCGGCAACTTCGGCCTGCTCGCCCAGTACCGCATCGACTGGGCCCGCACCAAGCCCCTCTCCCGCGTCAAGGAAGCCCTGCACGTGATGCGCACGTTCCTCGACGAGGGCGCCATCACACACGACGGCGAGTTCTACTCCTACGACGGCCTGTTCACGTTCGCCCGCCCCGTGCAGGACCGGCTGCCGCTGAAGCTCGGCGCGATGCGGGGGCCGAGGTCCTTCGAGGCGGCGGGCGAACTGTCGGACGGCTGCCACCACGCCCTGAGCTACACCCGCGAGGCGTACGACTACGCGGTGCGGCACATCCGGGCGGGCGCGGAGCGCGCCGGGAAGGACTGGCGCACGCTGGACATCGGCGCCTGGGTGGTCTTCGCGACCGGCCCCGACTCGGCGGTCGCGAAGGAGGCGGCCCGCAGCATGGTCGGCATCTACGCGTCCTCGATGCCGGAGGAGCAACTCCTCCGCAACGGCGTCGACCCCGCCGAGCTCAAGCCGGTCATCGACGCGATCGCCGCCGGCGACCTGGCCCGCGGCATCGAACTCACCACCCCGGCCATCGCCGAGCGCCTCTCCGTCGCGGGCACGCCCGAGGAGTGCCGGGAGAAGATCGAACGGGACATCGCCCCCAGCGGCGTCAACCACATGATCTGCGCCGTCACCGACCGCGCTCTGGTGAAGGCGTTCACGGGGCGGGACCTGCCGGAGGCGGCGGACGTGGACACGCAGCTGCGGCTGATCGCGGAGCGGGTGATGCCCGGGATCGGGTGAACCGGACGGGGCCGGAGCGGGCACCGCCCTGCGGGGGGAAGTGAGAGGCGGCAGACGAGTCGGGCTGTACGCCGGGTTCTGTTCCGGCGGGTCCTCGCGGTCCCGCCGGCGACGGCCATCCATCTAGGGCCGGCGTTGCCACCGGCCTCCAGCGGTCTACCCGCGGACTCGGGCGGGCAGCCCTCGATCGTCCGCGCAGAGCGCTTTTCACGGCGCTCCTCTTGACCTTGCTCCGGGTGGGGTTTACCTAGCTGCCCAGGTCGCCCTGGGCACTGGTGGTCTCTTACACCACCGTTTCACCCTTACCGGGGGCCGAAGCCTCCGGCGGTCTGCTTTCTGTGGCACTGTCCCGCGGGTCACCCCGGGTGGCCGTTAGCCATCACCCTGCCCTGTGGAGCCCGGACGTTCCTCGGGAAGTCCCGCAAGGGACTCCACGCGGCCGCCCGCCCGGCTCGTCTGCCGTGTCGACCATGGTACCGGGCGGGCGGGTGACCTGCGGACGGGACCGGACGAGCTCAGAGGAGGTCGGCGGTGTCCAGGTCGAAGGAGAAGGGGTCGGGCAGAGTCAGCGGCTTTCCGAAGGCGACGGTGCAGTGCTGTCGGTAGTCGTCGTGGCCCGGGTCGCCGAGCAACGTGATCGACGACTCCTGACGGTCGACGAGCAGGTGGTACGGGATGCCGCCGCGCGCGTACGCATGGCGTTTGGCCTCGCGGTCGGCCTTGGGCTTGGTGGAGGTCACCTCCAGCACCAGTGATACACCGTCGCAGGGCATCCAGGGTTCGGCTCCGCGATAGAGCCTGGACTTCCTGGGCGCGAAGGTTCCGTCAGGGATCACATGGTCCGCCAGGAGACCGTCGGCGTTCTTCAGCTTGAGGCCCTTGTTGCCGGAGAACTGCATGTCGGTGACGGATCGCCGGTGCACCTGGCTCACGATCAGCCCGATGTAGTCCTCGTGGTCCCCGTCCGGTGGCGGTGTCACCACGATCTCCCCTTCGATCAGCTCCGCCCGGAACCCCTCCGGGGTGTCCAGGTCGAGAAACCACTCCAGCAAGAGGTCCCGCGTGATCGGTTCGTGTGCCATGGCAGTCATGTCACGCCCCTCCCTCGGTCGCTCGCCAGACTGGGACATCGGCTGATCACCTGTCCGTGAGATCGGAAACCGTTCTCTCGATCGTGGCACAGGACCGGCGGCGCTGTCCGGAAGCCGGACCCGCGTCCGCTTGACCCTGCCGCAACGTCAACGTCTCTACTGGAGCCATGCGGATCGGAGAACTCGCCGACGTCGTCGGCGTCACCACGCGGACCGTGCGGCACTACCACCACCAGGGCCTGCTGCCCGAACCGGAGCGGCTGGCCAACGGCTATCGGACGTACACCCTGCGGCACGTCGTCGTGCTGGCCCGGATCCGGCGGCTGACCGAGCTGGGGCTCGGGCTCGCGGAGGTGCGGGACGTGCTCGCGGACGAGGCCGGGAAGGATCTCACCGAGGTGCTGGAGGAACTGGACGCGGACCTCGCGCGGCAGGAGGAGGCGATCCGGGACCGCCGGGCGCGGCTGCAGGAGCTGCTGGCGGCGGAGGGCGGGCTGCCGGCCGAGGGGCCGGTCTCGCCGGAGCTGGCCGAGCTGTTCGCGGGGATGGGGGACGTCTCCGGCTCCCCCATGGCCGTACGGGACCGCGAGATGCTGGCGCTGCTGGAGAGCACGATGGCGCCGGAGGACCGGGAGGGGCTGCTGGCCGCGCTGCGTGGCGCCCTGGGTTCGCCGGAGGCGGTGGCACAGGCGCATCGGGCGTACGCGCTGCTCGACGAGCTGGCGGACGTCGACGTCGACGATCCGCGAGTGGCGGAGGCGGCCGGGGTGCTCGCCGAGTGCCTGCCCGCCCAGATGCTGCCCGAGGAGGGCGCCGAGCTCGACTCCGATCACAGCTTCCTGCGCGTCATGTACGCCGACTTCGCGCCGGGACAGGCGGAGGCGATCCGGCTGGCCCTGGAGATCGTCGCGCGGGGGCGGCGGTCATGAGCGGCCCGCGCTTCGCGAGGATTCCCTGGCTCACGGTCCGGCACGAGTTGCGGTTGCTGGCCAGTCTGTGGCTGTGGGCGCGCCGGCGGACCCACGGGACGGTGGGCGGCGGGACGGCCTTCGGGTACGCCCGGGGGCAGGGCGCGATGATGTTCGGGTTCGCGTTCGTGTGCGTGATCGAGACCGTGATGATGTCCGTGCTGCTGCGGGACTGGCCCACCGTGCACCACGTGGTGCTGGTCCTGGACGTGTACACCATCGTCGTCGTGATCGGGCTGCACGCCGCTTCCGTGGTCCGGCCGCACGTCCTGGACCCCGTCGGCGGCACGCTGCGGATCCGCCGGGCCGTCCACGTCGACCTGCGGATACCGCTGGAGCGGATCGCGTCCGTGCGCCGGGAGCTGCGGACGGCGCAGGAGCGGACGGAGGGTGAGCTCGATCTCGCCGTGGGGGCGCAGACCTCCGTCACCCTCGAACTCATCGAGCCCGTCACCCATGCCGCCTTCTTCGGGCGGCGGCACGAGGTACGTGTCGTGCGCTTCCACGCCGACCATCCCGGGGAGCTCGTACGGGCCGTCGGCCAGGCACGGGAGGGCTACGCCGTACCCTGACCGAGGGCCAGAGCTCGAAGTGAAGGAGTACGTGTGCTTGTCCTGCTGCCGCCGTCCGAGGGGAAGGCCGCGTCCGGCCGGGGCGCTCCGCTGAAGCCGGAGTCGCTGTCGCTGCCGGGGCTCGCCCCCGCCCGGGAGACCGTCCTCGGGGAGCTGGTCGAGCTGTGCGCCGGGGACGAGGAGAAGGCGCGCGAGGTGCTCGGGCTGAGCCAGGGGCTGCGCGGCGAGGTCGCCAAGAACGCGGAGCTGCGGACGGCGGGGGCGCGTCCGGCCGGGGAGATCTACACCGGCGTGCTGTACGACGCTCTGGACCTGGCCTCGCTGGACACGGCGGCCAGGAAGCGGGCCGCGCGGTGGCTGCTGGTGTTCTCCGGGCTGTGGGGCGCGGTGCGCGTGAACGACCGGATTCCTTCCTACCGGTGCTCGATGGGCGTGAAGCTGCCGGGGCTCGGGGCGCTGGGCGCGTACTGGCGGGCGCCGATGGCCGAGGTGCTGCCGGAGGCGGCCGGGGACGGGCTGGTGCTCGACCTGCGTTCGGCGGCGTACGCGGCGGCGTGGAAGCCGAAGGGGGAGGTCGCCGGGCGGACGGCGACCGTGCGGGTGCTGCACGCGCCGACCCGGAAGGTCGTCAGCCACTTCAACAAGGCGACCAAGGGCCGGATCGTGCGGAGTCTGCTGACGTCCGGGAGTGCGCCGGAGGGGCCCGCCGAGCTGGTGGAGACGCTGCGGGACCTCGGGTACGAGGTGGAGGCGGAGGCACCGGCCAAGGCGGGGAAGGCGTGGTCGCTGGACGTACTGGTGGCGGACGTTCACTGAAGCGACCGGGCCATTCGTTGCACAGACCGCAACGCGCGTTGCACGTGATGCTCTACGGCGGCACGATGAGGGCATGAGTTCACCGCTGCCCTCCTCCCCCGCCGCCTCCGCCTCGGTGCTGGACCTCGCCCCCGTCGTACCCGTGGTGGTCGTCGACGACCTCGCGGACGCCGTGCCGCTCGCCCGTGCGCTCGTCGCCGGCGGGCTGCCCGCGATCGAGGTGACGCTGCGGACGCCGGCCGCGCTCGACGCGATCCGGGCGATCGCCGCCGAGGTGCCGGACGCGGTGGTCGGCGCGGGCACCGTCATCACGGCTCAGCAGGTCGAGGAGGTCGTGACGGCCGGGGCGCGGTTCCTGGTCAGCCCGGGGTGGACGGAGGCGCTGCTGGAGGCGATGCGGGCGTCCGGGGTGCCCTTCCTGCCGGGGGTGTCGACCACGTCCGAGGTGGTGGCGCTGCTGGAGCGCGGGGTGCGGGAGATGAAGTTCTTCCCGGCCGAGGCCGCGGGCGGCACCGCCTACCTCAAGGCGCTCGCCGCGCCGCTGCCGCAGGCCCGCTTCTGCCCGACGGGCGGCATCACCCCGGCCTCGGCACCGGAGTACCTGGCGCTGCCCAACGTCGGCTGCGTCGGGGGCAGCTGGATGCTTCCGAAGGACGCCGTGGCCGGCCGTGACTGGGAGCGCGTGGCGGCGCTGGCCCGGGCGGCGGCGGGGCTCAGCGCAGGTGGGACGTGTCGTTGAACAGGCGGACGCTCGCGCCGCCGTCCGCGTAGTACGCCACCGCCGACAGCGACGCCGCCGACAGCTCCATGCGGAACAGCGACTCGGGCGGGGCACCCAGCGCGAGGCGGACGAACGTCTTGATCGGCGTCACGTGGGAGACCAGCAGCACCGTGCGGCCCGCGTACGCCGCGACCAGCCTGTCGCGGGTGGCGGCGACCCGGGCGCCGGTCGCCGCGAAGCTCTCGCCGCCGCCGGTCGGCTCCGCGTCCGGGGAGGAGAGCCAGGCGTTCAGGTCGTCGGGGTAGCGCTCGCGCACCTCGCCGAAGGTCAGCCCCTCCCACGCGCCGAAGTCGGTCTCCCGCAGGCCTTCCTCGACCCGCACCTCCAGGCCGAGACGGGCGGCGACGATGCCGGCTGTCTCGCGGGTGCGGGCCAGCGGTGAGGCCACGATCGCCTGGACCGTGCCGCGCCGGGCAAGACTCCCGGCGACCTTCTCGGCCTGTTCACGGCCGGCGGCCGACAGGGACGGGTCGCTGCCGCCGCTCCCGGAGAAGCGCTTCTGCGGCGTCAGGGGCGTCTCCCCGTGCCGCAGCAGGACGAAGGTGGCGGGGGCGCCCATGTCGGGCGGCCCCCAGCCGGGCGAGGCGACCGTCCTCGCGGCGCGGACGTCGGCGGAGGCGGCGACTTCGGGAGCGGAGACTTCCGGCCCGGCAGCTCTGGAGGCGGGGACTTCCGGCCCGACGGCTCCCGGCGCGGCGGCTTCGGGCACTGCGGAAGCCTCCGGCACTGCGGGGGCCTCGGCAGCCGGTACGGCCGCTCCCGGCAGTGCCGAGCCGACACCGGATTCCGGCGCCGCCGAGCCGGCGGCTTCGGTGCCCGCCGCGCCACGCCCACCCGCGGAGTGCCCCGCGTCCAGCTCCGCCGTCGACGCCGACGGCGACCACTGCTCGCCGCGCGCCCCCGCGTCCATCGCCTCGTTGGCCAGGCGGTCGGCGTGCTTGTTGCCGGCGCGCGGGATCCACTCGTACGTCACCCGCCCGGGCGGGAAGATCCGCGCCGCCTCGGCCGCCAGCGGCTTCATGTCGGGGTGCTTGATCTTCCAGCGGCCCGACATCTGCTCGACCACGAGCTTGGAGTCCATGCGGACGTGGACGGCCGCGTCCGGGTCCAGCTCCCGCGCCGCGCGCAGACCGGCCAGCAGGCCCCGGTACTCGGCCACGTTGTTCGTGACGACGCCCAGGTACTCGGCCGCCTCGACCAGGGTCTGCCCCGTCGCCGCGTCCAGCACCACCGCGCCGTAGCCCGCGGGCCCCGGGTTGCCCCGTGACCCGCCGTCGGCCTCGACCACGAACTCCCGCACGGGGCCGGCACCCGCCTCCGTCACCGGATCTGCCACCGAACCGGCTCCCTACAGGCCGGAGTCCGCCGTGCGCACCAGGATGCGGCGGCAGTTCTCGCAGCGTACGACCGTGTCGGGCGCCGCCGAGCGGATCTCGCTCAGCTCGGTGATCGCCAGCTCCTGGCGGCAGCCCTGGCAGCTGCGCTGGTACAGCTTGGCCGCGCCGACGCCGCCCTGCTGCTCGCGCAGCTTGTCGTAGAGCCCCAGCAGGTCGGCGGGGACGGAGGCGGCGATGACCTCGCGCTCCTTGGCCACCGAGGCCGCCTCGGCGTCCAGCTCCCCGACGGCCGTGTCCCGGCGCGCGGCGGCGTCGTCGAGCCTGCCCTGCACGGAGCCGACCCGCTCGGTCAGCTCGGCGACCCGCTCCTGCGCGGACTCGCGGCGCTCCATCACCTCCAGGACGACGTCCTCGAGGTCGCCCTGCCGCTTGGCGAGGGAGACGATCTCGCGCTGGAGGTTCTCCAGGTCCTTCGGGGAGGTGACGGCGCCGGAGTCCAGGCGCTGCTGGTCGCGGGTGGCGCGCTGGCGCACCTGGTCCACGTCCTGCTCGGCCTTGGTCTGCTCGCGGGCGCAGTCGCTCTCCTCGGTCTGCGCGGCCACGAGCAGGTCGCGCAGCTGGGTGTGGTCCTTGGTCAGCGACTCGATCTCGGCGTGCTCGGGCAGGGACCTGCGCTTGTGCGCGAGCTGCTGGAGCCGGACGTCGAGGGCCTGGACGTCCAGCAGTCGGATCTGGTCGGCGGGCTCGGCTTTCAGTTGGGGGCTCCCATTGCGTCGGAGGTCGGGGCGGACGCCGCGTGGGCGGTCCAGGGGTCGGTGACCGTCTTGGAGACGTGGACCCTGAGGTCCCATCCCTCCCGGTCGGAGATCTCGTCGAGCTGGGCGGCGGCCAGCTCGCACCAGGGCCACTCGGTGGCCCAGTGCGCCGCGTCGAGCAGCGCGAGGGGACTGTGGGCGCGGGCCTCCGAGGCCGGGTGGTGGCGCAGGTCCGCGGTGAGGAAGGCGTCGGCGCCGGCCGCCCGGACGTGGTCGAAGAGGCTGTCGCCGGAACCGCCGCTGACGGCGACCGTGCGGACGGTGGCCTCCGGGTCGCCGGCGACGCGGATGCCCTGCGCGGTGGCGGGCAGCCGTTCGGCGGCGCGGGCGGCGAGCTCGCGGACGGTCAGCGGGTGCTCCAGCTCGCACACCCTGCCGAGCCCCCGACGCCCGTGCGGGTCGGCCGGGTCCGGCACCAGGGGCCGTACGACGCGCAGGTCGAGGGCGCCGGCCAGCGCGTCGGAGACACCCGGGTCGGCGGTGTCGGCGTTGGTGTGGGCGACGTGCAGGGCGACGTCGTTCTTGATGAGCGTGTGCACCACGCGGCCCTTGAAGGTGGAGGCCGCGACCGTGGTCGTCCCGCGCAGGTACAGCGGGTGGTGGGTGACGAGCAGGTCGGCGCCCAGCTTCACCGCCTCGTCGGCGATCTCCTGGACCGGGTCGACGGCGAACAGGACCCGGGAGACCTCCTGGCCGGGGTCGCCCACGACGGTGCCGACCGCGTCCCAGGACTCGGCCCGCTCGGCGGGCCACAGGTTCTCCAGCGCGGCGATGACTTCTGACAGACGGGGCACGGGTGCAAGGCTACCTGCCTGTACTGCGCCGTCGTACCCGCGGCGGCCGCCCGGCTCCGCTCGGGCCGGGCCCAGCACACACCCCGCCCAACCCTCAGGCGAATCGTTCCTGTGCCACACGTACGTGTGATGCGGACGCTCGCCGGTCCCCCGCCCGTGCGTGCGAAAACTACCTTCGTCGCCGGAGGTGACCGAACGATGACAGCCTGTGCTATCGAACCTTCGGCGGCGCCCGGGAACGACGGCCCGCCACCGGCGGGCTGCACCATCACCGCCGAGGGCGCCTACGCCGCGCGCCTGGCCCGTCGCGGGGACTCCTGGTACCCGGAGCGCTGGACCCTGGACGGCCCCGAACCGTACGCGGTGCCGCTGCCCGGCAACCAACCCGAGGAGCCCGGCACCGAGGTGCAGCCGATGGGCGACGGGCGGGTCCTGGTCCACCGGGTGGCGACCGGACGGCACTTCTTCTCCCTGCTGTACCCGACCGACCCCGGCACCGGCGAGCAGCCCCTCGGCGCGGTCGAGTGCCCGGGGGGCGCCACCGGGCTGCGGCTGCTGCCCCCGGCCCCGGGCGGGGAGCGTGCGTACGCCCTCGCCGCCGGTCCCCGTTCCACGGTGCTGTGGCAGGTGGCGGGCGGCGCGTTCGGGCCCGAGCGGCTGGCCGAGATCCCCGGGCGCTGCTCGGGCGGGGTCTGGCTGGACCGCACGGGCCGGATACTGGCCGTGGACCGGGAGACGGGCGGGCGCACCAAGGCGGTCGTACTGGACCTGGAGCGGGACGGCGAGGTGTCCCCGCTGCTGCAGATCGCCGCGGACAGCGACGACCGGATACTGCTGGCCGACCCGGACAGCGGGCTGGTGCTGATCCGCTCGGACGCGCCTTCCCCCGGGCAGGAACGGTTGGGCTGGGGGGTGCTGGGCAGCACGCTGCCGGTGCGTTTCCCGGAGTGCCTGCGGCTGCCGGACTGCGTGGTGACGCCGTTCGCGATCCAGCCGGGCCAGGCGCTGACGCCGGAACGGTGCGCGGTGGCACTGCGGGTGGACGGCGCGCTCGGCACCTGGGTCGCGGTGTGGCGGCCCGCCGAACGCCGGGTGCGTCACCTTCCGGCGCCCGCGGGCTGGTTGACCGGTGCCGGGCTGTGGACCGCGGACGGGGAGCTGCGGCTGCCGTGCGCCACGCCGCAGTCGCCGTGCGGGGTGGCGCGGCTGCCCGCACCACGGGGAGCGGACGGCGGGCGGGAGACGGCGGAGACGGAGGCTTCCACTTCCGCTCCGACTTCCCCTCCCGCTCCCCACGAGCCGCCCGCCCAGGCCCTCGACGAGCCGCCCGCGCCCGCCCCGGAGGGCACGCGGAACACGACGGAACCGGAGGCCCCGGCTCCCTGCCCACCACGCCCCGTACCGCTGCAACAGGCCCCGCTGGCACGGCTTGTAACGAAGTAGTGCCGGTTGGCGCGGCCGCCTGGATTCGCCCCTCAGGGTGCCGGTTAGACTCGCCCGGCTGTAGGAAAGATCATGTTGACGGGGTGAATTCCTTCCGATGAACGACGCCAGCACGACCCAGCCCACGCAGGCCGACGGCGCCGACGTAACCGAGATCGAGAGCGGCCACGGCAGGCACCGGGGACCGGTGTCCAGCCAGGACGGCGCCCAGGCGCCGCGGGGCCGCCACCGCAAGCCGGCCGAGGAGTCCGAAACGGCCGCCTGACGGCTCGGCGAGCACACACGGCACACGGCTCCGGCCCCCGTCCAGCGCATCGCGGGACGGGGGCCGGAGCCGTCACAGGTACCGCACCACCGCGTCGGCGAGCACGACCGCGTCGTCCCGCTCCCGCACACGCACCTCCACCCGCACGCTCCCGCCCTCCTCCGGCCCGGCCGCCCGCCACATCCGCACCCGCAGCGTCTCGCCCGGGTACACCACCCCGGCGAACCGCGCCCCGTACTCCCGCACCCGGCCCGCGTCACCGTCGAGCAGCGTGTCCACGACCGCCTTGAGGGCGGCGCCGTAGCTGCACAGCCCGTGCAGGACGGGCCGCTCGTAGCCGGCCCGCGCGGCGAACTCGGGGTCGGCGTGCAGGGGGTTCCAGTCGCCGGAGAGCCGGTAGAGCAGGGCCTGGTCCTCGCGCACCGCCCGCTCGGCCACCCGGTCCGGTGCTCGCTGCGGCGCCGGTCCGGGACGGCCGGACGGCCCCCGCTCACCGCCCCAGCCGCCCTCCCCGCGCACGAAGACCTCGGCCTCGTCCGTCCACAGCGGCCCGTCCGCGTCCGCGGCCTCGGTGCGCAGGACGAGGACGGCGGCGGTGCCCTTGTCGTACACGGCGGTGATCCGCGAGGCCGCACGCGCCCGGCCGCGCACGGGAACCGGCCGGTGCACCCGCAGCCGCTGCCCTCCGTGCAGGACGCCGGCCAGGTCGACGTCGACGCCGGGCACGGACAGCGCGCCGATCACGCCGGGCGGCCCGCCGCCCGCGACCGTCGCGAAGCTCGGCAGCACCCGCAGCCGGGACTCCAGGGTGTAGCGCAGTTCGCGGGGATCGGTGGCGGGCGGGCCGGCGCCGATGCCGAGGTGGTAGAGCAGGACGTCCTTGTGGTCCCAGGCGATCTCACGGACACGGGGGGCGGCGGCGAGCGCCCGGGCTGCGTCGATGGGCACGGCTCTCCTGCCCCCGTTCGAGAAGACGATCACGGACTGCCACGACCGTACGGGACCGGGACGACCCGTGACAGGGGCCGGCCACCCGTGACATTTGTCCCGCCGAAGACCGGACAACCGCATCTGCCGCCCGCCCCGCCCCTCTCCGTAGCGTCGCCCGTATGGCACCCGGACCGAGGACGACACACCGCACCACCCCCGCCGTCTCCTTCTCCGCGGCGGCCAAGGCGTACGGCGCCGTCCGTGCCGTCGACGGCGTCGACCTGGAGATCGCGGGGGGCGGGACGGTCGCGCTGCTCGGACGCAACGGCGCGGGGAAGTCGACGGCGATCGCGCTGCTGCTCGGCCTGTGCGAGCCGGACACCGGCACGGTGGAGCTCTTCGGCGGACCGCCCGACAAGGCCGTGCGGGCCGGCCGGGTGGGCGCCATGCTCCAGGAGACCCGGGCGGTACCCCGGGTCACGGTGGGCGAGCTGATCACCTTCGTGGCCGGCCGCTACCCTGCCCCGATGCCCGTCCACCGGGCCTTGGAGCTGGCTGGGATCGCCCATCTGACCGGGCGCCGCGTGGACCGGCTGTCCGGCGGGCAGACCCAGCGCGTCCGGTTCGCGGTCGCGCTGGCCGGCAACCCCGGCCTGCTCGTCCTGGACGAGCCCACGGCGGCCCTCGACGTGGAGGCCCGGCACACCTTCTGGGAGTCGATGCGGGCGTACGCCCGGCGCGGCAGCACGGTCCTCTTCTCCACCCACTACCTGGAGGAGGCCGAGGCGCACGCCGACCGCGTTCTGGTCGTCGACCGGGGCCGGATCGTCGCGGACGGCACCGGCGAGGAGCTGCGCCGGGCGGCCGGCGGCAGCCGCGTCTCGTTCGACCTGCACGGCCGCCCCGCCGCGGACCTGACGCTGCTGCCGGGCGTACGCGCCATGGACGTCCGGGGAGACCGCGTCCACCTGCGCACCGACGACTCCGACGCCACCGTGGTGGCCCTCGCGGAACTCGGCGCGATCCGCGGCCTGGAGGTCGCCCCGGCGTCGTTGGACGACGCGTTCCTGGCCCTGACGACGACCGCGCACGCCCGTACGGGAACGGAGGCCGCCCGATGAGGGACTACCTGCGCCTGGAGGTCCGCCGCACCCTGCGCGACCCCGGCTTCGTCGTCGGCGGCGTCGCCGTGCCCGTCCTGATGTACCTGCTCTTCACCAACCTCGGGGACGGCGGCACGGGCGGCTGGAAGACCGCCGCGATGGTCGGCATGGCCGCCTACGGCGCGGTCGGTTCGGCCCTCAACACCGGCGGCGGGGTCGCCGAGGACCGGGCGATCGGCTGGCTGCGGCAACTGCGGGTGACGCCGATGCGGCCGCACCAGGTCGTGGTGGGCCGGACCCTGACCGCCTCGGTCACCGTGCTCCCCGCCATCGCCGCCGTACTCGCCGCCGGCGGCCTGCTCAACGGCGTACGGCTGGCCGCCTGGCAGTGGGCGGCGCTGGCGCTCCTCCTCTGGCTGGGTTCACTCCCCTTCACCCTGCTCGGCCTGGGCAACGGCTACCGGCTGACCGGCCAGACCACGGGCGTGGTCAACATGGTGGCCAACCTGGGCCTGGCGGTCCTGGGCGGACTGTGGTTCCCGCTCGCCCTGTTCCCGGAGTGGCTGCGCACGGCCTCGGCGTACACGCCGGCCAACCGCTTCGCCGAGCTGGGCACGTCGGTCGCCACGGGGCACGCGCCGCCCCCGGGTGGGATTCTCGTACTGGCGGCGTGGCTGCTGGCGTTCGGGACGTACGCCGTCCTGTCCTACCGCCGCGCCACGGCAAACGACTGAGCGATTCGCCGGAGGGGAAACGACGGCCATGAGCGGGAAGCAAGGCCGGCTGCGCCGGCTCTCGTGCCGCCTGGACGCGTGGCACCTGGCCCGGCGGCCCGACCCGTCCGAACCCGGCGAACGCCCCGAGCCCATCGGACCGCCCCCCACCGGCTTCACCCTCCTGCCCTGGCTGCTGCTGGGCCTGGGCAGCCTCGCCAGCATCCTCCAGGGCCGCACCTCCAACCCCTGGCTCGGCGGCCTGGGCCTGCTCGCCTTCAACTCCCTCTACATCTACGTGGCCTTCCGCTCCTTCGACCAGGAACTGCGCAAGTCGCCGTCCACCCGCCTGGCCCTCGCCGCCATGACCGTGCTGACCTGCGCGCTCTCGCTGGCCTACGGCGGCACCTGGCTGCTCTTCTTCCTCCTGCTCGGCCTGGCCGCGGGCGCGGCGCTGCGCGGCCGGCGGCTGGGCCGCTGGGGCGGTGCGCTGGCGGCACTGGCGGGCACGGTCGGTGGCCTCAAGGACGGCTGGACCGGCCTGAACATCGCCTACGGGACCTTCCTGTCCACCATGGTGACGGCCGCGATCCTGAGCCTGTCCGACGCGGTACGGCAACTGCGGGCCGCCCGCGAGGAACTGGCCGCCCGCGCGGTGGCGGAGGAGCGGCTGCGCTTCTCCCGCGACCTGCACGACCTGCTCGGACACACCCTGTCGGTGATCGTGGTCAAGTCGGAGGCGGCGCGGCGCCTGGCACCCCGCGACCCGGACGCGGCCCTGACCCAGATCACCGACATCGAGGCGGTCGGCCGCCAGGCGCTGACCGAGGTCCGCGAGGCGGTCACCGGCTACCGCGAAGGCAGCCTCGGCACGGAGCTGGACCGGGCCCGGTCCGCACTGAGCGCGGCCGGCGTGGAGCCGGTGGTCCACCGCTCCGGCCCACCGCTGCCGCCGCAGGCCGAGGCGCTGCTGGGCTGGGTGGTACGGGAGGCGGTCACCAACGTCGTACGGCACAGCGGGGCGAGCCGGTGCGAGATCGCGGTGTCGGGCAGTGCGGAGCGGGTCCGGCTGACGGTGACGGACGACGGCGGCGGCACGTCCTCCGGCCCCGGGACGGGGCTGACCGGGCTGACGGAACGGCTCGCCACGGCGGGCGGCTCACTGACCGCCGGCGCCGGGGCGGGGGGTGGCTTCTCGGTGACGGCGGTGCTGCCGGTCGTCTCCGGCGGGGAGGTGTAGCGGGGGGGGGCGCGCAACCCGGCGCTGCGAGGTGCCTCCCCCCCCCCACTCTCGGCTTGCTCGAGCGGGAGGTGCCCAACACCGCCCGCCCGTGCCGCCCTGAGGTACCTCCCAGGCCGTTCAGGCACTGGGGGAGGCACGACTGCCCGCAGCCAGGGTCCGCAGCCCCGCGGCGCAACGGCGCACCGCCCGCAGTCGCGCGCGACGGCGCGGCCCCGACCGGAGACTGCGCACCGCGCACGGCGGGAGAACCGCGCACGGCGGGAAGGGGACGCGCACAGGCGCCGCGGGCACCCCCCTCTACCCTGGCCCCGTGACCGACACACCCCACCCCATCCGCGTCCTCCTCGCCGAGGACCAGGGCATGATGCGCGGCGCCCTCGCGCTGCTGCTCGGCATGGAGGAGGACATCGAGGTCGTCGCCCAGGTGTCGGCCGGCGACGAGATCGTCGGCGCCGCGCTCACGCACCGCCCGGACGTCGCCCTCCTCGACATCGAACTGCCGGGCTGCAGCGGCCTCGACGCCGCCGCCGAGCTGCGGGAGCGCGCTCCCGGCTGCCGGGTGCTGATCCTGACCACCTTCGGCCGCCCCGGCTACCTCCGCCGAGCCATGGAGGCCGGCGCCGCCGGTTTCCTGGTGAAGGACGGCCCCGTGGAGGAGCTGGCCGGCGCGGTCCGCCGCGTCCTGGCCGGCGAGACGGTCGTCGACCCCACGCTCGCCGCCGCCGCGCTCAGCGCCGGCCCCAACCCGCTCACCGCCCGCGAGTGCGACGTGCTCCGGGCCTCCGCCGACGGCGCGACCGTGGCCGACGTCGCCGGCGCCCTGCACCTGTCCGAGTCCACGGTCCGCAACTACCTCTCCTCGGCCATCGGCAAGACCGCCACCCGCAACCGCACGGAGGCACTGCGCGAGGCCAGACGCCAGGGCTGGGTCTGACCCGGACCGCCGGGTCCCTCACGCAGCCTTCTCCTCCGCCTTCTTCCCCCGCTCCCCCGCCGGCAGCCACGCCCACATCAGCACCGCCCCCGCGACCAGCACCGCCGCCCCCGTGCGGAACACCAGCGCGTACCCCTCCGTCAGCGCCACCGGCCCCGCGTCCTCCCCACCGGCCCGTGCCGCCGCGATCGTCGACATCACCGCGAGCCCCAGCGAACCCCCCATCGTCCGGGAGGTGTTGATCAACCCGGAGACCAGCCCCGCGTCCCCGGCCCCCGCACCGGAGATGGCGAGCGACGCCAGCGGAGTCGCCGCCAGCCCGGCCCCCAGCATCATCAGCACCCCCGGGACCATGATCGCGGTCACGTACGCCCCGTCCGCGCTCATCGTCGACTGCCAGCCGAAGCCGGCCGCCGCCACCAGGGTGCCCAGCACGGCCACGTTCCGCGCCCCGAGCACCGGCATGAAGCGCGGCGCCAGCTTGGACCCGAGGACCACCGCCAGGGAGCTGGGCACCAGGGCGGCACCGGCCTCCAGCGGCGAGTACCCGAGCACGTTCTGCGCGTACAGGGTCATGAAGAACCACATGGCGAACATCGACGACCCGGACACCAGCATCGCCACGTTCGCCGACGCCACCGACCGCAGCCGCAGCAGCCCCGGCGGCATCAGCGGCGCCGCCGTCCGCGCCTCGACGAGGAGGAACAGTCCCAGCAGCAGGAGCCCGGCGAGCAGCGGCACGAGCGCCGCCGCCGAGGCCCACCCCTCGGACTCGGTCTGCGAGATGCCGTAGGCCAGCGTGGCCAGACCGGCGGTCACCAGCATCGCGCCCGGCAGGTCGAGCCGCCGCCGCTCCCCGGCCCGGCTCTCGGCCAGCCACACCACGGCACCGGCCAGCACCACCGCGCCCACCGGAACGTTGATCAGCAGCACCCAGCGCCACGACAGCCCGTCCACCAGGACGCCGCCCACCAGACCGCCCGCCGCGCCGCCGCCCGCGCCCACGGCGGTCCAGGTCGCGATCGCCCGGGCCCGCGCCGCCCCCTCGGGCACCGCCGCGGTCAGGATCGTCAGCGTCGACGGCGCCAGCACCGCCGCGCCCAGCCCCTGCACGGCCCGGGCGAGCAGCAGCTGCCAGCCCTCCTGCGCGAACCCGCCGCCCAGCGAGGCAAGGGTGAACAGCCCGAGCCCGACGAGGAACATCCGCTTGCGTCCGTAGAGGTCACCGGCCCGGCCGCCGAGCAGCATGAAGCCGGCGAAGGCGATGGCGTAGGCGTTGACCACCCACTGCAGGCCCTGCGCGCTCAGGCCCAGGTCGGTCCGCATCGACGGCAGGGCGACGTTGACGACGGACACGTCGAGCACGACCAGGAACTGTCCGGCGCAGGCGAGCGCGACGACCAGCCAGGTGGGGGGAGGGTTGCGGCGGGCGGATATTCGGGCGGTGACGGAGGCACCGGTGGATTCGAGCATGAGTGTCATGGTCTCAACCCGGAAGCGCCCCTTGCATCGGCATTTCGGCCCCGGACCGGCCCAGGTCCAGCGACCCAGGAGATACCTCGTCCCAAGAGACGGTCAAGAATTCGTTAGGGACTCGAAGCAACGGAATAGTTGCCCCGGCGCACGAGGTTCAACCTGCACACATCACACGATCACGTACCGCGTCCGCCGACCCGGCCTGGAGGCCCCACCACATGTCCCCCACGACGACCGACGAACCCGCCCGGCGAGCGACCGGGGCCACCGTCCCGGTGCTCGCCTTCGCGGGCATCGTCGTCGCGGTGATGCAGACCCTGCTCGTCCCGGTCATCAAGGACCTGCCCCGACTCCTCGACACGTCACCCAGCGACGCCACCTGGGTCCTGACCTCCACGCTCCTGTCCGGAGCCGTGGCCACGCCGATCATGGGCCGGCTCGGCGACCTGTTCGGCAAACGCCGCATGCTGATCGCCAGCCTGTCGGTGATGGTGGTGGGCGCACTGGTCAGCGCCTTCACCGACGCGCTGCTCCCGATGATCGTCGGCCGCACCCTCCAGGGTTTCGCGATGGGGGCGATACCCCTCGGCATCGGCCTGATGCGCGACATGCTCCCCCGCGAGCGGCTCGGCTCGGCGATGGCGCTGATGAGTTCCTCGATCGGCGTCGGCGGCGGCCTGGCGCTGCCCGCCGCGGCCCTGGTCGCGCAGCACACCGACTGGCACGCCCTGTTCTACGGCGCCGCCGGCCTCGGTGTCCTCGCCATCGCCCTGACCCTGCTCGTCGTACCGGAGTCCCCGCTGCGCGCGAAGGGCTCCTTCGACCTGCCGGGCGCGCTGGGCCTCTCCGCCGGCCTGGTCCTCTTCCTCCTGCCCATCACCAAGGGCAGCGACTGGGGCTGGTCCTCGCCCACCACGCTTGGCCTGTTCGCGGCCGCCGCCGTGGTCCTGTTCCTGTGGGGACTGATGGAGCTGCGCGTCGCCGCCCCGCTGGTCGACCTGCGTACCACCGCCCGCCGCGAGGTCCTGCTCACCAACCTCGCCTCGATCATGGTCGGCGTCGCCTTCTACGTCATCTCGCTCGTCCTGCCGCAGCTCCTCCAGCTGCCCTCGGAGACCGGCTACGGCCTCGGCCAGTCAATGGTCGTCGCGGGCCTGTGCGTGGCCCCGCTGGGCCTGACGATGATGTTCACCGCGCCGGTCTACGCCCGCCTCTCCGCCCGCTACGGCCCCCGCACCACCCTGATCGCCGGCCTGCTGATCATCGCGGTCGGTTACGGCGGCGGCCTCGGCCTGATGAGCGCCGCCTGGCAGACCGTCGTCACCTCGGTCCTGATCGGCGCCGGTATCGGCCTCGCCTACTCCTCCCTCCCCGCGCTGATCACCGGCGCGGTCCCGGCCTCGGAGACGGGCGCGGCCAACGGCCTCAACACCCTGATGCGGTCCATCGGTACGTCGGTGTCGAGCGCCGTCATCGGCATGGTGCTGGCCAACACGGCGAACGACGTGGGCGGCGTCGCCGTCCCCACCATGCACGGCTTCCGCGTCTCGTTCCTGATCGCCACCGCCGCGGTCGCCGTGGGCCTGGCCCTGGCGTTCTTCCTCCCCCGTCGCAGCCCGGCGGCGACCACGCGGCTGCGCGCGAGCAGCGAGGAGGACGCGAACCTGGCCCGCGCCGAGCGGGCGCTGGCCGGCGAGTTCCCGTCCGACGCGGAGCTGTCCGGCTTCCGCGGCCGGGTGCTGACCGCCGACGGCGTCCCCGTCGCCCGTGCCAAGGTCACGCTGATCGACCGGCACGGCCGCCAGGCGGGCGCGACGCTCTCCGCCGGCGACGGCGGCTACGCCCTCGCCGTCCCCGCCTCGGGGCCGTACGTCCTGGCCGCCCGCGCCACGGGCCACGGCCCGCTCGCACAGTCGGCGACCCACACCGGCGAGCACCCGGTCGACCTGGACCTGTCCCTGCCGGGCGAGACGGTCTCCGCCTGACCGCACCCCTCCCCGCACACCCGCTCCGGCCCACGCACCCCCCGTCGCACCACGCGGCGGGGGGTGCGGCAGCATGGGGCGCCGTACGCCCGCACCCGGCACGTCAGCCGTCCCCCGCGCCCGCACCACCGAAAGGCCCCCCATGACCGCAGCGTCCGCGGCCTCAGCCGCCCCCGCACCCGCCTCCGCCGTCCTGGCCGCCTTCGAGGCCGCGAAGGGGTTCATGCCCGCGCACGAGGGCCTCGCGCTGTACGCGGCGGCCGTGGAGGCCGGTGGGCTGGGGCTGCCGCTGCTGGAGGTCGGCACGTACTGCGGACGCTCCACCGTCCTGCTCGCCGACGCCGCCCGCCGGGCCGGGGTGACCGCGCTCACCGTCGACCACCACCGGGGCAGCGAGGAGCAGCAGCCGGGCTGGGAGTACCACGACCCGGAGACGGTCGATCCCGAACTGGGCGTGATGGACACCCTCCCCACCTTCCGCCGCACCCTCAACCGGGCCGGTCTCGAGGAGCACGTGGTGGCCCTGGTCGGCCGCTCGCCCCAGGTGGCGTCGGTCTGGAACTCACCTGTCGGCCTCGTGTTCATCGACGGCGGCCACACCGACGAGCACGCGACCGCCGACTACGAGGGCTGGGCCCCGCACGTCGCCGACGGCGGCCTGCTGGTCGTCCACGACGTCTTCCCGGACCCGGCCGACGAGTTCACCGGCCAGGCCCCGTACCGCGTGTACCTCAGGGCGCTGGCGTCCGGGGCGTTCACCGAGGTCTCCGTGACCGACTCGCTGCGCGTCCTGCGGCGAACGGGCGCGGGGATCTGAGGGCCCGGTTAGAGTCGCTGACGTGTCGTACACAGGCCCGGACTTCGAACCACCCCAGCCCCGCCGCTCCCCGCTGCGCCGCCCGCTGACCGTGGCGATCGCGGCGCTCGTGCCCGGGGCGTTGCTCGGCTGGGGGGTGTACGCGGCGGTCGCCGGCCCGGACGACGGGAGCGGCGGCGGTGCGGACCGCGCGGAGGGCGCGCGGACTTCGGCGGCGCCGTCCCCCGGTTCCGAGTCCCCGCCCGACGACGCCAAGGGACCGGCGAGCACATCCCCTTCGCGCACCGCCGACGAGCCGTCCGCCTCGGCCTCCGCGTCGAAGTCCGCGCCCGCCGCCCCGGCGACCGGCCCCCTCAAGGGGAAGGTCGTCGTCATCGACCCGGGCCACAACCCGGGCAACTTCCAGCACGCCTCCGAGATCAACCGCAAGGTGAACGTCGGCACGCACTGGAAGGAGTGCGACACGACGGGCACGGCCACCAACGCGGGCTGGCCCGAGGCGAAGTTCACCCTGGACGTGGCCCACCGGCTGCGCACCCTCCTGGAGGAGCAGGGCGCGACCGTGAAGCTGACGCAGGACGACGACCGCCCGTACGGGCCCTGCGTGGACGAGCGGGCCCGGATCGGCAACGAGGCGAAGGCCGACGCCGCGGTCTCGATCCACGCCGACGGGTCGGGGGCCGGCAACCGCGGCTTCCACGTGATCCTGCCGGGCTCCGTGCACGACGGCGAGGCCGACACCCGCGCCATCGTCGCCCCGTCCGCCGAACTCGGCGAGCGCATCGCGGGCAGCTTCGTCCGCGTCACGGGCAGCGCGCCCTCCAACTACGTCGGCGGCGGCACCGGACTGGTGACGCGCACGGACCTGGGCGGTCTCAATCTGTCAACGGTTCCCAAGGTGTTCATCGAGTGCGGCAACATGCGCGACGGCGAGGACGCGGCGCTGCTGACCAGCGGCGCGTGGCGGCAGAAGGCGGCGCAAGGGATGTCTGAGGGAATCGTGAGTTTCCTGCGCGGGTAGCGATCAGCGCGCCGATCCCCGGGGACAGGCCCGAGGTGCGGACGATAGTGTCATCCGTACGATGAGGGGCCACCCCCGCGCTTCACACCGGAACCTTTCGGCGACATCGTGACAGCGACGCCTCTACCGACGACGAGACGACCTACGAAGGACCTGAAGTGAATATCCGCTCCCTCACTCGAGGCGACGGCGTGGTGATCGGAGCAGCGGTGTTGCTGTTCATCGCGTCGTTCCTCGGCCTCTACTCCGTCGAAGACGCTCCCGACGGTCTCGAACTGCCCAGCCTGTGGGGCAGCGGACCGGTCGTGCTCGGTGTCGTCCTGGCGGGCATCATCGGCGCCGCGCTCATCGTGGTGGCCCGGGGGTTGCCGCAGCCCAAGAAGGTCGCCGGCCTCGACCTCGGCCAGTTCGGCATCGCTTTCACGATCTTCGCCGCGTGGAGCGCCCTGGGCAACGTCTTCGACCCGGCGAGCGGTGTCGACAACGTCGGCGGCGGCAGCTCCGAAGGCCCGGATCTCGGCATGGGCCTGATCCTCGCCCTCATCGCCACCCTGATCATGGCCGCCGCGGCCGTCGCCACCCCGCTGGTGCCGGCGCTCAGGGGCTCCCTGATCCCGGCCGCCCGTCCGGCCGCGCCGCAGCCCTACGGCGGCCAGCCGCAGGGTGGTTACGGCTACCCGGGCGCGCAGCAGCAGCCGTACGGCGCCCAGCCGGGGCAGCCCGGTCAGCCGGGCCAGTCCTTCGGTGGCGGCCAGCCCCAGCCGGGCCAGCCGCAGCCGCAGGCCCCGCAGCAGGCACAGGCGCCCCAGCAGGCGCAGCCGTCCGGGGACTTCTCACCGTTCTGGTTCGCCGTGCCGGTGCCGCGTCCGCTGTTCGCGGAGGACGGCAGCCCCACGCCTATCGCCGAACTGGCGCCGGGCACCTGGTACCTCGCGGTCGAGCAGCGCGGCGCCAACCTGGTCGCGCAGACGCAGGACGGCCGCCGCGGCGTCCTCCAGGACACCTCGGGCATCCAGCGCGGCTGACCGCGTCCGCCCGGCCGTACGTCGCCGACGGCCCCTCGCCCACCGGTTCTTCCCGGGGCGGGGGGCCGTCGGCGTACCTGCCGCCGCGGGGTTTCAAACAGACGTCCGGGGCCAGACGGAAGTCATGTCCCCTCGAACTCGCAGTGGTTCCAGCGCCGGGACGGCCATCGCGGTGATCGCCGACATCATGGCCGTCATCCTCGGGCTGTGGATCCTCATGTACCTGTTGGACGCCAACCGGGCCAACGACCTGGTGCAGTTCGTCCACGAGGTGGCCAACGTGCTCGCCGGTTGGTCACGTGACCTGTTCACCTTCGACGAGGCGTGGGCCCGCGTCGTCGCCGGATACGGCCTGGCCGCCGTGGTCTACCTGTTCGTCGGCCACGCGATCGCGGGCCGCCTCGGCCGCCGCTGACCGCTCAGACGCAGCAGTCCGGGTCCAGGCCCTTCGGCAGGCGGTCTCCGGAGAACACCTGGCAGGTCGCCTCGTGGCCGCCGAGCGCGGCGACGGCGAGGAGCAGCGAGCCGGCCGTCCAGGTGGTGAGTTCGCGCGGCCATATGGCGTCGTCGTCGAAGACGTAACCCGTCCAGTACAGGCCGCTGTCCGCGTCGCGCAGGTGCTGGATCGACTGGAGGATCTCCAGCGCGTGGTCGGACTCGCCGACCGCCCACAGGGCGAGGGCGAGTTCGGCCGACTCGCCGCCCGTGACCCACGGGTTGGGCACGACGCAGCGCACGCCGAGGCCCGGGACCACGAAGCGGTCCCAGCTCTCGGCGATGCGGGACCTGGCCTCCGTGCCGGTCAGCGCGCCGCCCAGCACCGGGTAGTACCAGTCCATCGAGTAGCGGCCCTTGTCCAGGAACCGCTCCGGGTGGCGGCGGATCGCGTGCCGCAGCGCGCCGGCCGCCAACTCCCAGTCGGGCTGCGGCTCCTCACGCTGTTCGGCGATGGCGAGGGCACAGCGCAGCGCGTGGTGGACGGAGGAACTGCCGGTCAGCAGCGCGTCCGTGGTGCCGGTGCCGTCGTCGTCGCGGCGCCAGCCGATCTGTCCGCCGGGCTGCTGGAGGCGCAGCACGAACTCGACGGCCGCGTGGACGACGGGCCACATCCGGTCGAGGAAGGTGTCGTCGCCGGTCGAGAGGTGGTGGTGCCAGACCCCGACGGCGACGTAGGCGACGAAGTTGGTCTCCCGGCCCCGGTCGGTGACGTCGTCGTGGGCGCCGTCGGCGTAGGCGGCGTACCAGGAGCCGTCCTGGTTCTGGTGCCGGGCCAGCCACTCGTAGGCCCGCTCGGCGGCGTCGTGCTCGCCGGCCGCGTCCAGGGCCATCGCCGCCTCGACGTGGTCCCAGGGGTCGAGGTGGTGCCCGCGGAACCACGGGATCGCGCCGTCCGGGCGCTGCACGGCGAGGATGCCGCGGACGGTGGCCGCGGCCTGCTCGGCGGTGAGGACGCCGGGCAGGACGAGGTGTTCGGTACGGGGGGTGCGGGGAGCCCGGGACGAGGTCACGCGGCATCCACCGGCGGCAGGTGCGGCTTGGTGGCGTACGCCACGAAGCTCTTGCCGATCAGCGGGTTCAGCGCCTGCTCGGCGACCCGGGTCGCCAGCGGCTTCTTCATGATGTCCCAGACCAGCAGCTTGTGGTACGCCCGCACCGGCAGCGCCTTGTCGTTGTCGACGCCGAAGGCGCACTTCAGCCACCAGTACGGCGAGTGCAGCGCGTGCGCGTGGTGGGTGCCGTAGGGCTTGAGGCCGGCCTCGCGGATGCGGGCGAGGAGCTGGTCGGCCTTGTAGATGCGGATGTGCCCGCCCTCGACCTCGTGGTAGGCGTCGGAGAGGGTCCAGCAGACCTTCTCGGGGCCGTAGCGCGGCACGGTGATCGCGATGCGTCCGCCGGGCCTGAGGACGCGGACCATCTCGGCGAGGACGCCCTTGTCGTCGTGGATGTGCTCCATCACCTCGGAGATGATGACGACGTCGAAGGACTCGTCCGGGAAGGGCAGCGCGAGCGCGTCGCCCTCCATGGCGGTGGCGGTGGCCCCGGCCGGGGCCTCGCCGGCCTCCTTCATCGCCGCGAACCACTTGGCGACCTCGCGGATCTCCTCGGCGTTCTGGTCCAGCGCGACGACCTGGGCGCCGCGCCGGTAGCACTCGAAGGCGTGCCGGCCGGCGCCGCAGCCGAGGTCCAGGACGCGGTCGCCTGGGGCGAGCGGGAACCGGGAGAAGTCGACGGTCAGCACGTGGCCCTGCTTTCGGGGTAGACGCCGGTGTCTCTGGTGTCGCGTGGGTCGCGGTGGTCTCCGCGGTCGCCGGCCGGGGTCGCGGCGGGGGTGCCCTCGGGGGCGGTCGAGGAGGGGCCTATGGCCTCGCGGTAGCGGGCGGCCGTGCCCTCGGCTGCGCGGGCCCAGGTGAAGTGCCGCAGGACGCGTTCGCGTCCGGCCGCGCCGAGCCGGGCCCGCAGTTCGCGGTCGCCGAGCAGCCGGTTCAGTCCGGCGGCCAGGGCTCCCGCGTCGCCCGGCGGCACCGCGAGGCAGGTCTCGCCGTCGGGTCCGGCGACTTCCGGGACGGCCCCGCCGGTGGTGGCCAGCAGCGCCGTGCCGGTCGCCATGGCCTCGGCGGCGGGCAGCGAGAACCCCTCGTACAGGGAGGGCACGCAGGCGACATCGGCCGAGCGGACCAGGTCGACCAGTTCGGCGTCGGAGATGCCCTTGACGAAGTCGACGGCGCCTTCGAGGCCGTACCGCTCGATCGCCTGGGCGACCGGGCCCTCGGCGGGCCGCTTGCCGACGACGACGAGGTGGGCGGCGGGCTGCTCGGTCCGCACCTTCGCCAGTGCCTCGACGAGGAAGACCAGGCCCTTGAGCGGCACGTCCGCGCTGGACGTCGTCACGATCCGGCCCGGCACCTTCGGCACCGACGGGTCGGGCGAGAACAGGTCGGTGTCGGCGCCGATGTGGACGACGTGGACGCGGTCGCCGCGTACGCCGAGGTGGTCGACGATCTCCTGGCGGGAGGTGCCGGAGACGGTGAGCACGGAGGGCAGGCGGCGCGCGACGCGCTTCTGCATGCGGGTGAACGCGTACCAGCGGCGCACGGAGTACCGCCGCTTCCAGCCGTCGGCGGCGTCGAGTTCGAGCTGCCGGTCGACGGTGATGGGGTGGTGGATGGTGGTGACGAGGGGGGCGCCCACGTCGCCCAGCAGCCCGTAGCCGAGGGTCTGGTTGTCGTGGACGACGTCGAAGTCGCCTCGGCGGGCGCGCAGGTGGCGGCGGGCGCGCAGCGAGAAGGTCAGCGGCTCGGGGAAGCCGCCGGTCCACATGGTGCCGACCTCCAGCGCGTCGACCCAGTCGCGGTACTCGTCGCGCTTCGGCGTGCGGAAGGGGTCGGGCTGGCGGTAGAGGTCGAGGCTGGGCAGCTCGGTGAGGGAGAGCCGGTCCTCCAGGCCGTGGTCCGGGCCGTCGTCCAGCACCGGGTAGGGCTGGGAGCCGATGACCTCGACCCG
Source organism: Streptomyces sp. NPDC058796 (assembly GCF_042745235.1). Taxonomy (NCBI): domain Bacteria; kingdom Bacillati; phylum Actinomycetota; class Actinomycetes; order Kitasatosporales; family Streptomycetaceae; genus Streptomyces; species Streptomyces sp. NPDC058796. The sequence goes on from NZ_JBHYOP010000001.1 coordinate 375,642, forward strand.
GTGGCCGAGGCGGGCCAGTTCGCGGGAGAGGTGACGGACGTAGACGCCCTGTCCGCCGCAGAACGGGTTCCCCTTGTAGGTGAGGAGCGCGATGCGGAGCGGTCGCAAGCCGTCGGCGGCGGGCTCCGGACGGGGACCCGTCCGACTGGCCTCAGCGGTCACCCTGGGCCCCCTTCTCACTGCACTGTCCCGCGACCCTATGCCGGGACGTTAATCTAGAACAAGTTTCAGACTTGATCGTTCGGAGGCTCCGAATCTACCGGCAGGTAGGGATGCTGTGACGAGTGGATCAGGTGATTCACGCCACGGCCCGCCCCCGTGCTGGAGACGGTGCCGGACACGGTGCCGGGCGGACGGCGGGGAGAAGGTGACCAAGGTGGACAACCCGGAAGCGGCCGGGTCCGGATCCGCGCACCGCTCCCCCGCCCCGCCCCTCACGGAGCGGCAGCGGGCGCGTCGCCGCCGCATCCTGCACGCGACCGCCCGGCTCGCCTGCCGGGGCGGCTTCGAGGCGGTGCAGATGCGCGAGGTCGCGGAGTCCTCGCAGGTCGCGCTCGGCACGCTGTACCGCTATTTCCCTTCCAAGGTCCATCTGCTGGTCGCGACCATGCAGGATCAGCTGGAGCAGCTGCACGGGACGCTGCGCAGGAACCCGCCGGCCGGCGAGACGGCCGCGGACCGGGTGGCGCGGACCCTGATGCGGGCCTTCGAGGCCCTGCAGCGCGAACCGCGGCTGGCCGAGGCGATGGCCCGCGCCCTGACCTTCGCCGACCGCAGCGTCTCCGCCGAGGTCGACCAGGTCTCCCGCCGGACCACGGCGATCATCCTGGACGCCGTGGGAGGCCCGGAGAACCCGACGGCCGAGCAGCTCTCCGCGGTCCGCGTCATCGAGCACACCTGGCACTCGACCCTGATCGCCTGGCTCTCCGGGCGGGCGTCCATCGCGCAGGTGGGGGTGGACATCGAGACGGTGTGCCGGCTGATCGAGGTGACGGGGGCCGGGGAGCCCGAGGCGTCCGGAGCGGGCAAGCGTGAGCGGGCACACGGGTCCGGGCCGGTTGCCTCCGGGTAAAGTGGCCGCGTCGTCATCACACCCGTACGGGGGGAAGCCGGTGCAATTCCGGCGCTGACCCGCAACCGTGAGCCGCCCGTCCCGGGTGGTGAGCCGGACTGCCCCGCACGGACGTGACCGGCTCACGTGCCCGGCACCCGCCGGAGCACGGGCACCGTCGAGGCATACGGGGCCGAGCCGCCGGGGGTGCCCCGTGCTGTCCGGCCCCGCACAGGGAAAGGCACCCGCCGCTCATGAACGTCCGCCGTCGCAGCAGCGCCGCGGCTCTCGCCGCCATAGCCGTGATCGGCGGCGCCGCCGCGCCCGCGGTCGCCGCCGACCCGTCCCCGTCGGCGTCCGCGCCGTCCGGCACACCGGGCAAATCCGGCCTGTACGGGTCCGCCGACCCTCAGTACGACGGTGTCTGGCGCCAGTCCCTCGCGCTGCTCGCGCAGGACACGGCGGGCGTCGTCCCGTCACAGCAGGCAGTGAAGTGGCTCACGGACCAGCAGTGCGACAACGGCGCCTTCGCCCCCTTCCGCCCCGACCCGGCCAAGGCCTGCGACGCCAAGACCATGGTCGACACCAACAGCACGGCCGCCGCCGTCCAGGCGCTGTGGGCCGTCGGCGGGCACGGCGACGCCGTGAAGGACGCCCTGGACTGGCTGAAGTCCGTGCAGAACGAGGACGGCGGCTGGGGCTACACCCCCGGCAGCCCCAGCGAGGCCAACTCCACCTCCGTCGTCATCGGCGCCCTGACCGCCACGGAGACCGACCCGGAGACCGTGGAGAAGGGCGGCAGGTCCCCGTACGACGCCCTGCTGGCGGCCGCCCTGCCCTGCGCGGAGGACGGCGGCGCCTTCGGCTACCCGGACCAGGAGGGAAAGCTGGTCGCCAACGCCGACGCGACCGCCGCCGGCGTGCTCGGCGTGCTCGGCACGGGTCTGGTCACCGAGGCCGGTGAGAAGAGCGCCGACGCCAGCTGCACGACCTCGGACAAGCCCACCCGCGAGCAGGCCGCCGCAGGCGGCGCCGCCTACCTCGCCGGCGCCCTCGCGAAGGACGGCCACCTCACGTCGGCCCTCGGCGGGTCCGCCGAGCAGCCCGACTACGGCAACACCGCCGACGCGGTCGTCGCGCTCGCCGCGCAGGGCGGCGCGGACAAGGCGGCGAAGCCGCTGGCCTGGCTGGAGAAGAACGCCGCGAAGTGGGCGAAGGAGAGCGGCCCGGCCGCCTACGCCCAGCTGATCCTCGCCGCCCACGCCACGGGCACCGACCCGCGCGCCTTCGGCGGCACGGACCTGGTGGCGGAGCTGAACGCGACGGGACCGGCTCCGCAGGGGGCGGCGGCCAAGGACACCGCGACCGCGAGCAGCGAGGACGACACGAAGGACGAGAAGAAGGACGACTCGGGCTTCGGCGTCTGGTGGTTCGTCGGCGTCTGCCTGGTCTTCGGCATCGGCATCGGTTTCCTCCTCAGCGGCCGCAGCAAGAAGCAGCAGCCGTGACCCGCCGCGTCGTACTCCTCTTCCTGGCCGCGTTCCTCCTCCTGGGGAGCGCGGGCCAGGCGCAGGCCGCCGGTTACCGCTACTGGTCCTTCTGGGACCGCGACGGCGACAAGTGGGTCTACGCCACCCAGGGCCCGTCCCTCGCCCGCCCCTCCGACGGCGACGTGCAGGGCTTCCGCTTCGCGGTGAGCGCGAACTCCGGTGACGCGGCCCAGCCCCGCGGCACGGCTGACTTCGCGTCGATCTGCGCGAAGACACCGGCCGAGGACGGCACCAAGCGCGTCGCCCTGGTCCTCGACTTCGGCACGGCGTCCGACGCCCCGCCCGGCGAGACCCCGCCGGCCGCGCGCACGGCCTGCGCCCAGGTCTCCCCCGACGCGACGACGGCCGACGCCCTGGCCGCCGTGGCGGACCCGCTCCGCTACAACAACAGCGCCCTGCTGTGCGCGATCGCGGGCTACCCGAAGTCGGGGTGCGGGGAGCAGGTGGCGGAGCAGGACCCGACGGCCACCCCGAAGCAGCGGCCCGCCGCGGACGCCGCCGACGACGAGGACGGCCCGTCGGTCGGCCTCTACGCGGGCATCGCCGTCGTCGCGGCCCTGGCCGGAGCGGCGGCCTGGCAGGCGAGGCGGCGCAGGAATGCGACCGACTGACCCTGCGAGGAACCGTGTCAGGGGGGCGATGGGGGTCCCCCCGCGCGACCAGCGCCTGGGGGCCCTCCACCCCGGCGCCTGGTGGCTCTGGGCACTCGCCCTCGGCACCGCCGCCACCCGCACCACCAACCCCCTCCTCCTCGCCCTCCTCATCGCCGTCTCCGCCTACGTCGTCGTCACCCGCCGCCCCCACGCGCCCTGGTCCCGCTCCTACGGCGCCTTCGTCAAGCTCGCCCTCGCCGTCCTCCTCATCCGCCTCCTGTTCACCACGGTCCTGGGCTCCCCCATCCCCGGCACCCACACCCTCTTCACCCTCCCCGAAGTCCCCCTCCCCGCCTGGGCGCAGGGCATCCGACTCGGCGGACGGGTCACCGCCGAGGGCCTCACCTTCGCCCTGTACGACGCGATGAAGCTGGCCACCCTCCTCATCTGCGTCGGCGCCGCGAACGCCCTCGCCAACCCCTCCCGCCTCCTCAAGTCCCTCCCCGGCGCCCTGTACGAGATGGGTGTCGCGGTCGTCGTCGCCCTCACGTTCGCCCCGAACCTCATCGCCGACGTCCAGCGCCTGCGCGCCGCCCGCCGCCTGCGCGGCCGCCCCGACCACGGCGTACGGGGCCTGCTCCAGGTCGGGCTGCCGGTGCTGGAGGGTGCCCTGGAGCGCTCCGTCGCCCTCGCCGCCGCGATGGATGCCCGCGGGTACGGCCGTACCGCCCAGGTCCCGCCCGCCGTACGCCGCACCACCGCCGCGCTCACCCTCACGGGCCTGCTCGGCGTCTGCGCGGGGACGTACGGGCTGCTGACCGCGGCGGGCGGCACGTACGGCGTCCCGGTCCTCCTGCTGGGGGTCGCCGCCGCCCTCGCCGGACTGCGGCTCGGCGGCCGCAGGACGGTCCGCACCCGCTACCGCCCGGACCGCTGGGACGCCCGCGCCTGGTCGGTCACCGCCTCCGGCGCGGCCGTCGCGGCGCTGATGTTCCTCGCCGCCGCCCGCGACCCGGCGGCACTGCACCCGGGCGTGGTCCCGCTGGTCGCGCCGTCCCTCCCCCTGTGGCCGGCGGCAGCCGTACTGATCGGCCTGCTCCCGGCGTTCGTCACTCCCGCCCCCGACCACCCCTCACCCGCACCCGCACCCGCACCCGCCAAGGAGCCGTCGTGATCCGCTTCGAGGACGTATCGGTCAGGTACGACGGTGCGACCGAACCCACCGTCCGGGGCATCGACTTCGAGGTCCCCGAGGGCGAACTGGTGCTGCTCGCCGGCCCGTCCGGGGTCGGCAAGTCCACCGTCCTCGGTGCGGTCAGCGGTCTGGTCCCGCACTTCACCGGCGGCACGCTGAGCGGCCGGGTCACGGTCGCCGGCCGCGACACCCGCACCCACAAGCCGCGCGAACTGGCCGACGTCGTCGGCACGGTCGGCCAGGACCCGCTGTCGCACTTCGTGACGGACACCGTCGAGGACGAGCTCGCCTACGGCATGGAGTCCCTGGGCCTGCCCCCGGACGTGATGCGCCGTCGCGTCGAGGAGACCCTCGACCTGCTGGGCCTGTCCGACCTCCGCTCCCGCCCCATCGCCACGCTCTCCGGCGGCCAGCAGCAGCGGGTCGCCATCGGCTCGGTCCTCACCCCGCACCCGGACGTGCTGGTCCTGGACGAGCCGACCTCCGCCCTCGACCCGGCCGCCGCGGAGGAGGTGCTGGCGGTCCTCCAGCGCCTGGTCCACGACCTCGGTACGACGGTCCTGATGGCCGAACACCGCCTGGAGCGGGTCATCCAGTACGCCGACCAGGTCGTCCTGCTCCCGGCCCCCGGCGCGCCGCCGCTCCTCGGCCCCCCGGCGGAGGTGATGGCCGTGTCCCCGGTCTATCCGCCCGTGGTCGGCCTGGGCAGGCTGGCGGGCTGGTCCCCGCTGCCGCTGACCATCCGGGACGCCCGCCGCCGCGCGGCCCCGCTGCGGGACCGGCTGGCCGGCCGGGAGATACCGGACCACACCCCACCGGCCGCCGCGCTCCCCGCGCCCCCCGCGCTCCGGCCCCCCGCCTCCCGCCGGTGGCGGCGCGGCAAGCGGGCGGAAACGGCTGCCACCTCCACCACCCCCTACGCCGCCGAGGTCCGTTCCCTCGCCGTCCGCCGCGACCGCGTCCGGGCTCTGCGCGGCGTCGACCTCACCGTCTCCCCCGGCGAGACGGTCGCCCTCATGGGCCGCAACGGCGCCGGGAAGTCGACCCTCCTCTCCGCACTCGTCGGCCTGGTCGAACCGTCCGCCGGTTCCGTCCGCGCCGGTGACGCGGTGCCGCACCGCACGGCCCCCCGCGACCTCGTACGCCGGGTCGGCCTGGTCCCGCAGGAGCCGCGCGACCTGCTGTACGCCGACACGGTCGCCGCCGAGTGCGCGGCCGCCGACCGGGACGCGGAGGCGGCCCCCGGCACCTGCCGCGCGCTGCTCACCGAACTGCTCCCGGGCGTCACCGACGACACCCACCCCCGCGACCTCTCCGAGGGCCAGCGCCTCACCCTCGCCCTCTCCGTCGTCCTGACCGCCCGCCCGCCCCTTCTCCTCCTGGACGAGCCGACCCGCGGCCTGGACTACGCGGCGAAGGCCCGGCTGGCGGGCCTCCTGCGCTCGCTGGCCGCCGAAGGGCACGCGATCGTGCTGGCCACGCACGACGTGGAGCTGGCGGCCGAGCTGGCCCACCGGGTGGTGCTGCTCGCGGAGGGCGAGGTGATCGCCGACGGTCCGGCGGCGGACGTGGTGGTGGCCTCGCCGTCCTTCGCGCCGCAGGTCGCCAAGGTGCTGGCGCCGCGCAAGTGGCTCACGGTCACGCAGGTACGGGAGGCGCTGGCATGACCGGCGGCCCCCCTCCCCAGCGCCAGGCCCGAGCCGTCCGCCTCGGCCCCCGCTCGGTCGCCGCCCTCGTCCTGGTCAGCGCGGTCGGGGTGGCGGGCTTCGGCTGGCCCTTCCTGGCCCCGCCGGACGCGTCCCTGAACGCGCACGCGCAGGACGCGCCGTGGCTGTTCGCGGGCCTGCTGGTGCTGCTGGTGGCCGTGGTGGCGGCGACGATCTCGGAGTCGGGCCTCGGTCCCAAGGCGGTGGCGATGCTCGGCGTCCTGGCGGCGGCGGGCGCGGCGCTGCGTCCGATCGGCGCGGGGACGGCCGGTCTGGAGCCGATGTTCTTCCTCATGGTCCTCAGCGGCCGGGTCCTGGGCCCCGGCTTCGGCTTCGTCCTGGGCTCGGTCACGATGTTCGCGTCCGCGCTGCTCACGGGTGGGGTGGGGCCGTGGATGCCGTTCCAGATGCTGTCGATGGGCTGGTTCACGATGGGCGCGGGCCTGCTGCCGGGCCCCGACCGGCTGCGCGGCCGTGCGGAGCTGCTCATGCTGGCCGCGTACGGTTTCCTGGCCGCCTTCGCCTACGGCACGGTCATGAACCTCGCGGGCTGGACCTTCATGAACACGCTCGCCTCGGACATCGCCTTCGACCCGGACGCGTCGATCCCCGACAACCTGGCCCGCTTCGTCGCCTACTGCCTGGCCACGTCCCTCGGCTGGGACGGGGGCCGCGCCGCCATGACGGTCGTCCTGACCCTCACGCTCGGCACCCCGCTCCTCAAGGCGCTGCGCCGCGCGACCCGCCGGGCGGCCTTCGAGGCGCCGGTCACGTTCGAGAAGGCCGACGGGGTGAGCCGCCCCACGTGACGCGGTTCACCTACGAAGTGTCCTCGTAGCCGACGGCCGTGCGGCGAGCGGGCCTCGCCGCACGGCATGGACCACACTCCACCCGCGTCTACGACCACGCTTAGCAAAAGGGACGATTGCAGACGACTGGCCCGCCTGTTTCTCTGAACCGGTCGCCAGGCAGCGACGCGACCCCGTCCCCGACGAAAGGCCCTTCGTTGACCGCCGCCTCCATCCTCCGCACCGTCGCCACCCCGAAGAAAGCTCTCGCGGGTGCCGCCCTCGCCGCGGCCACCTGCGGCTCCCTGATCGCCGCCGCGCCCGCGCAGGCCGCGACGCCGGCCTCCTCGGCACAGGCGACCGCGAAGAAGATGATCGGCGACTCGGCCGAGTACCGGTGCTTCTCGAAGATCGTCGACCACGAGAGCGACTGGAACGTCAACGCCACCAACTCCTCCAGCGGCGCCTACGGCCTGGTCCAGGCCCTGCCGGGCTCGAAGATGGCCTCGGCCGGCTCCGACTGGAAGACCAACGCGGCCACCCAGATCGAGTGGGGTGTGGACTACATGAAGGACCGCTACGGCAGCGCCTGCGACGCGTGGAGCTTCTGGCAGTCCAACGGCTGGTACTGACCCCGCCGACACGACCGGCACCCCGCTCCCCCCGTACCGAAGGCGGCGACCCCTGATCCCCGGGGTCGCCGTCTTCGTGTGTCCGGGGATCAGAACGGACGCCTGGCGATTGCCGGTCAACCCCGGCGGGCGAACACCTCCCGGAGCCTGTGTCCCATCACCGCGCTCTTCTCGTCACCCACCTCGACGCCGAAATTCGCGGCGAGGTATGCGCGCGTCCTCTCGGCCCGCGCCTCCGCGATCGCTGCCAACCGGTCCCGCACCTCGGCCGGGACCCGGATCATCGCATCGCTCATACGCGGAGTATGAGCCCGTGCCCGCTCCCGCGGGCCCGAAGACTCGCCCGTCGGACAGCCCGGCCGCGAGATGATCGCGCCATGACCGAGATCGTTCTGATGTCCGACCCGAGGGTCGCCGCCGTGCCCGTCCAGGAGTGCGACGAGCGACTCGTCGACGTTCGGCAGGACAGTCCGCTGCTGGTCGACCGGCGCAAGTGGCAGGACTCCGCGGGCGACTTCGCCTACCTGCGGGAAGGCGTGCTCGCCCGACTCCTCGAAGCCCAGGCACAGCTGCCGCCGGGACTGCGACTGCTCTTCGTCGAGGGATACCGCCCACCCGCTCTCCAGCGCCACTACTTCGACAAGTACGCGACCCGACTGCGCGCCGAACATCCCGACTGGTCCCCCGATCGGATCCGCTCGGCGGCCAGTCGCTACGTCTCCCCGCCCGCGATAGCCCCCCACAGCGCGGGCGCGGCCGTCGACCTGACGCTCGCGGACCTCGACGGCCGCGAACTCGACCTGGGCACCCGCATGAACGCGACCCCGGAGGAGAGCGCGGGCGCCTGCTACACGCACGCCGCCAACATCAGCGAGAAGGCCCGTTCCCACCGCTCCGTGCTGGGCGCCGCACTCACCGCCGCGGGCCTGGTCAACTACCCGACGGAGTGGTGGCACTGGTCGTACGGAGACCGTTACTGGGCTTTGGCGACAGGAGCGACGGCCGCGCTCTACGGCCCCATCGCGAAAACGTGAACACCAAGGAGGCAACTGTCATCGACGCGCTCGGACGAGCGCTTACCTGGCCGTGCTCGGCCTCTCGGCGCTCTCCACCGGGGGGCGTCCGCGTGGTGGCGCAGTCGAGTCTGCTACAGGCGCTGACACCGGACCGGCTGCTGGGACGGATGAGCGCGACGGCCCGGTTCGTCGCCTCGGGCGGAGTCCCTCTTGGTGGCCTCCTGGGCGGGGCCTTCGGCTCGGCGTTCGGAGCGTCCGCCACCCTGTGGATCGGTGCGGCCGGTATGACGCTGAGCGTCCTGCCCACCCTGCGGTGGTGGCTCACCCGCGCGGATCTCCGTCAGGTGTGAGCGCCGGCACGGTCCGGAAGCGGCGGCGGTACTCGGTGGGGGTCGTGTCGAGTCGGCGGCGGAAGGCCCTGACCAGGGTGTCGACGGTGCCGAAGCCGCAGGCGGAGGCGACACGTTCCAAGGTGGCGTCCGTGGATTCGAGCTGTCGGCGCGCCGCCTCGACGCGGACCGACTCGATGTAGGCGTGCGGGGTCGTGCCGAGTTCGTTCTTGAAGATCCGGGTGAGCTGCCGGTCGCTGACATGGGCGCACGCGGCGAGGTCCGCGACCGTGAGCGGTTCGGCGACGTGGCGCATGATGTGGTGCCGGAGATCCTCGATGCGCCGCGTCGTGGAGACCTGCTCCAGGGGAACGCTGAACTGGCTCTGCCCGCTCGGCCGCTTCAGGTACATCACGAGCTGCCGGGCGACACGCAGCGCGACGGCCTCCCCGAGGTCGTCGGCGATGAGGGCGAGGGACAGGTCGAGGCAGGCACTGATACCGGCGCCGGTCCACACGTCGCCCTCGCGGATGAAGATCGGGTCGGCGTCGACCTCGACGGCCGGGTGATCGGCGGCCAGCTGCCCCGCCGTCGACCAGTGGGTGGTGGCCCGCTTGCCGTCGAGAAGACCGGCCGCGGCGAGGATGTGGGCCCCGACGCAGACGGAGGTGACCCGTCGGGTCCGCTCGGCCAGTCGCCTCACCCGGTCCACCACGGCCGGGTCGGTGCGCGGATGGACGCCGCGCTGGCCGTCGACCTCCACCGCGCCGGGCACGATCAGGGTGTCGATGCTCCGCTCGGACAGCTCGTCGAAGGTGACGTCGGGCAGGACCCGGACCCCCGCGCCGGTGGTGACCGGCTCCATGGTCTCGGCGGCGAGGACGACGTCGTAGCCCGCCGCCTCGTCCGTCTCCCGCCGCGCGAGGGAGAAGACCTCCGGCGGTCCGGTGACGTCGAGCAGGTCGACGTCTTCGAAGAGGACGATGGCGATCAGTCGGCTGACGGTGTGCAAGGGACCCCCCACGCTCGGCGACACCGGTGTCGGTTTCTGCATGTTAGACGACATTGCCGACACCGCCGGTGGCCCGTAGCGTCATAGGCGCAGGTCACCGAGCCGGTGAACTGCCTTTCCCGACAAGCCACATGAGGCGGTTTCCCATGCCCAGAACGACCTTGCGCCAGCTCAACGGTTTCGACGACACACCCGCGAAGCTCGCCGGCTCGACCCTGGTCCTGATCGACTACCAGAACACCTACACGACCGGTGTGATGGAACTGGACGGCTGGCAGGACGCGCTCGACGCCGGTGCCCGGCTGCTGGCGCGGGCCCGCCAGGAGGGCGCGAAGGTCGTCCACGTCGTCAACGACGGCGGCGAGGGCACCCCTTACGACATCCGCGCCGAGATCGGCTCGATCCACCCGAGCGTCGCACCGCTCGACGGTGAGCCCGTGGTCGTCAAGAAGGTGCCCAACGCGTTCGTCGGCACGGACCTCGACCAGCACGTCGACGCCGCCGGCAACACCGACCTCGTCCTCGCCGGCTTCATGACGCACATGTGCGTGGCCTTCACCGCCCAGGGCGCCTTCCTGCGCGGCAACCGCCCCACGGTCGTCGCCGACGCCTGCGCCACCCGCGCACTGCCGGTCGCGGGCACCGAACTGGACGCCCGCCAGGTGCACCACAGCGCCCTCGCCACCATCGCCGACCTGTACGGGGTCGTCGTTCCGTCGCAGAAGGAGATCTCCTGATGAAGCTGCTCCGTCCGGCCGTCGCGCTCGCCGCCGCCGCCGTCCTCTCGGTCACCGCCACCGCGTGCGGCGGTGACTCCGAGGCCGCCACCGCCAAGGACGAGCCGTCGGCCTCCGCCACCACCGCGACGAACGTCGCGAAGGACACGACGACGCTGCGCGAGCTCAACAAACTCGGCGAGACCCCGGCCACGCTCTCCGACGCGACGCTCATCCTCGTCGACTACCAGAACACCTACACGGAAGGTGTGATGGAACTCGACGGCTGGAAGCCGGCCGTGGACAACGCCGAAGCACTGCTGAAGCGGGCCCGGAAGGCGGGCACCCCGGTCATCCACATCGTCGACAAGGGCTATGACCTGAAGTCGCAGGCGGGCCAGATCATTCCGGCACTCAAGCCGGCCGAGGGCGAGCCCGTCGTCGAGAAGAGCGTCCCCAACGCGTTCCACGGCACGGACCTCGCCGAGCAGGTCAAGAAGGCCGGCAACAAGAACGTCATCGTCGCCGGGTTCATGACGAACATGTGCACCCTGTTCACCGCTCAGGGCGCCTTCCTCAACGGCAACGCTCCGACCGTGGTCGCCGACGCCTCCGCGACCCGGCCGCTGCCGCTGAAGGGCAACCCGAACGGCATTCCGGCACAGCAGGTCCACGAGGCGGCTCTCGCCACGGTCCAGGATCTCTACGGCGTCGTGGTGCCGTCGCAGAAGTCCCTCACCTGACCTGGCCTCAGGCTCTGACCCACCCCCCACCCTGAAATCCCCCCACCCTGAACTCCCCCCACGCCCCCCCACATCGCCAAACGGCACTTTCACTCACGAAGCAAGCAGAAAGACGGGGCATGGCAACACGTAGAGGATTTCTGGGTACCGCGTCGGCCGTCGGGGCGGCAACGCTGTTCACCGGCCAATCGGCCTCCACCGCCTCGGCGGCCACCGCGGGAATCACCGCGACCGACGAGAAGGCGGCACGCGACGCGATACGCGCCGTCAACGCGAGGATGCGCGCCAACTACGCGACCCTCAAGAGCGAACTGACGACGCAGCTCAGTCCCGTCATCGTCGTTTCCAACAACGCGGTCGGCGGACGCTTCACCCTCATCAACAACGGCACACAGGTCGAGACCGTCGACCCGGTCCCGGAGTACTTCGAACTGGCCAAGTCGATCGCCCACGTTCCGCTGGGCGTCTTCTCGGTGCTCGCCTCGTACCTCAGCGACCAGGTCCCCAACATCCCCAACGCGGACCGCATCGACCCGCACGACCTCGACATGGTCGTCACCAAGGCGCCGGGCGACAAGGGCTGGATCACCCCGCTGAACGCCTTCAAGTCCACGCTGCAGACGGCACACACCAAGCTCGGCACCGCGAACCTCCCCCTGGACCTGGAGAACTCCTGCGACAAGATCCTCAGTGAGGCCGTCAAGTTCATCGACGCGTCCGTCACGGCCGAGTCGTTCGACATGGTGTCCTTCAACCGGTTCGCCGCCGCGGTCTACCCGTCCATCCGCGTCAACATGACCTTCGCCGCCACCGCGCAGATCACCGGCATCGAAGGGCTCATGAAGCGGTGGCGCACGCTGATCGGCGAGAAGGCGTGGAGCGACCTCTACGTCACGGTCCTGTCGATCTGGACCACGGCCGAGCTGAACCAGGCGTCCATCATCATCCGCCGCACCATGAACCAGGCGAAGGTGGACACCCACCTGATCGACCTGCCGACCGTGGAAACCCCCTCGGACCCGATCTTCGTCGCCCTCGACAACCTGGCCCGCATCGTCCAGGACAACGTCGCCGCCGAGATGGTCTTCAACACCGACCTCAAGGTCGCCGACGCCCTCAAGGGCAAGGAGGACCTGCTCTCCGACGAGATCCTCCAGCAGATCGGCGGCACGGCGCCCACCGCCAGGACCGCTTCCTTCGGTACGGCGGCAGCCACGGCGTCGGCCGGCGCCTGCCCGATCACCGGGCACACCGCGGCGGTGTGATCACCGGGCGTCCCCCGCTTCCGGGGCGGGGGACGCCCCACCGCACTCGAACCACACGGTCTTCACGGCCTTGCCGTCCCCGAGGCCGGGCCCCACACCCCACTTGTCCACCACCGCGTCCAGCAGCACCAGGCCCCGGCCGCACTCCGCGTCGTCGCTCACCCGCGCGACCGGTACGGGCTGCCGGGGACTCCCGTCCGCCACCTCCACCCGGACCCCGCCCCCGTCCGCCCGCCGCAGCAACAGCAGCGTGCAGCGGCGGTCCGGGACGTGGCGTACGACGTTGGCCAGCAGCTCGGTCACGCCGAGCTCCACCGCGTCGGCCAGCCCGGCGAGGTCCCACTCGCGCAGGTACGAACGCACGATGCGCCTCACGTGCCGCGCCGAGTGCGCTCCGGCCGTGAAGCTCATCCGGTACTGGTCTGCCGGGCGGTGGCCCACAAGGACCGAGGGAAAGTAATCGTTCACGGCACGAGCCTGACGTCGGACGACTACCGTGGGCTACGGAACGGATACAACCGGTGCCCCAGTGGACCGAGTTGTGCGCGAAGGGGGCTGTGCGTGACCCACATCAACGTCCTGGACCCGGGCGCCTCGCCGCTCGACTACTACGGCTTCGAGCTGCGCCGCCATCGGGAGGCCGCCGGGCTGACCCAACGGCAGCTCGGGGACATCGTCAACTACACCGGGTCGCTGGTCGGCCAGATCGAGACGGCGCGGAAACTGCCGACGCCGGAGTTCAGCGAGCGGGTGGACGCGGCGCTGGGGACGGGCGGGTTCCTGTCGCGGCTGGTCGGCCTGGTGATGCGCAGCCAGCTTCCGGCCTGGTTCCAACAGGTGGCCGAGTTGGAGGTGCGCGCGGTCGAGATCTGCACCTTCCAGACGCACATGATCCACGGCCTGCTCCAGACCGACGCGTACGTACGGGCCGTACTCGGCACACTCGATCCCGCCGACCTCGACGACCGCACCGCCGTGCGGCTCGCCCGCCAGCGCATCTTCGACAAGGAGGAGCCTCCGGTCTTCTGGGCGATCCTCAGCGAGGCTGCACTGCGTCAGGAGATCGGCAACCGGGAGACGATGCGCGGCCAACTGGCCCACCTGTTGTCGTTCGAGAGCAATCCCCAGATCAACGTCCAAGTGCTGCCGTACTCGGCGGGTGCACACGCGGGGCTGCAAGGCTCATTCAACCTCTATCGCTTCGCGAGGGACCCCGCCATTGTCTACACGGAGGGGTACGGCACCGGCCATCCGACCGCCAACCCGGACACCGTCAAGGACTGTTCACTCCGTTACGATCATCTCCGGGCCGCCGCACTTCCCCTCAGGGACTCGGCGGGGCTGATCCGCCGGTTGATGGAGGAACGCTATGGGGAACAAGGCTCTGCCGACGAGGATCCAGTGGCGTAAGTCCAGCTACAGCGGCGACCAGGGCGGCGACTGCCTCGAGTGCGCGCCGCTCCGCAGGCTGGCGTGGCGTAAGTCGAGCTACAGCAGCGACCAGGGCGGCGAGTGCCTCGAAGTCGCCGATCTCCCCCGCCACCCCGCCGTCGCCGTCCGCGACTCCAAGAACCCGGCGGGGCCGATCATCCCCCTGGCCCCCGCCGCGTTCGCCGCCTTCGTCGACTGGGCGGCCACCGCCGCCCACTGACCCGGCCGGAACCCGATCAACGTTTCTGTTCGATTTATCGTCTTCGCACGTGCCCCAGCCGTGCACCCCGATGACGCCGAACGGAAACCCCGACCGTGGTCCCTGCCATACTCCCCCTCTCCCGACCTGAACGGCGCCGGGAGAGACGCCCCAGCGATGCCCTGCGTGCCTTCGGGCGCCGGCATCGCGTGGCCCTGCTCGTCACCCTGCCCACCATCCCGCTGTACGCGGTGTGGTGGGTGTTTCTCGCCACCGGCGGGGGCGACCTGGCGGCGCAGGAGGCGTGGGCCGACTTCGTCTCGCGGCACGGCGCCTCGGCGTACGGGTTCTTCTGGTACGGCGGGGTGCACACCGCCAACTACAGCGTCATCTCGCCGTACCTGATGGCCGCGCTCGGCGTCCGCACGGTCACCGCCCTGTCGGGGCTGGCGGCCTCCTGGCTGGCGGCGGTGCTGATCACGCGGACCGGTGTGCGCAAGCCGCTGTGGGTCGCCCTGCTCACCTCCCTCGCCCTGTGGTGCAACGTCGCCTCGGGGCGTACCACCTTCGCGCTCGGGGTCGCCTTCGGGCTGGCCGCGTGCGTGCACCTGGTGCGGGAGCGGCGGCTGGTGCTCGCCGCCGGGTACGCGGCGCTGGCCACGATGGCGTCGCCGGTGGCCGGGCTGTTCCTGGCCGTCGTGGGCGCCGGGTTCCTGCTCGTACGGGACCGGGGGCGGGCCCTCGTGCTGCTCGTGCCGCCCGCCGCGGTGGTCGGGCTGACCACGCTGTTCTTCCCCTTCAGCGGGGAGCAGCCGATGCCGGCCGGCCGCGTATGGCCGCCGGTCGTGCTCGGTCTCGCCGTCACGGCGCTGGCCCCGCGCGACTGGCGGGTCGCCCGGTGGAGCGGGGCCGTGTACGCGGTCGGGACCGTGCTGACGTACCTCATACCCTCCGCCGTCGGCACGAACGTCGAGCGGTTCGCGGAGTACTTCGCGCCGCCCGTGCTGCTCGCGGCCCTGCTCGGCGCGGACCGGGCGCGGCGGGTCGCGCGGGGTCTGCTGGTCGTCGCCCTCGTCTTCTGCGTGGGCTGGATGGGGAAGAAGACCGCCGACGACCTGACGGAGTACACCGCGGTGCCCGCCTGGGCCACGAAGACCGACGGTGTCGTGCGCGCACTGGACGGCCTCGGCGCCGACCGTACGCGGGTGGAGGTGGTGCCCGCCCGCGACCACCGCGAGGCCGCCTCGCTCGCCCCGCACGTCAACCTGGCCCGTGGCTGGAACCGGCAGCTCGACGTGGAACGCGCCCGTCTCTTCTACGACGGCACCTTCTCCGCGGCCGCCTACCGGGACTGGCTGGACCGCTGGGCGGTCGGCTTCGTCGTGCTGCCGCTGGCCAAGCCGGACGGGCCCGCCAAGGCCGAGGCCGTCCTCGTGCGGGACCCGGAACGGCGGCCCGACTGGCTGGAGCCCGTCTGGCAGGACGAGCACTGGAGGGTGTTCCGGGTGCGGGACGCCGTACCGCTGGTCTCCGAGCCCGGCACCGTCGTGGCCGCCACCGGCGCCGAGCTGGTGCTGCGCGTGGACCGGCCCGGCCCGGTGACGGTGCGGGTCGCCTGGTCGCCGTGGCTGCGGGCGGACGGCGGGTGCCTCGCCCGGGACGGCGAGTTCGCCCGCCTGACCGTCGAGGCACCCGGCGAGTACCGGATCAGCTCCCGGTACGGTCCTTCGCCGGGGGCGGGGGATCGCTGCTGAGGCCTTCGGCTTCCCGGGTCGGCGGCGGGACGGTGGCGGTCTTCTCGGTCCCGGCCGCCGAGGGCACCCCGGACGCTGGGGACGCCTCCGCCACCGACGGTGCCTCGGGCGCCGCCGTCACCCGCGCCCTCGGCCCCTGGAACAGGTACGCCAGTCCGAAGCCCGCCGCGACGACCGCCGCGCCGCCCACCGCGTCCAGCACCCAGTGGTTGCCGGTGGCCACGATCGCGGCGACGGTGAAGAGGGGGTGGAGGAGGCCGAGGGCCTTCATCCACAGCTTCGGGGCGATGACCGCGATCGCCACCCCGCACCACAGCGACCAGCCGAAGTGCAGCGACGGCATCGCCGCGTACTGGTTGGTGAGGTGCGTCAGCGTGCCGTAGTCCGGCTTGGAGAAGTCCTGCACGCCGTGCACCGTGTCGATGATCCCGAGCCCCGGCATCAGGCGCGGCGGCGCCAGCGGGTACAGCCAGAAGCCGACCAGGGCCAGCAGCGTGGTGAAGCCGAGGGAGGCGCGGGCCCAGCGGTAGTCGACCGGGCGGCGCCAGTACAGGACGCCGAGGACGGCCAGCGGCACGACGAAGTGGAACGACGTGTAGTAGAAGTCGAAGAAGTCCCGCAGCCAGCCGATCTTCACCACGGCGTGGTTGATCGCGTGCTCGATGTCGAGGTGCAGGAAGCGCTCGATGTCGAGGATCTGCCGGCCGTGCTCCTCCGCTCGGGCCCGGCCGGCCGAGTTGCTGCCCCCGGTCGCCGCGAGGCGGACCTGGGAGTAGGCGGCGTAGGTGACCCGGATGAGGAGCAGCTCCAGGAGGAGGTTGGGGCGGGTGAGGACCCTGCGCAGGAAGGGCAGGAGGGGGACGCGCTTGAAGCGGGCCGGGACGGGCGGTGCGTAACTCGTCGGGACCGGGCTGTCGAAGTACGGCGAGGTGCGGGACAGGAAGGGCACAGCGACGGCGGCGGCCAGGGCAGCGAGGAGGACGACGTTGTCGCGCAGCGGGTACAGGGCCGCCATGTTCGGCAGCATCATCTTGGCGGGCAGCGTCATCACGAGGACGACGGCGACCGGCCACACCAGCCGGTCCGAGGCGCGCTTGCCGACCCGGCCGACGAGCGCGGGCAGCACCCACAGCAGCTGGTGCTGCCAGGTGGCCGGGGAGACGACGACGGCCGCGCAGCCGGTGATGGCGACGGCGAGCAGCAGCTGGCCGTCGCGGGCGTAGCGCACGGCGCGACGCAGGGCGAGGACGGCTACGGCCGCGCCGAGCAGGAGGAAGAGGGCGGTCTCCAGGGGGCCGTTGAGGCCGAGTCGCAGCAGGGCGCCGTGCAGTGACTGGTTGGCGAGGTCGTCGGCCTCGCCGCCCAGGCCCACCCCGGCCATGTGGTGGACCCAGTAGGTGTACGAGTCCTGCGCCATCGCCGCCCAGGCGACGGCGGTGCAGGCGAGGAACGTGACGCCGGTGGAGACGGCGGCGCGTCTGCGGTCGGTGAACCAGAGGAGGGGCACGAAGAGGAGCACGGTCGGCTGGAAGGCGGCGGCGACGCCGATCAGTACGCCGCCGATCCGGTCGGCGTGTGCGCCGCGTACGGCGAAGCAGCCCAGCAGCACGAGGAGGACCGGAATGATGCTGGTCTGGCCGAGCCACAGGGCGTTGCGCACCGGCAGGGACAGCATCAGCAGGCTGATCGCGACGGGCGCCGCCAGCAGCGCCGTACGGCGTCCCACCGGCTGGGGCAGGGCGCGGGCGGCGACCAGGCCGAGGGCGACGACGAGCAGCAGTGAGCCGAAGGTCCAGCCCCAGCCGAGGGCCTGCTCGGCGGCGCGGGTGAAGGGTTTGAGGACCAGGCCGACGAAGGGGGTGCCGGTGAACTGTGTGGACTCGTACAGCGAGCCCTCGACGTGCAGGACGCCGTGCTCGCCGACCCAGGTCTCCAGGTCCGTGAGCCGTTCTCCGCTCGGGGTGCTGAGGACCGCGGCCAGCTGCCGGACGGCGAGGATGGCGGCGACCAGCCACAGGCCGAGGCGGGCTACGCGCAGCCGCGCCCTGGTCGCATCGACGGCCGGGGCTCCGAAAGCCTCCGCCGGTCGCCCACTGTGCTCCGCATTCGCCACGCCCCGTCGGCCTCCCGCCCCGTTCGTACCGCGCCCGCGCGCGATGTGTCGTCCTTGCGAACCCTATGAGGCTCGCACCACCCCCGGAGGGAGACGCAGGCAACCCCCGCTCAACCTGACGGCCGCCCGCTTTTCGCCCTGTTTTTTCTCCTGCCCGGGTTTCGGCCGCCTTCCGGCCGTTTGTTCGGGCCATGTTCGGACGACGATAGTGCGGGAACGGGCCGGTTGCCTCTCCGGGGAGCGAGAAGGATCACAGGCCACAGGGGCGAGGAGCGCTCCCTGGCGCGCGGATGTCCCTGCGTGTACGCCCTTTTGGTGCAGTGTGCAACGAAAAGCATACCGGGCGTAAGCGGCGCATCAGCGCCTATGGTCGCTTTTCTGCCCGTGGCCGAGTGGCCGCGGGTTCTTTCCGGCCCGGCGACAGTGCCGCCGTGCGGGTCGGGGCGTCCCTGTTCCCGTCGAAAGGTAGGCGAGCGGAGTCTTGTCGGCCGCCCCCGTCGTCGCCCATCCGTCCCGTACGACCCCCGCACCGTTCCCCTCGGGTTCCTCCGGTACCCCCACCGCAACCGATCCCGCGCTGGTCAGGCGTGCCGTCAAGGCGGCGGCGCTCGGCAACGCGATGGAGTGGTTCGACTTCGGCGTCTACAGCTACATCGCCGTGACGCTGGGCAAGGTCTTCTTCCCGTCGGGGAACCCGACCGCCCAGCTGCTCTCCACCTTCGGCGCCTTCGCGGCGGCGTTCCTGGTCCGGCCGCTCGGTGGCATGGTCTTCGGGCCGCTCGGCGACCGGGTCGGGCGGCAGAAGGTCCTCGCCCTGACGATGATCATGATGGCGGCGGGCACGTTCGCCATCGGGCTGATCCCCTCCTACGCGTCGATCGGCGTGTGGGCGCCGGTGCTGCTGCTGGTCGCGCGGCTGGTGCAGGGATTCTCCACCGGGGGTGAGTACGCGGGCGCGTCCACCTTCATCGCGGAGTACGCGCCGGACAAGCGGCGCGGGTTCCTGGGGAGCTGGCTGGAGTTCGGCACGCTGGCCGGTTACATCGCCGGCGCCGGCCTGGTGACGCTGATGACGGCACTGCTGTCGGACGGCGACCTGACGTCCTGGGGCTGGCGGATCCCGTTCCTGATCGCGGGGCCGATGGGCATCATCGGGCTGTACCTGCGGATGCGGCTGGAGGAGACGCCGGCGTTCGCCGCCGAGGTCGAGAAGGCGGAGGCCGAGCGGGTCAAGGTGCCGCTGCGGGAGATGGTCACCGGGCAGTGGAAGGCGCTGCTGCTCTGCGTCGGCCTGGTGCTGGTCTTCAACGTCACGGACTACATGCTGCTGTCGTACATGCCGAGCTACCTGACGAGCGAGCTGGAGTACGACGAGACGCACGGGCTGCTCGTGGTGCTGGCCGTGATGGCGCTGATGATGGTCGTCCAGCCGTTCGCGGGAGCGCTGACCGACCGGGTCGGGCGGCGTCCGGTGATCGCGGCGGGCTGCGCGGGCTTCCTGCTGCTGTCGGTCCCGGCGCTGCTGCTGATCCGCGACGGCAGCCTGTGGGCGGTGGGCCTGGGTATGGCCGCGCTGGGTCTGCTGCTCGTCTGCTTCACCGCGTCGATGCCGTCCGCACTGCCCGCGCTCTTCCCGACGCGGGTGCGGTACGGGTCGCTGTCGATCGGCTTCAACGTGTCCGTCTCCCTGTTCGGCGGGACGACGCCGCTGGTGGTGACGGCGCTGATCGGGGCGACGGGGAACATGATGATGCCCGCGTACTACATGATGGCCGCGGCCGTCGTCGGCGGCGTGGCGGTGTGGTTCATGTCGGAGTCGGCGGGCCGGCCGCTGCCGGGCTCGGCACCGGCGGTGGACGCGCGCGAGCGTGAACGCTGACGCGTGTGACGGGTGCCTGCGGCGGCCTGCGCGGGTTCGGTGGGGGGGGGCGGGTAGCGCGGTTGGTTCGGTGGGTGGGTCGGGGCGCGCCGGGGGGTGTCCGTCCTCGGAACGGCGCGGAATCGGTCGGCTACGGGGCTGAACGGCGCGGACGCGCCAACCGCTGCGGGCGGACACCCCCGACACGTCCCCTTCCCGCCGTACGCGGCCAACCGCCCGCGCGAGGCGGGCCGCCGTCCCGCCCCAGCTGCGGGCAGCCGTGCCTCCCCCGGTGCCTGAACGGCCTGGGAGGTACCCCCAGGGCGGCACGGGTGGGCGGTGGGGGCACCTCCCGCCCGAGCGAAGCCGAGAGCGGCGGAGGCACCCCGCCGCGCCGGGCCGCGCGACCCACCCCCGACGCCCACACCCGCGCCGGGCCCCAGAGACCGGCGACACGGCAACACCCGCCCGTCCGGAACACACCTCCCCCGCCCCACCCCCGGCTATCTTCGTTAGCGCATCTACTTAGAAAAGCTAACGACGCACACGGGAGGCCCGCATGAGCGACTCACAGCTCTGGGACGACGTCGACGCCTACTTCACCGCCCAGCTCTCCCCCGCCGACGACGCCTTGGACGCCGCCCTGCGGGAAAGCGACGCCGCCGGGCTGCCGCCGGTGAACGTCACCGCCGGCCAGGGGAAGCTCCTCCAGCTGCTCGCGCAGATCCAGGGCGCCCGCACCATCCTGGAGATCGGCACCCTCGCCGGCTACAGCACCATCTGGCTGGCCCGCGCCCTGCCCGCCGACGGCCGCCTGGTCACGCTGGAGTACAGCGCCCGGCACGCCGAGGTCGCCACCCGCAACATCGCCCGCGCCGGCCTCGACGCCCTCGTCGACGTACGCGTCGGCCCGGCCCTGGAGTCGCTGCCGAAGCTCGCCGACGACAACCCGCCGCCGTTCGACCTGGTCTTCATCGACGCGGACAAGGGCAACAACCCGCACTACCTGGAGTGGGCCCTGAAGCTCACCAGCACCGGCAGTCTGATCGTCGTGGACAACGTGGTCCGCGGCGGCCGCGTGGCCGACGCCGGTGACACCGGCGACGACGTGCGCGGCACCCGCGCCGCCATCGAGATGATCGGCAGCCACCCGCGGCTCAGCGGCACGGCGATCCAGACGGTCGGCAGCAAGGGCTACGACGGTTTCGCGCTGGCCCGCGTGCTGGAGTGAGGGCGGCGCGCCCTCAGGCCTCGTGGTAGAAGCCGACGTTGACGCTGCGCGGCTGCGAGCGGTCCTGGACCACGATCTCGCCGCTGCCGCCCCCGGGCAGCGGCACGGTCCCGCCGTAGGACAGGGACCGGGCGTGGCCGCCGACGGTGAGCCGGACCTCCGAGGAGGGGTCCGGCTGGGAGCCGCGCAGCCACGTCAGCTGCCACGTGCCGTCGGGCCCGCAGCGGAACTCCAGGTGGACCCGGGAGACGAACAGCCAGTCGTCCGGCGTCGACAGCCGGCACACGGACTTGTCCCTGCCCACCCGCAGCACCGCTCCCGGCTCGCTGGGCGCCTCGGCCATCTGCATGCCGGCCGTGGCACCCGCGTCCGCCGCGGTGACGGCGGCCATGGTGAGTTCGAGCACGTGCGCTCCTCCAGTGACGTCCCTCGTTGACGTACCGCCGCCGCATGATAAGTCGGCCGGTGGTGTGGTGTCCGGCACAATGGGGTCATGACCGAGCGAAAGCCACCCGGCGTCGACTTCGAGTCCTGGGTCGACAAACAGATCCGTGACGCGGAGGCGCGCGGCGAGTTCGCCGAACTGCCCGGCGCGGGCAAGCCCCTGCCGAGCGAGGTGGACAGCACCTACGACGAGCTGTGGTGGGTGAAGCGGAAGATGGCCCGCGAGGGCTTCTCCGTACTGCCGCCGACCCTCGCCCTGCGCAAGGAGGCTGAGGACGCCCTTCAGGCGGCGGTGAACGCCCCGTCGGAGCGGGTGGTGCGCCGCATCGTCGGGGAGATCAACGTCAAGATCCGCGAGGTGATGTTCAAGCCGCCGCCCGGCCCCCCGCTGGGTCTGAAGCCCTACGACGTCGAAGAGGTCGTACGGCAGTGGCGGGAGCGCCGGGCGGAGCGGTGACGCCCGTCGGTCACAGGCGCATCAGGCGGTCCGCCAGTTCGCGGTAGTCCCGCAGGGCCAGGCGGAGTTGTTCGGTGTCGGTGCTCGTCGCGCGGTCGTCCGGGTCCGTGTCGTGCCAGGACGTGCGCACGGTGCGCCGGCGGTGCGCCACGGCGTCCGTGAAGCGTGCGGTGAGCTCCTCCAGGACGCGGTCGGCCTCCTCCACGGAGGCGCGCGGCGCGTCGACGAAGCCGGCCACCGCGTGCTGCAGCCGCTGTCCGAGCTTGTCGCACTCGTCGTGCGGGAGGAGCGCGTCCCCGTGGGCCGCGGCCGGGGTGGTGGCGGCCGGGGTGGTGGTGCCACCGGTGGACCGGGGGTGGGTCTCGCCGTCGGTCCGCGGTCCGAGGGCCGCTTCCGCACCGCGTGCTCGGGGTTCGGGTGTCTGGGGCCCGACGGGCGTGCCGTCGGGCTGCCGGGTCACGTCGGACATGTGCCTCAACTCTCCTTCGGGCGGCTCTTGCCGAGCGACCAGGAGTGGTGCGCGCGAGTGGCGGGCGCCGCTCCGTGGCCGTCCGTGCCGGCCCGGTGCCGGCCTCCGTCGTGGTGGCGGGCCGGGCGTACCAGATCCTCGAACAGCGCCCGGGCCGCGACCATGGCCTCGCGCATCTCCTCCGTGCCCGCTCCGGCGTCGTGCGCGCCGTCCACCCTCGCGTGCGTCACGCGGTGCACGCGCCGGTAGCCGTCGACGTGGTGGGCGTGGTGCACGGACAGCGCGGCCAGCTGCTCCTCGTACTGCCCGCCGTCCGGGAAACCCCGGGCGCCGGCCAGCTCCGCGAGCAGCCGGTCCGCCTCGCCGACCGCCTCCCGCGGGGATTCGACGAAGCGCTCCTGGGCCGCCGTCCAGCGCGCCTCGAAGCGCTCGCGCTCGGCCGGTTCCAGCTCCCGTTCGCGCAGCGCCCCGTGCCGTTCCACGCGGTCGGCCAGCTCGCGCTCGGCCGCCTTGGTGTCGCCGTCGTGCCGGGCCACGGCCCGGTCGTACTCGGGCCCGAAGCGCCGCTTCAGGCTTCCGCCGTGCTGAGGGCCCCGTGCGCGCAGGGCCAGGACGGCCGCCACGACGAGCACGGCCGCCACGATCACGATCAACGCGATGATCACGCCTGTGGACATGAGTGCCTTCCGGGTTGTCGGCCCCACCGGCTCTCCTGGCGGGCCGGTTCGCCGTTCGGGTTGCCCCTCAGTTCCCGGTCAAACGGCGCACGGGGAGCGGGGACGGCGCGTCCGTGGGAAAATACGCTCGCGCGGCGGACGGTCCGTTCCGAGAATGGCCGGATGACCTGGACTGTCGCCCCGGAGCCGTACGACTCCCCCGAGGCCGTCGCCCTGTGGCGCGCGTACTACACCGAAGTCAGCGACCGCTGGTACCTGCTGCACGAGGGGCGGCCCACCGACTCCGGCGAACTGGAGCGGGAGATCGCCGCCCAGTCCGGCGCCGACCTCGCTCCTCCCCGGGGCCGCCTGCTGGTCGCGCGGTACGGCGGCGAGGCGGCGGGCACGGCGGGCGTGCGGCTGCTGGACGCCCGCACCGCCGAGCTGACCCGGGTGTTCCTGTACGAGCGGATGCGCGGCCGGGGCGGCGCCGCGCTCCTCGTACGGGCCGCCGAGGAGGCGGCACGGGCGCTCGGGGCCTCGCGGATGGTGCTCGACACGCGCGGTGACCTCGTGGAGGCCCGTGCCCTGTACGCCCGACTCGGTTACGCGGAGACCGAGCCGTACAACGACGGCCCGTACGCCGAGCACTGGTTCGCCAAGCCGCTGCCGTCGTGACGGTGGTCGCGGGACCCGGGCCGGGCTTCGCAGTGGGTGTGACCGGATTTGGGCGGTTCGGAACTGAGGGAAGCCGGGATTCCGGGGGCGTCCGCGCGGAAGCAGGGAGAAGATCTGCATAATCTCTGGAGTTCGCGAGGGGAGTCGCGAGGGGAGGGACGAGCGCGTTGGAGCAGCGGGAACAGCCTGAACGGCAGGGAGAGGCGTCGCGGGAGCGAGCCTCCTCCGGGCACTCGTGCCCGGAGTGCGGCACGCCCAGGGAAGCGGACAACACGCCCGCCTGCGCCTGCGGAACGCGCGCGTCAGACGCCCTGCGCGACGCGCGTACGGCGCAGGCGGCAGCGGCGGAGGACTTCGACCCGCTGCGGATACGTCCGTACGTCGAGCTGGACGGCACGGGCGGGCAGCCGCCGCGAGACACCTCCGCCGACGGGGCACCGGAGGCCACCGTTCCGCCGGACGCGACGCCCCCGTCCGCGTCCACTTCACCCGCCCCGGCCGCCGCAACGGCCGCGCCGGAATCCGACGCCACCATGACGCTGCGCGCCGTCGATGCCGGGCAGCCGCCGGCCGCGGCCACCGAGGCGACCTCCGTGCTGCCCACGCCGCTGGCACCCTCGACCGGCGCGCCACGCGCGCACGACCTGCGCCTGTTCGAAACGTCGGCCGTCTCGGCCACCGCGCCCGTCATGCCGGTGGAGCCCGGCGCGGACGGCACCGGCGGGCGTCGCGGGCGGCGCCGGGGAGTGCTGCTCAGTGCGGTGGGGGCGGTCGTGGTCGTGGTGGGCGCCGCCGGGTTCGCGAGCGGCCTGTTCGCCTACGAGTCGCCCTCGCGGGACGGCGCGCTGCCGGAGGAGGTCAGGGCGAGCGTGCCGGAGCCGTCGGCCAGTGCGGCGTCCACCGCGCCCGCGCCGAGCTCGCCGTCCGCCTCCCAGACCTCCGGGTCACCGTCGCCGTCCGCGTCGACGTCCGCGAGCACCAGTCCGTCACCCTCGCCGTCCGTTTCGCAGTCGGCGTCCAGTGCCCCGCCGTCGCCGTCCCGGTCGGCCGAGACGTCGCCGGCCGCCGCCACCACCCCTTCCGACGCGCCCGCAGAGGAGCCCGAGGACGACGACCGCGACCAGGGCTACGGCGGCGGCCCCACACTGCACCGCGGCGACCGGGGCTCCGAGGTGGCCGAGCTGCAGCAGCGGCTGACCCAGCTGTACCTCTACAACGGTGACATCAACGGCAACTACAACCACCAGGTCGAGGACGCGGTCCGGAGATACCAGTGGGCCCGCGGCGTCCGCTCCGACGAGCTCGGCGTCTACGGGCAGGACACCCGGCGCATGCTGGAGTCGGAGACGCACGAGCCGTAGTCCGCGTCCGGCCGCGAGCCGCGGGGGCGGTCCCGCGGCTCGCTCGGGGCAGCCCGTGCTCGTCGCACGTCGGCTGGGCTCGTCGTACGGACACCGTGGTCGTCGCACGTCGGCTGTGCCCGTCGTACGGACACTGTGCTCGTCGTACGGACACTGTGCTCGGGTCGTGCGGCAGCCGACGGTCGTCCGGTGCGAGCCGACGCCGTGCGTCAGCCGACGCTCGCCGTACACCGGCCGACTCGCTCATCGCGCGTCAGCGGACGGCCGTCAGCCGATGTGCAGCCGCAGCGAGCCGTCCGCGCCGGCCTCCACCCGCACCCGCGTCAGGTCCTCCACGACCACGTCCGGCCCGTGCAGACCGGCACGCGGGCCGACGCCCACGACCCGCATCCCGGCGGCGCGGGCGGCGGCGATGCCGGCGCCGGAGTCCTCGAAGGCGACGCAGTCGGCGGGCTCGACACCCAGCTCGGCGGCGCCCTTGAGGAAGCCCTCGGGGTCCGGCTTGCTGGCGCCGACCGACTCGGCGGTGACCCGGACGTCCGGCTGGGCGAGCCCGGCGGCGGCCATCCGCGCGGTGGAAAGCGGCACGTCGGCCGAGGTCACCAGGGCGTGCGGCAGGCCGCGCAGCGAGGCCAGGAACTCCGGCGCGCCCGGGATGGCGACGACGCCCTCGGTGTCGGCGGTCTCCTCGGCGAGCATGCGCGCGTTGTCGGCGTGGTTCTGCTCCATCGGCCGCTCCGGCAGCAACAGCGCCATGGAGGCGTAGCCCTGACGCCCGTGGACGACCTTCATGACCTCGTCGCCGTCCAGCCCGTGCCGGTCGGCCCAGCGCCGCCAGACGCGCTCGACGGCGGCGTCCGAGTTGACGAGGGTGCCGTCCATGTCCAGCAGCAGGGCACGGGCGGTGAGAACGGTGGGGGCGGTGGCCGTCATCGGCAGACTCCAAAGCGCGGGGAGGAAACAAGGCGGCCCCGCCCGCCGGTCAGGGAGAACGGACGGGAGCCACTTTGTTTCTCCACGGTACAAAACGCGTCGGGGATCGCGCCACCGCCCCGCCGGAACGTTCACGGACCGTTCAGCCGGCGACCGCCTCCCACAGGCTCCACACACCCAGACCCAGCATGAGCAGCGCGGCGATCTTCGTGATCAGCGCCAGCGGCACCCGCTTCATCAGGGCCTTCCCGCCGACGATGCCGAGTCCGGCCACCGCCCACAGCGCGAGCACCGCGCCGAGGCCGACGGAGAGCGGGTCGTCGTAGCGGGCCGCGAGGTTCGCGGTCATGATCTGCGTGAGGTCGCCGAACTCCGCGACCAGGATGAGCATGAAGCCCGCGCCGGAGACCTTCCAGAAGGACTGGTCCTCGGGCTTGCGGATCTCCTCGTCCTCGTCGCCCTTCTTCATCAGCAGCACGGCCGCGCCGCCCAGGAAGAGCACTCCGGTGATCGCGTGCACGATCTGCTGCGGCAGCAGGGTCAGCACACTGCCGGCCGCGACCGCGAGCACGACGTGCAGGAGGAAGGCGGCGGCCACGCCGGCGAAGACGTACGAGGCCCGGTAGCGGGTGCCGAGGACGAGGCCGGCGAGCGCGGTCTTGTCGGGCAGTTCGGCGAGGAAGACGACGCCGAAGACGACTGCCGTCACGGTCAGGCTGATCAAGGGATCCTCTATCGGTCGGGGCCGCCCCGCCGAGAGTGCTGGTCCTTGCCGCTCCTGCGCTGCGGACACCTCGGCACGGCAGCACACGGATCGCCCCCGCCGTACGGCACGGGCGTGCACTGCTTGCCGAAGGTCTCGCTGGCCGGCCTCGCGCACGAGACCCGCCTCCGGGCGCCGGCTCAGGCGAGCTGAGCAGTGTGTCGACGGTCCGGCGAAGAGCTACTCCCCTTCTGCGCCGTCCATAGTACGCGACGCCCGCGGGCCAACCCGTGGGACGAAAGTCCCGGGACGCTCCGTCACGAGTCCTGCCGCACCCGTAGACGTGCCATGCACACGTCACTAACTTCTTACCGGCCGCACACCTGTGCGCCATGCGGCGCCGTGAGCATTCCCCTGCTCGCGTCCCGACACCCCCACACCCCAAGGGAGTTCGCATGCCGAAGTTCTACGCGCGTCGACGGCTCGGTTTCCTCGCCGCGTTCACCGGGCTCATAGCCTCGGCCGGGCTGCTCAACGGCCCGGCCGCCTCCGCCGCCCTCCCCACCCCGGTCAGCGCCGCCACCGCCCGCGCCTACCTCGCCTCCCTCACCGTGAAGACCGAGAGCCGCACCGGCTACGACCGCGACCTCTTCCCGCACTGGATCACCCAGTCCGGCACCTGCAACACCCGCGAGACCGTCCTCAAGCGCGACGGCTCGGGCGTCACCACCGACTCCTCCTGCTACCCCACGCGCGGCAGCTGGTACTCCCCCTACGACGGCGCCACCTGGTCCGCCGCCTCCGACGTCGACATCGACCACCTGGTCCCGCTCGCCGAGGCCTGGGACTCCGGCGCCGGCTCCTGGACCACCTCCCGGCGCCAGTCCTTCGCCAACGACCTGACCCGCCCCCAGCTCCTCGCGGTCACCGACAACGTCAACCAGTCCAAGGGCGACCAGGACCCCGCCACCTGGATGCCCTCGCGCAGCGCCTACCGCTGCACGTACGTCCGCGCCTGGGTCCAGGTGAAGTACTACTACGACCTCTCGGTCGACTCCGCGGAGAAGTCGGCGCTGCAGGGCCACCTCGCGAACTGCTGACCCACCGTCCACCGTGTGTTCGGCGCGGAATCTCCCCGCCGGCCTCCGTCGTTCCGTACCGTACGGGGCGACGGAGGAGGGGATCACCATGGCCGGACTGCGCCTGGGGCCACTGCTGAGATACACCGACGGCTCGTGCGCGACCGTGTGGGTCGAGAGCGACCGCCCGTGCACCGCCGAGGTGCGCTGCGCCGACGGCGCCTCGGGCACGAGCCGTACGTTCCAGATCGCGGGCCACCACTACGCGCTGGTGGCGGTGAGCGGCCTGACACCCGGCACGGCTACCGAGTACGAAGTGCTCCTCGACGGCGCGCGCGTGTGGCCGCCGCCCGACTCCCGTTTCCCGCCCTCCGTCATCGCCTCGTCCCCGGCCGACGCGGGCACGCGCATCGCCTTCGGCTCCTGTCGCTGGGCCGCGCCTCCGGCCGGCGGCCACGATCCGGTGGGGCCGGACGCGCTGGACACCCTCTCCGCCCGCATCGCGGCCGACCCGGAGGCCGCGCGCCCCGACGTGCTGCTCCTGCTCGGTGACCAGGTCTACGCCGACGAGGTCTCCGACGCCACGCGCCGCTGGATCTCCGGCCGCCGCGACCTCGCCGATCCTCCCGGCGACCAGGTCGCGGACTACGAGGAGTACACCCGCCTCTACTACGAGTCGTGGCTCGACCCCGAGGTGCGCTGGCTGCTGTCGACCGTGCCCAGCTGCATGATCTTCGACGACCACGACGTCATCGACGACTGGAACACCTCAGAGGCCTGGCTCGCCGACATGCGGGCCACCGACTGGTGGCGCGAGCGGCTGCTGAGCGGGCTGATGTCCTACTGGGTGTACCAGCAACTCGGCAACCTCTCCCCCGCGGAGCTGGCCACCGACCCCCTCTACGCCGCCGTCCGCGACACCCCCGACGGCACCGACGTGCTGCGTACGTTCGCCGCGCGGACCGACGCCGACCCCTCCTCCGTCCGCTGGAGCTACCGACGCGACCTCGGCCGCGTACGGCTGCTGATGGTGGACTCCCGCGCGGCCCGCGTCCTGAAGGAGAACCGCCGCGCGATGCTCGACCCGGGCGAGGCCGCCTGGCTGCGCGAGCAGATCCTCGACGGACGGGGCGGCGGTGCGGAGGCGGGCGCGGGGACGAGCGGCCACACGGAGGCGGGCGCGGGCGACGGCCGGGCAGAGGAGGCGCGCGTCGGCGAGCCGGAGGGCGCCTACGACCACCTCCTGATCGGCACCTCCCTGCCCTGGCTGCTGCCTCACCTGGTGCACGACGTGGAGGCGTGGAACGCCGCGATGTGCGCCGGTGAGCGGGGCGCGCGCTGGGCACGGCTCGGGGAGCGGATCCGGCGGGGCGCCGACCTGGAGCACTGGTCGGCCTTCCCCTCCTCCTTCGACGCCCTCGCGGACCTGATCGCCGAGGCCGGTACGGGGCCCGGGGCGCCCGCGACGGTGAGCGTGCTGTCGGGTGACGTCCACCACGCCTACGTGGCCGAACCGTCCTGGCCGGGGCGCGCACCCGACGCGCACGTCGCACAGCTGACCTGCTCCCCCGTCCACAACTCCGTCCCGCTCTCCATCCGGCTCGGCTTCCGCTTCGGCTGGAGCGCCTGGGCGCGCGCCCTCGGGCGGCGCGTCGCCCGCCACGGACGCTGCGCGGAGCCGGCGGTCGGCTGGCGCAAAACCGGCGGTCCGTGGTTCGGCAACCAGATCATGACGCTGACGCTGCGGGGGCGGTCGGCCCGGCTGCGGCTCGAGCAGGCCCGGGCCGAGCGCGACGGGACGACCGCCCTGCGGGTGATCACGGACCGGGAGCTGGCGTAGGCCCAGGGCGGGGGCGGGTATGGATTCAGTCATGCCGACAGGCCTCGGCCCGCCCGTGGGAGCGCTCCCACCAGCAGGGTGCGCCGCGACAGGACGGTGACCACCCGCCACGCCATGGCCAAATGTTGAACTTGCAAGTACTCATTAGGCTCACCTAACGTGGACAGCCCACTCGGTTCCGTCCCCCACCGGCCCCCGTCCCGGGCCGGCCCGACCGAAGGAGCACCCCCCACATGTCCGGACGCCTCAACAGCGCCCAGCCCTACGCCCTCGGCCTGTTCCGCATCGTCGTCGGCCTGCTTTTCGCCTGCCACGGCGCCGCCTCCCTCTTCGGGGTCCTCGGCGGCGCGTCGGGCACCGGCGGCACGGTCGAGGCGGGCACCTGGCCCGGCTGGTACGCCGCCGTGATCCAGCTGGTCGGCGGCGGCCTCGTCCTGCTGGGCCTCGGCACCCGCGCCGCCGCACTCGTCTCCTCGGGATCCATGGCCTACGCGTACTTCAAGGTGCACCAGCCGGGCGCCCTGTGGCCGATGGAGAACGGCGGCGAGGCCTCCGCCATGTTCTGCTGGGCCTTCCTGCTGCTGGCCTTCACCGGCTCCGGCGCCTTCGGCCTCGACCGGCTCCTCGCCCGGCGCGCGACCGAGCCGGAGAAGGCGGCCACCGAGCGGCAGACCCCGGTCGCGGCCTGATCGCCTCCACGTCCCCCAACGACCCGGGGACGTGACGCCCGCCTCCCGGTGAACGTTCCGTGCCGAACACCCAAGCCCCCTGTGAACCGCCTGTCACACCCCGGGCGTACGCTGTATGGCTGTCATCGGCCGCTCCTGCCGTCCCCGCGTCCTGCGGCATGGCCCGGCCCACGGGGGAGTAACGGGGAGTTGTGGTGGTCGAGAGTCTCGGAAGCATCGGTTCGCTGGTCAGCAGCCCATGGATCTATGTGCTGGTGGCCACTTCCGTACTCCTCGACATCTTCCTGCCGGTGCTGCCGAGCGGCGTGCTGGTGATCGCGGCGGCCACGGCGGCGGCAGCGGGCTCGGGCGCGGCGGCCGCCGGGCGGGTCCCGCAGGACGTGCCGGACATCCTGGTCCTGATCCTGTGCGCGGCGTCCGCCTCCGTCCTCGGCGACCTGGCGGTCTACCGTCTCGCCTGGCGCGGCGGGCCGCGTCTGGACCGCGCCATCGCCCGTTCCCGCCGGCTGACGACGGCGCAGGAACGTCTCGGCGGGGCGCTCGCCCGAGGGGGCGGCGCCCTCGTCGTACTGGCCCGTTTCGCGCCCGCCGGCCGCTCGGTCGTCTCCCTCCTCGCCGGCACCGCGCACCGCCGGATCCGCGAGTTCCTCCCCTGGTCCGCCCTCGCCGGACTCGCCTGGGCCCTGTACAGCGTGGCCCTCGGCTACTTCGGCAGCCAGTGGCTGGGCGCGACCTGGCTGGCCACGGGAGTGTCCCTCGCGGCGCTCTTCGGCGCGGGCGCGGCGGCCGCGTACCTGATGCGCCGACAGCCCGGGGCGCGGGAGGCGTCGTAGCGGACGCCGGGGTCGGGGACGCGACGGCCCACGGGGCCCGATCCCGGGTCACGGGTCACGGGTCACAGGTCTCAGGTCACGGGTCGCAGGTCACAGATCTCAGGTCACGAGGCACGGGTCGCAGGTCACGGGTCGCAGGTCATGAGGCCCGCCGGGCACCGGCGCCTCCCCGTACCTCCAGGCCGGCGAGCAGCTCGGCCGTGGCACCCGCGACTGCCTCCACGGCACGTTCGAAGACCTCGCGGTTGTGCGCGGCCGGCGCTCGGAAGCCGGAGACCTTGCGGACGTACTGCAGGGCGGCGGCTCTGATCTCGTCCTCGGTGGCCTCCTCGGGGAGCGCGGGCGGACGCAGTGTCTTGATGCTTCGGCACATGGCCTCAGTCTCCTCTCTCCAGGTCCACTCTCCAGTCGTTCGACCTGATCCAGTGGCCCTTCGGGTACTCGAAGTCGGCCTGGCCGAGCAGGATGAAGCCGGCCCGCCGGCAGACCGCGTTGGAAGCGGCGTGGTCGATGCTCGGGAACGCGTGCAGATACCGGTGCGGACCGGCGTCCCGGGCGGCCTCCGCCACCGCACGGGCGGCCCGCGCGGCCAGCCCCCGCCCCTGGAACTCCGGCAGCACCGCCCACCCGGTCTCCCAGACCTCCGCGCCCCGCCAGGTCCGCTGCCAGTACCCGATCGAGCCGACGGTCTCGCCACCGTCCGCCAGCGCGACCCGGTACATCCGTCCCGATTCCAGCCCGACGTAGCGCCGGTGCCGCACCGCGAGCTGCTCCTCGGTCTCCGGGCCGCCCAGGTGCGCGGTCATCTCGGGGGCGTTGGTCCTGCGCAGCAGCCACAGATCCCCCTCCGCCCAGGGCACCAGGCACACCCGGCCCGCTTCACCACCGGCCCGCTCTTCCACGCCGTCCATGTTCTTCACGGTAGGGCAGGGGTCTGACAGTCGGCCCCGGCGGCGGGGGCCACCCTTTCGCGTGAACCACTGAAGGGAACGCGCGCCTTAAAATCGAACAGGCGTATCATTGGATCGTGGCTACGACCTATGACTTCCCCAGTGACCTCCTCGCCGGCCAGGAGGAACTGCATCAGGTCCGGGCCGAGCTGTCGGCCCTGCTCAAGAGACTTCCCTGGTCCGTCGAACCGCTCGACGGCTTCAGCGACGACAACGGCTGGCGCAAGGTCGAACGCCCGGCATCGCCCGGCTGGTCCGCGGACGAGCAGGCCGAGGTGGAGAAGCTCCGACAGCGCGAGCGCGAACTCGCCGTGTTCGTCAGCACCCATCGCTACTGGTCGCAGATCACCGGCCCCGACCAGGTGACCGCCCGCTCGGAACTGAAACGCGCACACGCCGCCCCGGACCCCGGGACCCCGCCCGACGACGCCTGAGAAGCCCCCGCACCGGCCGGCATCGTGCGGTGCGCGCCGAGCGGGCGCACGCGAAAGGCCCCCGGAGCATTCTCCGAGGGCCTCGCACCGACGACAGCGGCGCCGGTCCTGGTGGGCGCGGACGGTTTCGAACCGCCGACATCCTGCTTGTAAGGCAGGCGCTCTACCCCTGAGCTACGCACCCAGGACGAGTGGACAGCCTACATGGCACAGGGCGCTGCCCGGCAATCGCGTCGGTGCCGGACTCCGGTCCCTCCCGGCCGGGGGGTTAACCCCACCCTCGATCCGGGAGCGGCCCGGATCCCGCAGGGACCCACCGCTCCATACGCTCGAAGAGCCTCGCCGCGCCGGGCCCCGCTCCGCGGATCCACCCGGCGGCACCTCGTCGTCCGTCCTTGGGGGAACCGTCATGTCCCGCCGTATCCTTCCGGCCCGCGCATCGGTCCGCGCGCTCGCCGCCGCCGGTACCGTCGCCGTCCTCGTCGCGGGCCTCGGTGCCTGCGCCTCCGCGGAGGACGACACGGACCCCGACCACCGGACCTTCTCCTTCCGGGGCGACACCCTCACCATCGACGCCGACGACTCCGGCCTGGAGGTGGTCGCCGCCGACGCCCATGCCGCCGGCAAGGTAGAGGTGACACGGTGGTTCCAGGGCTCGGTCGTCCTCGGTTCCGACCCCGAGGTGACCTGGAGCATGGACGGCGACCGGCTCAAGCTGCGTACGCACTGCTCCGGCGTGGTCGCCGACTGTGCCAGCAAGCACCGCGTGGAAGTGCCGCGCGGTGTCGCCGTCAAGGTGGAGTCCGACGACGGCAGCGTGCGGGCGCGGGGTTTCCGGGACGCGCTGGAGATCCGTACGGCGGACGGGTCCGTCCGCGTCAGCGACACCACCGGGCCGCTGGAACTGCACAGCGACGACGGGTCACTGCGCGCGGACGTCTCCTCGCGCCGCGTCGCGGCGTCCACCAAGGACGGCTCCGTCCGCCTCGATCTGCGAGCCGTCCCGGACCTGGTGGAGACCCGCAGCGACGACGGCTCCGTGAGCGTCGCCCTGCCCCGCGGCACGTACAAGGTGTCCGCCGAGAGCGACGACGGTTCGGTCGACGTGTCCGTGCCCCGTGACGACTCCAGCGCCCACGTGGTGAACGCGCGGACCCAGGACGGCAAAGTCGCGGTCCGAACCGCGAACTGACCGGCCCGTGTGTTCGTCCCTAACGGGTGGGAGAATGAACCCGGGCAGGACGGACGACACGGGAGAGGGATGTGACGGCGACACCATCGCAGCCGGACTCGCCGATGGTGCCGTGCGCGCGGCGCCCGCCTCACCGCTCCACCCGCCGCCGCACACCCGCCGCGGTCCATGACCTTCTCACCCTCGTGGGCATGCCGCTCCTCGTCGCGCTCGCGCTTCCCGCCGCGTTCACCGGCGGCGGCACGCGCCGCTGGTTCGGCGGGCGGGCCGAGAGCCAGCGGGCCGAGGCACAGGCCGCCAAGGACGACGCCGCGGCGGCCTTCTACGAGCTGGACACCGCGCAGCGGGACCTGCGGATCTCGGTGGAGACGATCGCGGCCGTCGACTCCTCCCCCGCCGCCCGGCGCGCGGTCGGCGACTTCGAGGCGCTCGGCCGGCGCATCGACGAGGTCAGCCACCAGTACATCAACGCCGTGGACGCCCACGACCTGGACCGGGACGACCTGGAGGCGTCGGCCGCCTCCCGCGCCCGCTCCGAACTCACCGCCGCCAAGACCGAGCTCGGCCGCGTCAAACAGGAGCTGGACCGCTTCGCCCAAGGACTCGGCCCCCTGCTCGGCAAGGCGGAGACCCAGCTGGCCCGGCTGGCGCCGGCCGTCGAGCGCGCCCGGCAGGCTCTGCTCGCCGCCTCCAACGCCCTGGACGCGGCACGCGAGTCCCGGCTGAGCGCGGACGACCTCGCCGCCCGGCTCGCCGCCCTCGGCCCGGAGCTGACCCGGCTGAACCAGGGCGCCGGACAGCACGGCGTGCCGCAGACCCTGGAGCGGGCCGAGCGGGTCACCCGGGAGGCCGAGTCGGTCCGCGCGGAAGCCGAGCGGCTGCCCGAGCGCGCCGCCGAGATCGGCCACCGGCTGGTCTCCCTGCGCACCCGCGCCCAGGCCCTGACCACCCGCGCCGAGCAGGTCGAACCGGTACTGAGCGAGCTGCGCCGACGCTTCACCGCCGCCTGCTGGCAGGACCTCCAGCAGGTGCCCGACCAGGCCGCCGAGTCGGTCCGGCAGGCCGAACGGAAACTGGCCGAGGCCCAGACCGCCCGCGACGAACAGCGCTGGCCGGACGCCACCGCCCTCCTGTCGACGGTACGGGCGCTGCTGAACGCGACCGACGAGGCGGTCTCGGCCGCCGGCGACCGCCTGCGGCAGTTGAACGCCGTGCAGAAGGACCCCCAGCAGGAGATCGAACGCACCCGTTTCGCCATCCGGGACGCCCAGCGCCTGGCCATGGCCGGCCGCAACACCCCGGATCCCCGCCACGCGCGCCCACTGGACGACGCCGTGGCGCGGCTGGAACGGGCGATCACCACGCTGGAGGGCCGCCACCCCGACTACTGGCACTTCCTCACGGAGACCGAGGAGGTCCGGCAGACGGTGGCCCACGTGGTCTCCCGGATCCGCGAGGAGCGCGGCGCCGGTCACTGATCATCGACCGGCTGCCGGTGACCGCGCGCGTCTCCTCCCGACCGGATTTCCGGCTTCACCCGCCGGCGCCGGCCGCCCGGCCGGTTAACCTGTGCCCATGCCTCGCTACGAGTACCGCTGCCGGAGCTGCGGCGACACCTTCGAACTGAGCCGCCCCATGGCCGAGTCCTCCGCTCCCGCCGCCTGCCCGGCGGGCCACGACGACACGGTGAAGCTGCTGTCGACGGTCGCGGTCGGCGGCTCCTCCACCGGATCCGCTCCCGCTCCCGCTCCAGCACCGGGTGGCGGAGGCGGTGGCGGCTGCTGCGGCGGGGGCTGCTGCGGCTGACCCGATCCTGATCGCGCCTTCCGGCAGGCGGCCGGGCCGTCACCGGACTACCTGGGGCGACCCGGCTCCGGCTCCCCTCGGCCTCCTTCAACTGCCCAGGTAGCGAAGTACCGCCAGCACTCTGCGCGAATAGCCCTCCCCTCCGGTCAGTTCCAGCTTGTCGAAGATCGCGTTGGTGTGTTTCTCCACCGCGCTCTGCGAGATGTGCAGCCGCCGCGCGATCGCCGCGTTGGTGTGCCCCTGTGCCATCTCGGCCAGCACGTCCCGCTCCCGCGCGGTGAGCCGGGCGAGCAGGTCGGTGTGGGTCGTGCGGCCGAGCAGCTGCCGGACGACCTCCGGGTCGAAGGCCGCGCGTCCGGCGGCCACCCGCTCCAGCGCGTCCAGGAACTCGTCGATCTGGACGACCCGGTCCTTCAGCAGGTACCCCACCCCTTCGGTGTCACCGGTCAGCAGCTCCGTCGCGTACCGCTTCTCGACGTACTGGGAGAGGACCAGCACCCCGACCTCGGGCCAGCGCTCGCGTATCTCCAGTGCGGCGCGCAGGCCCTCGTCCGTGTGCGTGGGCGGCATCCGGACATCGGCGACGACCACGTCCGGGGGGTCCTCGGCGACCGCCTTCAGCAGCAGCTCGGCGTTGCCCACGGCCGCGAGCACCTCGTGCCCCTCCTCCATCAGCAGCCGCACCAGCCCCTCCCTCAGCAGTGTCGAGTCCTCGGCGAGGATCAAGCGCATGGCAGCTCCGCGGCCACGAGGGTGGGCCCGCCCGGCGGACTGACCACGCTGAGGCTGCCGTCGAGGGCCGCGACACGTCGGGCGAGCCCGAACAGTCCGCTGCCGGCGGCGTTCGCCCCGCCGCAGCCGTCGTCCTGCACGCTCACGTACATCCGTTGCTCCTCAGCTCTGACAGCGACGCTTATCCGGGTGGGCGCCGCGTGCTTGACGGCATTCGTGACAGCCTCGCAGACGACGAAGTAGGCGACGGTCGCCACGGCCTGCTCGGGTTCCTCGGCCACGTCGTACTCCACTCCCACCGGCACGGACGCCCGCTCGGCGACCGTCTCCAGGGCCGCGCGCAGACCCGCCTCGTCCAGCGTGGTCGGGTAGATCCGCCAGGCCACCTCCCGCAGCTCGTCCAGGGCGCGGCGGCTCTCGTCGTGGGCCTGGCCCAGGAGCCGGTCGCGCCGGTCGGCGTCCTGACTGCGGCGGGCACGGCCGAGCAGCATGCCGAGGGCGACGAGGCGCTGTTGCACGCCGTCGTGCAGGTCACGCTCGATGCGGCGCCGTTCGTCGTTCACCGCGTCGACCACGGCGGCGCGGCTGGCGGACAGCTCGGCGATGCGCCGCTCCAGCTCCTCCTGGT
The DNA here is from genome assembly GCF_042745235.1 of Streptomyces sp. NPDC058796. Lineage (NCBI taxonomy): Bacteria > Bacillati > Actinomycetota > Actinomycetes > Kitasatosporales > Streptomycetaceae > Streptomyces > Streptomyces sp. NPDC058796. The sequence continues at coordinate 412,708 of NZ_JBHYOP010000001.1, forward strand.
GGCGGGGGCCGAGGAAGTGGCGCGCCAGCTGCCCCTCCAGTCCCACCACGCCGAATATTCCCTGCACGGCGAGGAACACGAGGAAGAAGCCGCCCAGACTGCCGAGGACGAACGAACCGGGGTTGCGTATGCCGTCCAGCAGGAACCAGCCGTACATCCCGAAGGTGCCGTATCCGAGGCCGATCGCGGCGGTCAGCATCACCACGCCGCCCAGGACGCCCAGTGCCCAGTGGCAGGCCACGTACCGCAGGGCCCGCACGTCCTCGTGCGCGGGCGTGATGCGGAGGTCCAGCCACATCGCCAGCCGGGCCCGCTCCAGGCCCGCCAGTATCCGCGCGCCCGCGAGGACCGGGCGCAGGACGGCACGGCGGGCGGTGGGCCAGGCCGCCACCGGCAGGAGTGCCGCGCCTGCCAGCAGGGCGAAGAGCAGCTCGACGGCGGCCGTGGCGGTCCCCATGATGAGGCCCACCCCGCACCGCACTACACGTCGCGCCATGTCTCGCATGATCGCGAGGCTAGCCGGGCGCCGGCACGACGCACACTGCGGAAAACCGCAATTCCCGCCTGCGGTACACCGCACACGATCGTGCGGTCTTCCTCAGGCTCCCTTCAGCTGCGATTTTCTAGCGTGGTCGGCATGACAGCCATCGCAGCGCAGACGGCCGCGGACAGCGGTGCCGCTCCGCAGTGGATCAACGACCTCATGGACGCGCTCGGCGCACCGGGCGCCGGCCTGGCCATCGCTCTGGAGAATCTCTTCCCTCCGCTGCCGAGCGAAGTGATCCTTCCCCTCGCCGGCTTCGCGGCCAGTTCGGGCCGGATGAACCTGATCGCCGTCCTGCTGTGGACGACGGCGGGTTCGGTCATCGGTGCGCTCGCCCTGTACGGGGTGGGCGCCCTGCTCGGCCGGGACCGCACGGTGGCGATAGCGGGCAAGTTGCCGCTGGTGAAGGTGTCGGACATAGAGAAGACGGAGGCGTGGTTCCAGAAGCACGGGACCAAGGCGGTCTTCTTCGGCCGGATGATCCCCATCTTCCGGAGTCTGATCTCCGTGCCGGCAGGCGTGGAGAGGATGCGGCTGCCCGTCTTCCTGGCTCTGACCACGCTGGGCAGCGCGATCTGGAACACGGTGTTCGTGCTCGCGGGCTACGCGCTGGGGGACAACTGGTCCGAGGTGTCGGGCATCGCCTCCGCCTATTCGAAGGTGATCCTCGCCCTGGCCGCCCTGGCGCTGCTGGTCTTCGTAGGCATGCGTCTGCTGCGGCCCGGCGGCGGACAGCGCCGGCGGGGCCGTGGACGCGATGGAGGACAGGAGATACGGCCGCCGGCCAGTGACGACGGCCGCCCCGGCACCGGGGGTGGTGCCGGGGGCCGTGGCGGCGGGGTCAGCGAGCCGGATTCGCCGCGCGAAGGAACTCCCGGAGAATTCGCTCACCGGCCAGCACGCCGCGCTCGGGCAAGGCGCTGATCGCCGGAGCCGTCCAGTCGGAGTCGGCCAGCTCGCCGTGACCGGGGCGCCACCCCCGGTCGGCGGCGAGCAGCAGGTCGGCGTCGAGGAGGGAGTCGCCGGCGGCGAGGGTGAGATCGGCGCCGGTGCGACGGGCGACCTCGCGCACGGCGGCGCTCTTGGTGAGCGGCTTGGGGACGGCGTAGATCTTGCGGCCCTGGAGGGAGACGGTCCAGCCCCGGTTCTCGGCCCACACGGCGAGTTCCTTCACCCAGTCCTCGGGCAGCAGTTCGCGCTCGACCACGAGGTAGGCGAAGAGGTCTTCGGCGACCCGGTGCTTGCGGACCCACAGGGGGTCGGCCGTGTTCATCAGGTGGTCGCGAATCTCGGCCAGCGAGGCGCATTCGTCGGCCAGCCGCGCGGTCACCCGCGCGTGCCAGTCGGGGTCGGAGACGCCGTCCACCAGCAGGTGGCCGCCGTTGGCGCAGATCGCGTACCGGGCGGGCGGGCCGGGGAGGTTGATGCGCTGGTACTGCGCGCGGGTGCGGGTGGTCGTCGGTACGAAGACCGCCGTGTCGCCGAGTTCGGTCAGCAGTCCGGCGGCCGTCTCGGTCATGTAGGAGAGGGGTCTGCTCTGGTAGACCTCGACGCACAGCAGCCGGGGTGCCCGCAGATCGGGCATGGTCAGCCCGAGCGCGGCGGCGGAGTAGATGAGCGTGCGGTCGAGGTCGCTCGCGACGAGCACCGGCATCAGAGCGCCACCGCCTTGCCGTCGGCGCCGGTCGCGCCCCGCGTGTACTTGGGGTGGATCAGACCGACGCAGGTGTAGGGGAGGTCGGCAACCTCCTCGACGGGGACGCCCCGCTGGTCCGCCAGGAGGCGTACGTGGTCCAGGTCGGCGCCGGCGCCGGCTCGGGCGAGCACCTTCCACGGGACTCGGCGCAGCATGACGCGGGTGGTCTCGCCGACGCCGGGCTTGACGAGGTTGACGTCGTGGATGCCGTACTCCTCGCTGATCCGCTCGACGGCGGCCCAGCCCTCCCAGGTGGGGCTGCGGTCGGCGGAGAGAAGGTCCTTGACCTGGGCGTCGACCGTGTCGGCGACGTCCGGGAAGCGGGCGGTGACGGCGTCGAGGAAGGCCGTCGACAGGTCGGCGCCGGCGAGTTCGCGGTAGAACTTCGCGCCGTGGAAGTCGTGCGGGCCGACGAGATCGGCGCGGAGCACGGTGCGCGATATCAGGCCGGAGACCGTGGAGTTGAGGCAGGCGGAGGGGATGAGGAAGTCGTCCCGGGTGCCGTAGGTGCGTACGCAGGAACCGGGATCGGCCAGCACGGCGATCTCGGGGTCGAAGCCGGTGACGCCGTCGGTGGACTCGAAGTCGCTCAGAGCGGCGGCGAGTTCGCGGGTGATGGCGCCCTTGCCGGTCCAGCCGTCGACGAAGACGACGTCGGCGGGGTCGTGGCGGTCGGCCAGCCAGCGCAGTGCGTTGGCGTCGATGCCGCGGCCCCGGACGATCGACACCGCGTAGTGAGGGAGGTCGCGACCATGACGGTACTGCGCCCAGCGGCGCATCAGGATTCCGACGGGTGTGCCCGCGCGGGCGAGGGACACCAGGACGGGGCGGGGGGACCGCTCCGTGAGCACGACCTCGGTGACGGCGCCGACGGCTCGGGCCAGGCGGGCGGCGGACGTCTGCAGCGCCGCGTGGAACAGTTCCTGGTACTGCTCGCTGGGCTGGTACTCCACCGGCAGCGACTCCGCGTAGTGGGCGCCGCCGCTCTGGATGGCCTCCTCGCGCTCCTCGGTCGGAGCTTCCAGCGTCACGTCCGAGAGGTCCTGGAGCAGCCAGCCGACCTCGTCGGGGGCGTACGAGGAGAAGTCGGGGCCGCGCAGGGGCTCGGGCAGCATGGGGGGCCTTTCGGGGGCGTGCGAGGCATGCGGGGCTTGGGGGAGGTAGGACGGGACCACGGCCAGCAGGACGTGCGGGGAGTGGGCGGCGAGCCGGGCCAGCAGTCCGTCGGGCGCGTGGAGTGCGGGGGTGTCGGCGGCCGAGTCGACGACGGCGACGACGGCGTCGAAGCCGGCGCCCGCGACGTTGTAGGCATAGCGCTCGCCGGGGCCGTCGGCCGGGTCGTCGTGCGCGGGGAAGACCAGGCGGGTGCGTATCGCGTAGCCGGGGTCGTCCACCGCGAGGACGGGCGAGCGGGTGGTGGTCGAGTAGCGCACGTCGGCATCGACCGTGTGCTCGAGCTCGCGGGCCAGGCGCAGGGGGGCGTACATCAGCTCTTCGAAGCCGAGGACGAGCACGCGCCGGGCGTCGGTGGGCAGCGCTTCGGCGATCCGGCCGGCCATGCCGGGCAGGGCCGCCTCCAGCCGCTCCCGGTGGGCGGGCGTGAACCCGTGCCGTCCGCCGTCCGGCACGCCCGCGGGCCAGTGCAGGTCGACGCGCGCGACGGTCCCGGGGGCCGGCGTGGGAGCAGGAGCGGGCGTTTGCGGCCAGGCGGCGCCCTGTGCGGAGGCTCCCGCGCGGTCCGGGCCGGGTGCGGTGGCGTCGGCGCCGGTCACCCCGTCGCGGGAGGACTGCGCGAGCCCGGGTTTCCCGGCGCCCCGGCTTTCGCCGGCCGGCCCGGCGGCGAGCGCCTCGTACCGGGCGACCAGTTCCTGCCCCTTCTGGAGGACGTCGTCCGGCAGCCGGACCGTGCCGGAGGCGGCCGTCACCAGGTCCACGCGGGCACCGATCTCCCGGGCGAAATCCTCCAGCCGGCCCGCGTCGGCGGGCGAGCGCATGTCGACCAGGGCCACGACGACGTACCGCTTGCGGGGGTAGCGCTCGTGCAGGGCGCGGACGGTGTTGAGGACCGTGTTGCCGGTGGAGAACTCGTCGTCGACGAGGACCAGCGGCCCGTCCCCGGCGAGCAGCGCCGGGTCCTCGGGCAGCAGCAGGTGGGACGTGGCGTGCGAGTGGGATTCCTCGAAGCCGCCCGCGCGGGCGGCCCCGGCGACCGGACGGCGGGTGGAGTGCAGGTACGGGGCGGTGCCGAGGCCGTCGGCGACCGAGTGGCCGAGGCCGGTGGCGGTCTCCGCGTAGCCGAGGACGACGGCGCGCTCGGCGGCCTCGGCACCGAGCAGGTCGCGTACGCGGCGGCCGAGGGTGACGCCGTGGCCGTGAACGACGGAGGGCGACTGCGGGACGTGCTTGCCGAGCACGTTGGAGACGAGCAGGTGCGCCCGCTTGGGGTTGCGGCGCAGGGCGAGTCCCAGCAGGGCGGGCAGTGTGTCGTCGCCGGCGAGTTCGACGCCGAGCCGCTCGGCGACCCAGCTGCCGGACCAGACTCCGGCTCGCTCGTCGGCGCGCGCCCTCTCGGTCATGTACTCGTGCCTCCCGTTGTCCACCGCAGTGTGGGCCCTTGCGTCGGTCATGGATTCCTTGCGTTCGGTCGAGCGGGGTGTTCAGTCGGACAGGCCGGCGGCGAGCAGTTCCACGAAGCCGATGTCCTCGTTGGCCACCCCGAAGACCTCGGCGCGCAGCAGCGTCCGCTCGGCCCAGGCGCGGTGGGGCTTCACCTCGTTCATCTTGTTGGTGTACGCCGACCTCAGTACACCCCCGCCGCAGCGTTCCGGCCGCAGGATGTCCTGGGCGTCGCTGAACTCCTCGTGGCTGACCACGGACAGAGCGTGCACCGGCAGCACGTGCGAGGGGTGGATGCAGGTCTTGCCGAGCAGTCCGTTGGCGCGGTCCAGGGAGATCTCCCGCAGCAGTCCGTCCATGGCGTGTTCGATGAGTTTCGAGCGCAGTTCCACGGCCTGCCCTTCGAGGAAGGGGCTCTGCCGCAGCTGCGGCTTGAACATCCTCTCCTGGACGCGGAAGTACTCCCACACCGGTCCGGTGACGGTGAACCCGGTGCCGTCGGCCCTGGCCAGCATGTTCACCACGTCGGCGATCACGGAGGCGACGATCTGGACGTCGTACGCCGTCATGTCGGGGCCCCTGCGCAGCCCGTAGGAGGAGCAGAAGTCGGTCACGCCGAGGCGCAGGGCGAGCACGCGGTCACGGTACTTGTCGACCGCGCGGAAGATGCCTTCCAGGGTCTGCACCCGGGTCTCGCGGTACAGCAGGTCGGGCGACTCCAGCACGGGCATGGCGAAGAGCCGGTGCCCGCTGGCGGCCTCGGCGGCGGAGAGGGCCTCCAGAAACGGCATGCCGCGTGTCTCGGTGAACTTAGGCAGCACGAATCCGGACAGCAGCCGGATCGCCGGGCCGAGGCGCCGCACGAGGTCGGGTATCTGCTCGGGCGTGCGAACCCGGACGAACAGCAGGGGAACGTCGACGTCGGAACGTTTCTCCAGGTCGTTGAGCCGACGGACGAGATTCTCCTCGCCGACCGGTACGTCGGCGTCGTCGATCGAGTCCTCCAGGCACAGCACCATGGACACCACGCCCCGAGCGGCCTGCTTGAGGATGTCCTCGTCGAGTCTGGGCCGGGTGGCCGGGCTGTAGAGCGTCGCGCCCAGGGCCGTGGACAGCAGCCGGGCCGGGGAGTCCGCCGTGAAGGCGCAGGGCTCCTGATGGAAGAGACGCTTCCGCACTTCAGGGGCGATCTGTCCGAAATGACGCATGAATACTCCCCCGTGGTGTCTGGGCGACCTGTGAACTGTCCAAGGTGGCCGGTAATAGTACGTACGTGACCATGTCGGCGGTTCCCACCGGGCATGAATTCCAGGTAACCCGGCCGTGTCGACGACGGCGACCCGGGCTGCGCGGACACGACCCGAGTACCCGCCCCCGCGTTGTCGTGACCAGGACCGAGAAGGCAGGATGACGGCATGACGCACGCGATGCTGAAGGGATCGAACGTCCCGCTGCAAGCCACCACGGTACGCGCCGTGCTGCGCTGGGCTCCCGGGCAGGGGGTCCCCGACGTCGACGCCTCCGCACTGCTGCTGGGGCCCGACGACCGCGTGCGCTCCGACGAGGACTTCGTCTTCTACAACCAGCCCCGGCATCCCTCGGGCCAGGTCTGGCGGCTCGGCAAGAAGCGGGTCGCCGAGGGTCTGACCGACACGATCCAGACAGACCTGACCGGGGTCGAGGCATCGGTCGGCCGGATCCTGCTGATCGCCTCGGCCGACGGCGTCGCCTTCGACCGGGTCACCTCGCTGCGCATCCTGCTCTACGACGCCACGGCCGGCGACGCGGAGCCGCTGGCCCACTTCGACGTCAAGCCGGAGACGGGCCAGGAGACGGCGCTGATCTGCGGCGAGCTCTACCGGCGCGGGGAAGGCTGGAAGTTCCGGGCGCTGGGCGAGGGTTACTCGAACGGACTCAAGGGCCTGGCGACCGACTTCGGCATCTCGGTGGACGAGTCGGAAGGGGCGGACGACCCCGTGTCGGCGCCACGGCCGGAGACGCCCCCGCACACGCCCGCCCAGTCGTCGCCGCCCGCCCCTGCTCAGCCGTCCGCTCCCGCTCCCGCGGCGCCGTCGGTCGGTCCCGAGGAGCCGACGGCCGTCCAGCCCCTCCCGGAGGTCTCCCGCCCGCTGCCCCCGGAGCAGCCCGCGGGGGTCCCGGCGCAGCCCGCTTACGGCTACCCGCAGCAGCCGCCGCCGGTTCAGCCCGCCTACGGATATCCGCAGCCGGCCGCCCGGCCCGCGTACGGGTACCCGCAGGCTCCCGCGGCGGCGGGGGTCACCGGCGCGCAGTCCGGCTACGGTTACCCGCCGCCGGCGTCCGGGACGCCCGACCCGGACTTCCGGCTGCCGCCGCAGGGGCCGCAGTTCGTCGGCCGGTAGGCGGTCGCCTGACTTGGTGCCCCACCGGTCGCCTCACCGGCCCGCACCGCGTCCGGGTCCGGACGCCGCGGGCCGGGTTCCTAGCGCTGCGCCTTGCTCTTGTGCCCCCGGCCCCACTGCAGTCCCCACCCGTAGAGCCGGTCCAGCTCACCCTGGAAGCCGTACACGAACTTCACCTCGCGGCGGACGAGGATCTCGTTCTTGACGTTCTCGATCATCACCACGGCGCAGGACCTGGCCTGGGGGTGACGCTCGTCGAGGCCTATCTCGATGCGGGGCCCGTTGCTCGGGTAGAGCGTCACGATGGCGTGGGTGCGGTCGAAGGCCGGCGTCTGGTCGTAGATGTAGGCGAAGAGCAGCAACCGCTTGATGGCGTCCTTGTGGTCCAGGTTGACGTAGATCGTCTCGCCGGAGGCAGAGCCGAACCGGTCGTCGCCGCTGAGCTTGACGTACGGCGGCCCGTTGACGTCGCCCAGGAAGCCGCCGAGCGGCTGGACGACCCCGCGGGTGCCGTCCTGGAGTTCGTAGAGGCAGCCGAGGTCGAGGTCGACGTTGACCATGCTCTGGCTGTGGCCCACGACCTCGGGGGGCTTGAGCGCCTTGAAGGGGTGGCGCAGCAGGCTCTCGCGCTGGTTGCCCATGATGTCCGAGGTCCGCATCCGCCAGGAGAGGTTGATGCGGAGGTTGCCGGTCGCCGCGCCCTGTTTGGTCAGCGAGACCTGGCTGTGCCGTTTGGTCAGCTGGATGGCGTTGGTCGCCGCGCTGCCCGAGTCGAACTCGGACTCGCGTCCTCGCCACAGACCGTCCAAGAAGCCCATTCCCGCCCCCACGTTCACTCGCACCGGCCGCGGACCGCCCGACGGGGCGGCCCCGAGGAGTCGTCCTCGTCGGCCGCCCCGTCGAGAGCGTTCCTCACCCGGGCCGCGTTCACACCAGAGGTGCGGGCGCACCGGGGGCGAACCCGGCCCGGGAACAGAAGGGCTTCACACCCCGGAGGAGACCTCCGCCCTCTCCTTGCCGCCTTCTCCCCCGGCCGCGGCGAGCCGCTTGTTGCGGCGCACGGAGGACCAGAAGGAGGCGCCGATGAGGACGACACCGATCATGCCGGTGATGAACTCGTTGATCTCGTACTGGATGGTGACCAGGAGGACGACCGCCAGGGCACCGATGGCGTAGTGGGCGCCGTGCTCCAGGTAGACGTAGTCGTCGAGGGTGCCCTCACGGACCAGGTAGACGGTCAGGGACCGGACGTACATGGCGCCGATGCCGAGGCCGAGGGCCATCAGGACGATGTCGTTGGTGATGGCGAAGGCGCCGATGACGCCGTCGAACGAGAAGGACGCGTCCAGGACCTCCAGGTAGAGGAACATGAAGAACGCGGCCTTGCCGGCCAGCTTGACGGCGGACTTGGGCTTGCCCGCGCGTTCGGCCGCCTCTTCCGCCTCGTGCTCGCGCTCCTCCTCTTCCTCGAGCTTGTCCTCGAAGAAGCCGGAGAGGCCGCCGACGACCAGGTAAGTGATCAGACCGGCGATGCCGGAGAGCAGGACAGTCTCCGCCTTGTCGGCGTGGGTGCCGCCGTGCTGGTGGGCGTGGGCGCCGAAGGTGATCGCGGAGACCAGCAGCACGATCAGGGCGATGCAGACCGACAGCATGTCGACCTTGCCGAGCTTGGACAGCGGGCGCTCCAGCCAGCCGAGCCACTTGATGTCCCGGTCCTCGAAGATGAAGTCGAGGAAGATCATCAGGAGGAACATGCCACCGAAGGCGGCGATCGACGGATGCGCGTCCGTCACCAGTTCCTGGTAGCGGTCCTTGTCGGTCAGAGCGAGGTCGACGGCCTCGATGGGTCCGAGCGACGCGCTGACCGCGACGATGACGACCGGGAAGACCAGGCGCATGCCGAAGACGGCGATCAGGATGCCGATGGTGAGGAAGATCTTCTGCCAGAAGGCATTCATCTTCTTCAGGATCCCGGCGTTGACCACCGCGTTGTCGAAGGACAGCGAGATCTCCAGGACGGACAGGATCGCCACGATGCCGAAAGCGGCCCACCCCCCGTAGAAGATCGCGGCCACCAGGCCGAGCGCGGTGACCGCGAACGACCACCCGAAGGTTTTCAGAACCACTGGCTACCCAATCGTGTTTGTACGGGGCTCCCCCGCGCCGTACGCGGCTTTACGAAACGTTGACTCCGAAGTCTAGGGCGATGCCCCGAAGCCCCGACGCGTACCCCTGCCCGACCGCTCGGAACTTCCACTCGCCCTGGTAGCGGTAGAGCTCGCCGAAGATCATCGCGGTCTCCGTGGAGGCGTCCTCGCTGAGGTCGTAACGGGCGAGTTCCTGGCCGTCGGCCTGGTTGACCACGCGGATGAACGCGTTGCTGACCTGGCCGAAGGTCTGGCCGCGCTCGTCGGCCATGTGGATCGACACCGGAAAGACGATCTTGTCGCACCGGTCGGGCACCGTCGAGAGGTCGACGATCACCGACTCGTCGTCACCGTCGCCCTCGCCGGTGAGGTTGTCGCCGGTGTGCTCGATGGAGCCGTCCGGGCTCTTGAGCTGGTTGTAGAAGACGAACCACTCGTCGCCGAGTACCCGGCCGCTGCTGCACGCCAGCGCACTGGCGTCGAGGTCGAAGGGTGCTCCGGTGGTGGAGCGCGCGTCCCAGCCGAGTCCGACCAGTACCTGTGTGAGGTTCGGTGCGGCCTTGGACAGGGAGACGTTGCCTCCCTTGGCAAGCGTGACGCCCATGTTGCTGTCCCTCCCCGGGTGATGGTTCCTGGTGTTCCTGCGCGTCCGGCGCCGCACGTAAACCGTGCGGCGCCGGACGGTCGGGGCGCTGGCCCCGGCGGTTCAGGTCGCTCAGACGTTGACGCCGAAGTCCTGGGCGATGCCGCGCAGGCCGGAGGCGTAGCCCTGGCCGATGGCGCGGAACTTCCACTCGGCGCCGTGCCGGTACAGCTCGCCGAAGACCATGGCGGTCTCCGTGGAGGCGTCCTCACTGAGGTCGTAGCGGGCGATCTCGGCGCCGCCGGCCTGGTTGACGACGCGGATGAACGCGTTGCGGACCTGGCCGAAGGACTGCTGGCGGTTCTCGGCGTCGTAGATCGACACCGGGAAGGTGATCTTCTCGACGTCGGCGGGGACGGCGGCGAGGTCGATCTTGATCTGCTCGTCGTCGCCCTCGCCCTCACCGGTGAGGTTGTCACCGGTGTGCTCGACCGAGCCGTCCGGGCTCTTCAGGTTGTTGAAGAAGATGAAGTGCGCGTCGCTGGCGACCTTGCCGCCGCTGTTCAGCAGCAGCGCGCTGGCGTCGAGGTCGAAGTCGGTGCCGGTCGTGGTGCGGATGTCCCACCCCAGACCGACGATGACCGCGGTGAGGCCGGGGGCCTCCTTGGTCAGCGATACGTTGCCGCCCTTGCTGAGGCTGACTCCCACGAGTCCTCCATTGGTGTCCAGGGGCGGGGAGCCCCGTAGTGCGTGGATATCGGATCAACGATCCGATCCTAGTGACGGGTTCCCGCCCCCCGCAGGCCCTGCGGCCGACAAATCACAGGTGTCGGATCACAGGTGTCGGATCACAGCGTCGGATCACAGGGTGTCGAGCGCCTTCACGTACTCGTCAAGGTCGCGGGCGTCCGGCAGGCCGTTGACAACGGTCCAGCGGACGACGCCCTCCCGGTCGATGATGAAGGTGCCGCGGACGGCGCAGCCCTTGTCCTCGTCGAAGACGCCGTAGTCGCGCGAGACGTTGCCGTGCGGCCAGAAGTCGGACAGCAGGGGGTACTCCAGGCCCTCCTGCTCGGCGAAGACGCGCAGGGTGTGGATGGAGTCGTTGGAGACGGCGAGCACCTGGGCGTCGCGGTCGGAGAACCGCGGCAGGTGGTCGCGCACCTCGCACAGCTCGCCGGTGCACACGCCGGTGAAGGCGAACGGGTAGAAGAGCAGCACGACGTTCTTCTGCCCGCGGAAGTCGGACAGCCGGACGGTCGCGCCGTGGTTGTCCTTGAGTTCGAAGTCGGGGGCCTTGTCGCCGACCTGGAGCGCCATGTCCTGTTCGTCCCTTCAGAGGGTGGTTCGCTGGGACCACCCTACGCAGGGATCATCACGGACCCGCGGACGGGCCGACGGCGGCCGGCCCGTCCGGGGTCCGGTGGTGCGGAGCCCGGTCGGCTACCGCTTGGACTTGGCCGCCTTGGGCGTCGCCAGCCGGCTGCCGCTCCAGTCCTTTCCGACGCTGACGCTCTTGGACGCCGTCAGTCCGGCCGTCGTCGAGGCCTCCGAGATGTCGCTGGCCTCGACGTACCCCGGACGGCCGGTCTTCGGCGTCAGAAGGAGGATCGACCCGCCCTCTTCGATGTACGTGGTGGCATCCACCAGCGCATCCGTCAGGTCGCCGTCGTCGTCACGGAACCACAGCACGACGGCGTCGGCCACGTCCTCGTAGTCCTCGTCCACCAGCTCGCCCTCGACGGCGCCTTCGATGGCCTCGCGGAGCTCCTGGTCGACATCGTCGTCGTAGCCGATCTCCTGGACCACCTGCCCGGGCTGGAAACCCAGCCTGACGGCAGGGTTCGTCCGCTCCTCCGCGTGGTCCGCGGTCGCGCTCACGGGTTGCCTCCTGATCATGTTCGGTAGATGTCTTCAGCCACGCGCGTGCGCGAAGCTTGGCCGTAGTCCACACGGGCGGGACGGATCGCGCAAGTACCCGGCGACTGGGACCGCCGAAACGGTGACGATCCCGGCCGTGTCGCCGCAACTCCAGCCATGCCGTCCAGACCGAAGGTGACGTACACCACACCTATCTGCCCCGTTTGCGTATTTGGGAACCATGTGTGGGTACGAGACTCGAATGAACGTGCCCCCGGCCCCCGTGGGGGGACCGGTTACCCCACGGTACAGATGACGTTTCCCCCCGCGAGGTACACGATGGGGATCCGGCGGGGAATCGGCGCAGACACCAGGCAGCATCCGGCATCAGGCAGCATCCCGCAAAGTGGCCCTCTGACAGCGAAGGAACAGCGTGGCTTCCGCATCCGACCGCAGTGATCGCAGTCCGATCATCATTGGCGGCCTTCCGAGTCAGGTTCCTGACTTCGATCCCGAGGAAACGCAGGAGTGGCTCGACTCCCTCGACGCCGCCGTCGACGCGCGCGGCCGGGAGCGGGCCCGGTATCTGATGCTGCGGCTGATCGAGCGGGCCCGCGAGAAGCGCGTGGCCGTGCCCGAGATGCGCAGCACGGACTACGTCAACACCATCCCGACCAAGAGCGAGCCGTTCTTCCCCGGCAACGAGGAGATCGAGCGCAAGATCCTCAACGCCACCCGGTGGAACGCCGCCGTGATGGTCTCGCGCGCGCAGCGGCCCGGCATCGGGGTCGGCGGCCACATCGCCACCTTCGCCTCCTCGGCGTCCCTGTACGACGTGGGCTTCAACCACTTCTTCCGCGGCAAGGACGAGGGCGACGGCGGCGACCAGGTCTTCTTCCAGGGCCACGCCTCCCCGGGCATCTACGCGCGCGCCTACCTGCTGGACCGGCTCAGCGAGCAGCACCTGGACGGCTTCCGGCAGGAGAAGTCCGCGGCGCCGAACGCGCTGTCGTCGTACCCGCACCCCCGCTCGATGCCGGACTTCTGGGAGTTCCCGACGGTCTCGATGGGCCTCGGCCCGATCGGCGCGATCTACCAGGCGCGCATGAACCGCTACATGCACGCGCGCGGGATCGCGGACACGTCGAGGTCGCACGTGTGGGCATACCTGGGCGACGGCGAGATGGACGAGCCGGAGTCGCTGGGCCAGCTCTCCATCGCCGCCCGCGAGGGCCTGGACAACCTGACCTTCGTGGTCAACTGCAACCTCCAGCGCCTGGACGGCCCGGTGCGCGGCAACGGGAAGATCATCCAGGAGCTGGAGTCGGTCTTCCGGGGCGCCGGCTGGAACGTGATCAAACTGGTGTGGGACCGCACCTGGGACCCGCTGCTCGCGCAGGACCGCGACGGCGTGCTGGTCAACCGCATGAACACCACCCCGGACGGCCAGTTCCAGACCTACGCCACCGAGTCCGGCGCCTACATCCGCGAGCACTTCTTCGGCGACGACCACCGGCTGCGCGCGATGGTCGAGAACATGACCGACGACCAGATCCTGCACCTGGGGCGCGGCGGTCACGACCACCGGAAGATCTACGCGGCGTACAAGGCGGCGCTCGAGCACAAGGGCCAGCCCACCGTCATCCTCGCCAAGACGATCAAGGGCTGGACGCTGGGTCCGAACTTCGAGGGCCGCAACGCCACCCACCAGATGAAGAAGCTGACGGTCGACGACCTCAAGCGCTTCCGCGACCGGCTGCACCTGCCGATCTCCGACAAGGAGCTGGAGTCCGGCCCGCCGCCGTACTACCACCCGGGCCGGGACACGGAGGAGATGCAGTACATGCACGACCGCCGGCTCGGCCTCGGCGGCTACGTGCCGACCCGCGTCGTACGGTCGAAGCCGCTCGCCCTGCCGGACGACAAGACGTACGCGACCGTGAAGAAGGGGTCGGGTCAGCAGTCCATCGCGACGACGATGGCGTTCGTGCGACTGCTCAAGGACCTCATGCGGGACAAGGAGCTCGGTAAGCGGTTCGTGCTGATCGCGCCGGACGAGTACCGCACCTTCGGCATGGACTCGTTCTTCCCGAGTGCGAAGATCTACAACCCGCTGGGCCAGCAGTACGAGTCCGTGGACCGGGACCTGCTGCTCGCCTACAAGGAGGCGCCGAACGGGCAGATGCTGCACGACGGCATCTCGGAGGCGGGCTGCACGGCCTCGCTGATCGCGGCCGGATCGGCGTACGCCACGCATGGCGAGCCGCTCATCCCGGTCTACGTCTTCTACTCGATGTTCGGTTTCCAGCGTACCGGTGACCAGTTCTGGCAGATGGGCGACCAGCTGGCGCGCGGTTTCGTACTGGGGGCGACCGCGGGGCGTACGACGCTGACCGGTGAGGGCCTGCAGCACGCGGACGGCCACTCGCAGCTGCTCGCCTCCACCAATCCGGCGTGCGTGGCGTACGACCCGGCCTTCGGGTTCGAGATCGCGCACATCGTCAAGGACGGCCTGCGCCGCATGTACGGGGCGGACGAGCAGCACCCGCACGGCGAGGACGTCTTCTACTACCTCACCGTCTACAACGAGCCGATCCAGCACCCGGCCGAGCCCGAGAACGTGGACGTCGAGGGCATCCTCAAGGGCGTCCACCGCTTCAGCGAGGGCACGGGCGGCTCGATCCCGGCGCAGATCATGGCGTCCGGGGTCGCGGTGCCGTGGGCGGTCCAGGCCCAGCGAATCCTCGCCGAGGAGTGGAACGTACGCGCCGACGTCTGGTCGGCGACCTCCTGGAACGAGCTGCGGCGCGAGGCGGTGGCCTGCGAGGAACACAATCTGCTGCACCCCGAGGAGGAGCAGCAGGTGCCGTACGTGACGCGGAAGCTGGCCGGCGCGCAGGGGCCGTTCGTGGCCGTCTCCGACTGGATGCGGTCGGTGCCGGACCAGATCGCGCGCTGGGTGCCGGGAACGTACCAGTCGCTGGGCGCGGACGGCTGGGGCTTCGCGGACACCCGCGGGGCGGCCCGGCGGTTCTTCCACATCGACGCCGAGTCGATCGTGGTGGCGGTGCTGAGCGAGCTGGCGCGGGAGGGGAAGGTCGACCGGTCGGTGCTGAAGCAGGCGATCGACCGGTACCGGCTGCTGGACGTGGCGGCGGCCGACCCCGGCGTCGCGGGCGGAGACGCCTGACTCTCCGGCGGTCCGCGGGGCGGCGGGCTCGGGGGCGCCGCCCACCTCGCCGCCCGGGCGGGATGCCTACGATGCCGCCATGAGTACGGACGCGGACACCCGACGGCACGAGGCGCTGACGCGCTGGGAACGGCGCAGCCAGCGGCCTCTGCTGGCCCTGGCCGTGTTGTTCGCCGTCGCTTACGCGGTACCGATCGTGGACGGTTCGGCGGGCCCGGCCGTACGGCAGGCCTGCCTGGTGACCGAGTGGGCGGTGTGGGGGGCGTTCACGGCCGACTACCTGATCCGCCTGCGGCTCTCCCCCGACCGGTGGCGCTTCGTCCGCACCCACTGGCTGGACCTCTGCGCGGTGGCGCTGCCGCTGCTCCAGCCGCTGAGGCTGCTACGGCTGGTCTCCACCCTGCTCCTGGTGGGGCGGCGGGCGCGGATGGCCTCGCAGATCCGGCTGACCACGTATGTCGCCGGTTCGGTGGCCGGGCTGCTGATCTTCGGGTCCTTGGCGGTGCTGTCGGTGGAGCGCAGCGCGCCGGACGGCAATATCCGGACGCTGGGCGACGCCCTGTGGTGGTCGTTCACGACGATGACGACCGTCGGGTACGGGGACCTGGCCCCGACCACCGCGATGGGCCGGGTCCTGGCCGTCGGGCTGATGCTGTCCGGCATCGCGTTGCTCGGTGTGGTCACCGCGAACATCGCGGCGTGGTTCATCGCCCGCTTCGAGCGGGACGACGTGGAGGGCCGACGTCAGACGGAAGCGATCAGAGTCCTGACGGAAGAGGTCCGTGCGCTGCGGGCGGAGGTGGCCGAGCTGCGGCGGCCCCCCGGCGACGGCTCCGCCGCGTCCGGGGCCGGCGCCACGGGCAGCGGTCCGGACGGCAGCGAGCCCCCGGGCCACCGTCTCCGGGGGCCACTCGCCGTGCCGGGTCAGAACACGCCGTAGCCCGGTGATGCCGCTCCGGCGAGCCAGATGATCGCGAGGACCGTGTCGATCACGCCCAGGACCAGGGCGACCACGGCCGGGACCGGGCGGGATCCCGCCCGGGTACGGCCCATGGCCAGCCGGCCGCAGACGATCGCGGCGGGGCCGAGGACGATCCCCAGCACGAAGAAGCCGGCGACCGCGCAGACGAGTCCGACGACGGCGAGGGTCGCGCGATCCGGCCCGGTCCGGGACCACGTCCGGCCACGTGAGCGGGGGTGCTTGCGCGATCCGGCATTGAAGCTCGCCATCATCAACTCCCTGAACTCCTCGTGGAGTTCGGGTACCCCCGCACGGCGGCTCATGCCTGCCCGGAGCGGGCTGCCTGCGCGCTGCCCCCCTCCAGCAGCGCGCCGCAGCCTCTCGCCCTCCGTGCCCTGCGGAGGACTTGACCCACTGTGACCTGCGAGGTCCGTCGGAGGGGAGGGTTCCCCGGCCCTGTCACCCGGATAGGCGAACAGGGCCGGGGACGCACCGGAATGCCTCAGATGTGGCCCACGCCCGCACCGGCCTCCGTGTTCTCACCGCGCTTGGTGAGGAAGGCGACCAGCACGGCCACGGCGGCCACACCGGCGGCGACGAGCGACGCCAGGCTCATGCCGGAGATGAAGGTGTCGTGCGCGACGTCGGTGATCTTCGCGGCGATCTGCTCCGGGGCGCCCTCGGGCACCGGCGCGATGCCCTGCTGCACCGCCTGGGCCGTCAGCTCCTCCTGGTCCGGCATGAGCGCGGGCAGCCCCGCGTCCGTCCAGTTGCCCGCGAGGTCGCTGTCGACCTTGGACGCCATCACGGCGCCCAGCACCGCCGTGCCGAGGCTGCCGCCGATCTGCATCGCCGCCTGCTGGAGGCCGCCCGCGACGCCCGACAGCTCCATCGGGGCGTTGCCCACGATGACCTCGGTGGCGCCCACCATGACCGGCGCGAGGCCGAGACCGAGCAGCGCGAACCAGACGGACATCGCGACGCTGCCGGTGTCCTTCTCGAGCGTGGACATGCCGTACATGGCGACCGCGGTGAACACCATGCCGCCCGCGAGCGGCACGCGCGGCCCGACCTTGGTGATCATCGCGCCGGCCAGCGGCGAGGCGACGATCATCATCGCGGTGAGCGGCAGCAGGTGCAGGCCGGCGTCGATCGGGCTCATGCCGTGCACGTTCTGGAGGTAGAACGTCACGAAGAACAGACCGCCCATGAAGGCGATGGCCATCAGGACCATCAGGACGACACCCGCCGACAGCGGCACCGAGCGGAACATCGCCAGCGGGATCAGCGGCTCCCTCACCTTGGTCTCCCAGAAGGAGAAGGCGGCGAAGCCCACCACGGACACCGCGATGAACAGCCAGGTCTGCCCGGAGCCCCAGCCCCACTCGGGCGCC
Organism: Streptomyces sp. NPDC058796; assembly: GCF_042745235.1. Taxonomy (NCBI): domain Bacteria; kingdom Bacillati; phylum Actinomycetota; class Actinomycetes; order Kitasatosporales; family Streptomycetaceae; genus Streptomyces; species Streptomyces sp. NPDC058796. Next base: position 430,080 of record NZ_JBHYOP010000001.1, read on the forward strand.
TTGATGAGCGCCCACACCAGGCAGAACATCGAGGCCGACAGCAGGACGATGCCGACGACGTCGAAGGAGCGCGGGGCGTTCTCGGCCCGGTGGTCGAGCAGGATCAGTACGCCGAGCACCACGGCGAGGACGCCGACCGGCACGTTGATGAAGAACACCGACTGCCAGTTGACGTGCTCGACCAGCACGCCGCCCAGGATCGGGCCGCCCGCGGTGGAGGCGCCGATGACCATGCCCCAGATACCGATGGCCATGTTGAGCTTCTCGGCCGGGAAGGTGGCCCGCAGCAGGCCGAGCGCGGCCGGCATCAGCAGGGCGCCGAACAGCCCCTGGAAGACACGGAAGACGATGACGGCGGCGATGCTGTCGGAGAGCCCGATGGCTCCCGAGGACGCGGCGAAGCCGGCCACGCCGATGAGGAAGGTCTGCCGGTGGCCGAAGCGGTCACCGAGCTTGCCCGCGGTGATCAGGGAGACCGCGAGGGCGAGGAAGTAGGCGTTGGTGATCCACTGCAGTTCGGACCAGCTGGCACCCAGGTCCTTGCCGATGGCCGGATTGGCGATGGCCACGATGGTGCCGTCGAGGGCCACCATCATGACCCCGACCGCGACGGTGATGAGGGTGACCCACGGGTGTCCGCGCAACCCCGAGGCCGGCGCCGGGCCCGACGGGGTGGACGGTCCGTCCCCCGGTCCCGTCTTGTCGATGGTGGTCTGACTAGTCATACCGGGGAGGCTAATGACAGCCGCTGACAGTTGACAAACGGTTTCACCAGTCGGTAACTGACAGGACATCTGCGGCTAGCCTGAACTGCGGAAACGACGCGAGAACGACAGCGCGGCGACACGCCGGAGCCGACCCGAGGAGCGACCCTTTGAACATGGCGGAGACGGCGCCCCCGCTGGGTCTGCGCGAGCGGAAGAAACAGCGCACCCGGGACACCCTGCTGCGCTCCGCCCTCGAGCTGTTCACGGCGCGGGGCTACGAGGCGACGACCGTGGACGACATCGCGGAGGCGGCCGAGGTCTCGCAGCGCACCTTCTTCCGCTACTTCGCCAGCAAGGAGGAGGCGGCCTTCTTCGTGTCACGGCTCGCGGAGTGGCACTTCGTCGACGCCGTACGCCGCCGGCCGCCCGAGGAGGCGCCCCTGGACGCGCTGCGCCACGCCCTCGTGGAGAGCTGGGACACCATCGGGGAGGCCGTCGAGCAGCTCGTTCCGCTGGAGCTGCACATGCGGTTCTACCGGGTGATCGAGTCGACGCCCGCCCTGCTCGCCGCCCACCTGCGGCGCGCCACCGAGCTGGAGGAGGAGATCGCCCGCGTCGTCGCCGACCGCGAACACCTCGACGTCGACGCGGACCCCCGGCCCCGCGTGGTCGTGGCCGTCTTCGGGGCGGTCATGCGGGTCACCGAACGGATCTGGTCGACGCGCGACGACGCCGGCCTCGCGGCGCTGCGCGAGCTGACCTCCGCCTACCTCGACCAGGTCGGGCCCGCCCTCGCCGGCGACTGGCGGGCCGGCCGCCGACAGGCCGGGGGGACCGGGGGCACCCCGTAGGAACCCCGTAACGGAAGACCAAAACGTGATCCGTGTCACTGCATTCACGCGAGACCGTCCCGTTCTCCTAGTGTGTCCTCCCAGTGACTTCCTTCGACACCTCCCCGCAGCTCAACGTCTGGCGCGCACTGCTCGCCCTGGCCGTGGTGTTCGTGATGCTGGCGACGACCGGGTGGACCGCCCTGCGCAACCAGCGGGGACCCACGGCACTCGAAGCGTCGGTCACGGCCTGGGAGCACGGCCGGATCGACGGACGCCGGCTGCCCGACGCGCAGTCGGCTCCCGCCCGCCTGGCCCGCTTCTTCGCCTCGCTCTCCGACTGGCAGCGCACGAGCCTGGCCCGCCGCTACCCCCTCGCCGTCGGCAACATGAACGGCGCCCCCGTGGACGTGCGCTACCTCGCCAACCGGGCGGCGCTGACCAAGGCCCGCGCGGTGGAGCGACTGCGGATGCACGACAAACGCCTGTCCCCGTCGGGGCAGCGCGAGGCGGCCCGGCGCGCACACCGCTACGACTCGTTGCTGGACCCCGACCGCCGCGTCCTCGCCTTCGACCCGGCGGGCTCGGGCAAGGTCGCCGAGGTGTTCGGGAACCTGAACCGCGCCGACCGGGTGTCCGTCGTCGTGCCCGGCGTGGACACCGAACTGCTCACCTTCCAGCGCACCGACCGCAAGTACTCGGCGCCCGCCGGCATGGCCGAGTCGCTGTACGCGGCCGAGCACGAGGCGAGCCCGGGCACGCGTACGGCCGTGATCGCCTGGGCCGACTACACCTCGCCGAGCGGCCTCGGCATGGAGGCGGCCACGGCGACCCGCGCCGCGGACGGCGCCGTCCGGCTGAACGCCCTGCTGCGGGCGCTCCCCGGCCGGGCCCCGGTCTCCCTCTTCTGCCACAGCTACGGCTCGGTGGTCTGCGGACTGGCCGCCGGCCGCCTGCCGGTCCGGGTGACCGACATAGCGGTGGCCGGCAGCCCCGGCATGCGCGTCGAGAAGGCCGCCCACCTGAACACCTCCGCCCACGTGTGGGCGATGCGGGACGCCGACGACTGGATCCAGGACGTGCCGTACATGGAGGTCGGCGGCCTCGGACACGGCGCGGACCCGGTGTCCGCGGCGTTCGGGGCACGGGTGCTGTCCGCGCGGGGCGCCCAGGGACACAGCGGCTACTTCGTGCCGGGCACGGAGAGTCTGCGGAACTTCGCGGAGATCGGCGTTGGCGCATACCGCACGGTCGCCTGCGCCGTGGAGAACGGCACATGCCGGGCGGGTTTGTCCGGAGCGATGGCCGCCTGACGCGCGTAGAGGTGCAGATACTCCGGTTTGCACGGGGAGGGGACGGAAGAGCTCGTGCCGCATACGATGAGCCGCATGGGTGACGTACTGGCCGGATTTCATGCCGCCTGGGAGTTCGAGTCCGACTCCGTGCTCATCCGCTACGAACGGGGGATTCGAACACCCAAGCTGTTCCAGGCCCTGGGGGCACGCCGTGTACCCCTGGAGGCGATCGCCGGCGTGACGCTCACGCCCGGCAGGCGCGGCACCGTCGTGCTGCGCGCCGAGCCGCGCCCGGGCGCCGACCCGCTGATGGAGGCGGCGGCCGGGCAGCTGAAGGAAGGGTGCGACCCGTACCGGCTGGTGCTGCCCGCCGAACGGGAGGTACTCGCGGAGTACTACGCCGACGAGCTGCGCGGACTGCTGACCGAGTCCGGCAAGACCGAGCGGTACCTGGTGACGGCGCCCGAGGCGCCGCTGCACTTCAAGGCGTACGACGGGAAGGCGTCCTTCGACGGCACGTCGGTCTCCTTCCGGTGGTTCTGGACCGGCGCGTCGTCGGCGAAGTGGAAGGCCGGCGACCAGACGTTCCCGGTCGCCGGCCTGGGCGGGGTGGAGTGGCGCTCCCCCGAGCTGTTCGACGGGCACCTCCGGCTGCTGCCGCGGGACGCGTCCGCCACGGCCGCCGCGCCGGCCGTTCCGCAGGCCGACCAGGATCCCGCCGCCGTCGTGTTCGGGCTCGGGTACGGGCCGGTGCACGAGTCACTGCCGTTCGCCGCGGCGGTGCTGGCGGCGGTGCGGGAGCAGGGCGCGGGCGCCCCGGTTCCCGTGCCCGTGCCGGCGCCTCGACGGGATCCGGCGGACATCGCCGAGCGGATACGGCACCTCGGGGAGCTGCATCAGGCGGGGCTGGTGACGGACGAGGAGTTCTCTTCGAAGAAGGCGGAGTTGCTGGCGGAGCTTTAGCGTCTGCGGGGTTCGGGTTCGTCGTTGGGTGCGGGTCGTATGTGGCTGGCCGCGCAGTTCCCCGCGCCCCTGGGACGTTGCGGTGCCCGGCACCCGGCCGTGGTCGCCGCTACTCCCGGCCCGCCGACGTGAACGTCATGTCCGCGTAGCGGTCGCCCGCGACCTTCCCCGCGATCGGGTCCAGCAGGGCCAGCTCGGCGTCCGTCAGGACGATGCGGGTCGCCGCCGTGTTCTCCTCCACCCGTGCCGGCTTCCGCGTGCCCGGGATCGGGACCACCGGCAGGCGGTGCACCGACGCGCGCTGCTGGGCCCAGGCCAGGGCGATCTGGCCGAGGGTGGCGCCGTGGGCCTCGGCGACCGTGCGGACCGGGTCGAGGAGGGCCGCGTTGGCCGCCGCGTTGTCGCCGGTGAAGCGGGGCTGCTGACGGCGGAAGTCGCCGTCCGTGAGGTCCTGGTGCGCGTCCGTGAAGGCACCGGTGAGGAAGCCGCGGCCGAGCGGTGAGTACGGGACGAGGGCCACGCCCAGTTCGCGGGCGGCCGGCACCACACCCGCCTCGATGTCCCGGCTGAACAGCGACCACTCCGACTGGACGGCGGCGATCGGGTGGACCGCCTGCGCCGCCCGCAGCTCGTCGCCCGTCACCTCGCTCAGCCCGAGGTGCTTGACCTTGCCCTCGCGCACGAGGCCGGCCATGACGGCGACGGTCTCCTCGATCGGCACGTTCACGTCGCGCCGGTGCATGTAGTAGAGGTCGACGACATCGATGCCGAGGCGCTGCAGGCTGCCCTCGACCGCCTGGCGGACGTACGGCGGGTCGTTGCGGATGATCCGCTTCGTCGGGTCGTCCGGCGGGATGGACAGGGCGAACTTGGTCGCGACGACGACCTCGTCGCGGTGGGCCCTGAGGAACGGCGCCAGGAACCGCTCGTTCTCGCCCGCCCCGTACGCGTCGGCCGTGTCGTACAGCGTGACGCCGAGTTCCAGCGCCCGCTCCAGGGTCGCCCGTGACGCGCCGGCGTCCGAGGGACCGTAGCCGAAGCTCATGCCCATGCAGCCCAGGCCCTGGACGCCCACCTCGGGGCCGCCGTCGCCGAGGCGCGTCGTCGGGATGGTGTGGTCGGTCATCGGGTGCTCTCCTTTTCACGGGCGCGTCCGGCGTCCCCGTAGAAGCCGATCTTCCGGTCGAGTACGGCGACGGTGTCCTGGAGTTCGGCGATCCGCGCCAGCACGTCGCGGCGCGTGGACTCCAGCAGTTCCCGCCGCTCGAGGTAGGTGCTCTCGCCCTCGCGCACCAGCTCCGCGTACCGGACCATGTCGGCGACCGGCATGCCGGTCATGCGGAGCTTGCCCACGAAGTCGAGCCAGTCCAGGTCGCGGTTGCTGTAGCGGCGCTGCCCGGTGTGCGAGCGGTCGATGTGGGACATCAGGCCGATCCGCTCGTACCAGCGCAGGGTGTGGGCCGTCAGCCCGGTGAAGGCGACGACCTCGCTGATGGTGTAGCGGTCCTGCCCGTCCGGCCGCGGGTGGCGCGGGGGCGGGGCGGAGCAGATGTCCGTGCTGGTGGAGTCCGGCGCGAGCGTCCCGGCCGTGGTCTGCATCACCGTCATGTGCCACACGCTATGACCTTGGAGTGCACTCCAAGCAAGCGCGTAAGGCGGGAAAACGGCGGGATGGGCGGGCTCTGTGCTGCGCGGCGGGCCGGCCGAGCCGGACGGCGTCTTCGCCGCGTTCGTGGTGGACCACCCGGAGCGTCCGGGGGCGCTGGCCGCCCTGGTGGCCGGCACGGACGGTCACGTCTGCAGCGTCGCCACCGACCCCTTGCTGGAGCTGAGGCTCTGAGCGCTTAGGCTCGACGTCATGTCCTTGCAGAGCCTCGCGTTGATCGAGAACTGGCCGGTTCCCTCCGCCGCGGCGGGCGTCGTGCGCGCCGACGGCACGGTGCTGGGCACCCACGGCCCGGTCTCGCACCGCTTCCCCCTCGCCTCGGTCACCAAGCCGCTCGCGGCGTACGCGGCGCTCGTGGCGTACGAGGAGGGTGCCATCGAGCTGGACGAGCCCGCCGGGCCGTCCGGGTCGACGGTCCGTCACCTCCTCGCCCACGCCTCGGGCCTGGCCTTCGACGAGCACCGGGTGACGGCCCCGCCCGGCGATCGCCGGCTGTACTCCAACGCCGGCTTCGAGCAGCTCGGCGACCACATCGCGAAGGCCGCGGACATCCCGTTCGCCGAGTACGCGCGGCAGGCGGTGCTGGAGCCGCTGGGCATGACGCACACCACTCTCGACGGCTCCCCGGCGAAGGACGGGGTGTCCACGGTCGAGGACCTGCTGCGGTTCGCCGCCGAGGTGCAGGCACCCCGACTGCTGGACCCGCGCACGGTCGCCGATGCGATGACCGTGCAGTACCCGGGCACCAAGGGCGTCCTGCCCGGCTACGGCCACCAGAACCCCAACGACTGGGGCCTCGGCTTCGAGATCCGGGACTCCAAGTCCCCGCACTGGACGGGCGCGTCGTCCTCGCCGCGCACCTTCGGGCACTTCGGCCAGTCCGGTACGTTCCTGTGGGTCGACCCGGACGCCGGGCTCGCCTGCGTGGCCCTCACCGACCGCGCGTTCGGACCGTGGGCGGTCGAGGCGTGGCCGGTGTTCACGGACGCGGTGCTGGCGGAGGCGCGCGGCTGAGGTGGGCTACTCCCTGGGCCGCCACCTGTTCTCCGACGGAGAGTCGGGAGAGTTCGACACGGACCTGGTCCGGGCGGTCCTCTCGCCCGTCGCGGCAGGGCCCGAGGGGGTGATCGACGGGGCGGCGGAGTACTGGAAGGGCGGCGGGCCCGTTCACACACCCGCTGACCTGACGCGCGGCCCCCACCGCGTCAGCGGGCCGTCATCTCCCACACCAGCAGCTCCGCGCCGGACGTCGCCCCCGCCACCGCGTCCAGCGCCCCGGCGTCCGTGACGCGGGCCGCGTCCCCCGGACCCAGCGTCTCCCCGCCCAGCACCACCTCGCCCCGCACCACGTGCACGTACGCGCACGCCCCGTCCGGCACCGCCGTCCGCTCCCCCGCCGACAGACGGCGCACGTGGAGCATCGCGCCGGCCTCCGGGACGGCGTACGGGGTGGAGTCGGCGATGCCGCGGACGATCTCGTAGGCGGGGTCGCCGCCGGGGTCGAGCGGGGCCAGCCACATCTGGACGAAGGTCAGCGGGGTGGCGCCGTCGTTGCGCTCGACGTGGCGTACGCCGGCCGCCGCGCTGAGCCGCTGGACGTCACCGGCCCGCACGACCGTCTCGCGGCCCGTGGTGTCCCGGTGGGTCAGCTCGCCCTCCACCACCCACGTGACGATCTCGGTGTGGCTGTGCGGGTGCTCGTCGAAGCCCGCGCCGGGGGCGAGGCGCTCCTCGTTGCAGGCGATCAGCGAGCCGAACCGCAGGTTGCCGGGGTCGTAGTGGGGGCCGAAGGAGAAGGCGTGCCGTGTCTCGATCCCGGCCGCCGGGTCACCGCCCTGATAGCGCTCGTCGGCGCGCCGTACGTCCATCACGCCGTCCACCGTAGCCCCGGCGACACGCGCACCCGTCCCGATAAGGCAGTCTTGTCCCCGTGCCCGAACCCGAAACCAGCAAGCCAGAGCCCGCGGCGCGCGCCGTCCATCCGCACACCGCGACCCTGAAGCGGCTGGAGCAGTCCTCCGGATCGCTCGCCGCGCAGGCCATCGCGCGCATGGACGAGACCCTGCCGTGGTACCGGGCCATGCCACCGGAGAACCGTTCCTGGATCGGGCTGGTGGCCCAGGCGGGCATCGCCGCGTTCACCGAGTGGTTCCGGCGGCCGGACGCGCCCCAGGCCATCTCCACCGACGTCTTCGGCACCGCGCCGCGCGAGCTGACCCGGGCGATCACGCTGCGGCAGACCGTGGAGATGGTGCGGACGACCATCGAGGTGATGGAGTCCGCCATCGACGAGGTCGCCGCGCCCGGTGACGAGTCGGTGCTGCGCGAGGCGCTGCTCGTGTACGCCCGGGAGATCGCCTTCGCGACCGCCCAGGTGTACGCGCAGGCCGCCGAGGCACGCGGTGCCTGGGACGCGCGGCTGGAGTCGCTGGTGGTGAACGCCGTGCTCAGCGGGGAGGCCGACGAGGGAGCCGTGTCCCGGGCGGCCGCGCTGGGGTGGAACTCGCCCGAGCATGTCTGCGTCGTGCTCGGCACCGCGCCCGACGGGGATTCCGAGCTGACCGTGGAGGCGATCCGGCGGGCGGCCCGGCACGCCAAGCTCCAGGTGCTGACCGGGGTGCTCGGGGACCGGCTGGTGGTGATCGCGGGCGGCAGCGACAACCCGCTCGCCGTCGCCAAGTCGCTGATCGGGCCGTTCGCGCAGGGGCCGGTGGTGGCCGGTCCGGTGGTGCCCGACCTGCTCGCCGCGACCCGGTCCGCGCAGGCCGCCGCCGCCGGTCTCAAGGCCTGCACCGCCTGGCAGGACGCCCCGCGCCCGGTACTGGCGGACGATCTGCTTCCGGAGCGCGCGATCGCCTCCGACCCCTCGGCCCGCGTGCAGTTGGTGGAGGAGATCTACAGACCGCTGGAGGAAGCCGGGGCGGCGCTGCTGGAAACACTCAGCGTCTACCTCGAACAGGCGAGCAGCCTCGAAGGGGCCGCCCGGATGCTCTTCGTTCACCCGAACACCGTGCGCTACCGGCTCCGACGTGTGACTGACGTCACCGGATGGTCACCCTCTGATGTACGGTCTGCGTTCACACTGCGGATCGCGCTCATCCTGGGGCGTCTGGCCGATGGAGATCCGCAACTCTAGACTTTTGTGGGGGGCCTACAAAACCCCCTCGTGTTCTTCGTCCCTGTCCCCACGGGCGGCCGCGCCCGTCCACAAGAGAGAGTGTGAGAGTGCTCGTACTCGTCGCTCCCGGCCAAGGCGCCCAGACGCCCGGCTTCCTGACTGACTGGCTCGCCCTTCCCGGCGCCGCCGACCGCGTCGCCGCGTGGTCCGACGCCATCGGACTCGACCTCGCCCACTACGGCACCAAGGCCGACGCGGACGAGATCCGTGACACGTCCGTCGCCCAGCCGCTGCTGGTCGCCGCGGGCCTGCTGTCCGCCGCGGCACTCGGTGACATCGCGCCCGGCGCGGTCGCCGGCCACAGTGTCGGTGAGATCACCGCCGCCGCGTTCGCCGGCGTCCTCGACGACACCGCCGCACTGGCCCTCGTACGCAAGCGGGGTCTGGCCATGGCGGAGGCCGCCGCGGTCACCGAGACCGGCATGTCGGCGCTGCTCGGCGGCGACCCCGAGGTGAGCGTGGCGCACCTGGAGAAGCTCGGCCTGACCCCGGCGAACGTGAACGGCGCCGGTCAGATCGTGGCGGCCGGCACCATGGAGCAGCTGGCCGCGCTGAACGAGGACAAGCCCGAGGGCGTGCGCAAGGTCGTCCCGCTGAAGGTGGCCGGAGCGTTCCACACGCACCACATGGCGCCCGCCGTGGACAAGCTCGCCGAGGCCGCGAAGGCGCTCACGCCCGCCGACCCGAAGGTGACGTACGTCTCCAACAAGGACGGGCAGGCCGTCGCCTCCGGTACCGAGGTGCTGGAGCGCCTGGTCGGACAGGTCGCCAACCCGGTCCGCTGGGACCGGTGCATGGAGACGTTCAAGGAGCTCGGCGTCACCGCGCTGATCGAGGTGTGCCCTGGCGGGACCCTGACCGGCCTGGCCAAGCGTGCGCTCCCCGGTGTGAAGACGCTGGCCCTGAAGACCCCCGCCGACCTGGACGCGGCCCGTGAACTCGTCGCCGAGCACGGCCGGCAGGCCTGACAAGGAGCGCGAGAGCATGTCGAAGATCAAGCCCAGCAAGGGCGCCCCGTACGCGCGCATCCTCGGTGTCGGCGGCTACCGCCCGACCCGGGTCGTGCCGAACGAGGTGATCCTCGAGAAGATCGACTCGTCCGACGAGTGGATCCGCTCGCGCTCCGGCATCGAGACCCGGCACTGGGCGGGTCCGGACGAGACCGTCGCCGCGATGTCGATCGAGGCGTCCGGCAAGGCGATCGCGGACGCCGGCATCGACGCCACGCAGATCGGCGCCGTGGTCGTCTCGACCGTGTCGCACTTCAGCCAGACCCCGGCCGTCGCGACGGAGATCGCCGACAAGCTGGGCACCGACAAGGCCGCCGCCTTCGACATCTCGGCGGGCTGCGCGGGCTTCGGCTACGGTCTGACGCTGGCCAAGGGCATGATCGTCGAGGGTTCGGCGGAGTACGTCCTGGTCATCGGCGTGGAGCGGCTGAGCGACCTGACCGACCTGGAGGACCGGGCCACGGCCTTCCTGTTCGGTGACGGCGCGGGCGCGGTCGTGGTCGGCCCCTCCCAGGAGCCGGCGATCGGCCCGACCGTCTGGGGATCGGAGGGCGACAAGTCCGAGACGATCAAGCAGACGGTCCCCTGGGACCGCTTCCGGATCGGCGACGTCTCCGAGCTGCCCCTCGACTCCGAGGGCAACGTGAAGTTTCCTGCGATCACGCAGGAGGGCCAGGCGGTGTTCCGCTGGGCCGTGTTCGAGATGGCGAAGGTCGCCCAGCAGGCGCTGGACGCGGCCGGGATCAGCCCGGACGACCTGGACGTCTTCATCCCGCACCAGGCCAATGTGCGGATCATCGACTCGATGGTGAAGACACTGAAGCTGCCGGAGCACGTCATGGTCGCCCGTGACATCCGCACCACCGGCAACACCTCGGCCGCCTCGATCCCGCTCGCGATGGAGCGGCTCCTGGCGACCGGCGAGGCGAAGAGCGGCGACACCGCGCTCGTCATCGGCTTCGGGGCGGGTCTCGTCTACGCCGCGACGGTCGTTACCCTCCCCTAGGCACTCCGTGCCGGATCATGCGGTCCGGTACGGAAACAAGCCACACACTCTGGAACATCTACGAAGGAGCGCCATCATGGCCGCCACTCAGGAAGAGATCGTCGCCGGTCTCGCCGAGATCGTGAACGAGATCGCCGGCATCCCGGTTGAGGACGTCCAGCTGGACAAGTCCTTCACCGACGACCTGGACGTCGACTCGCTGTCCATGGTCGAGGTCGTCGTCGCCGCCGAAGAGCGCTTCGACGTCAAGATCCCGGACGACGACGTCAAGAACCTCAAGACGGTCGGTGACGCGACCGAGTACATCCTCAAGCACCAGAGCTGATCACCCGATCACTGCCTCTGGGCTGACTGCCCCGCCACCCGGCGGTGGCGCCGTACGAATCCGTATCCCGTTGGAGAAAGAATTCCCGTGAGCCCGACCAAGCGCACCGTGGTCGTCACCGGTATCGGCGCAACCACACCGCTGGGTGGCGACGCAGCCTCGACCTGGGAGGGCCTGGTCGCCGGCAAGTCCGGCGTCAAGCCCCTGGAGCAGGAATGGGCCGCCGACCAGGCGGTCCGCATCGCCGCACCCGTCGCCGTGGACCCCTCCGAGGTCATCCCGCGGCCGCAGGCCCGCCGACTGGACCGCTCGGCCCAGTTCGCGCTGATCGCCGCGCAGGAGGCCTGGAAGGACGCCGGTTTCACCGGCAAGGCCGGCGAGGCCGGTGAGGGCGGCACGGTCGACCCCGACCGGCTCGGCGCGGTCATCGCCTCCGGCATCGGCGGCGTGACGACCCTGCTCGACCAGTACGACGTGCTCAAGGAGAAGGGCGTCCGCCGCGTCTCCCCGCACACCGTCCCCATGCTCATGCCGAACGGCCCCTCCGCCAACGTGGGTCTGGCCGTGGGCGCCCGCGCGGGCGTGCACACGCCGGTCTCCGCCTGCGCGTCGGGCGCCGAGGCCATCGGCTACGCCATCGAGATGATCCGCACCGGCCGCGCCGACGTCGTCGTCGCGGGCGGCACGGAGGCGGCGATCCACCCGCTGCCCATCGCCGCGTTCGGCAACATGATGGCGATGTCCAAGAACAACGACGATCCGCAGGGCGCCTCGCGTCCCTGGGACACGGGCCGTGACGGCTTCGTCCTCGGTGAGGGCGCCGGCGTCCTCGTCCTGGAGTCCGCCGAGCACGCCGCCGCGCGCGGTGCCCGCGTCTACGCGGAGGCGGTCGGTCAGGGCGTCTCCGCCGACAGCCACGACATCGTGCAGCCGGAGCCGGAGGGCCGCGGCATCTCGCACGCCCTGCAGAACCTGCTGGACCGCTCCGACCTCGACCCGGCCGAGATCGTGCACGTCAACGCGCACGCCACCTCGACGCCGGCCGGTGACATCGCCGAGCTGAAGGCGCTGCGCAAGGTCCTCGGCGACGACGTCGACCACATGGCGGTCTCCGGCACCAAGTCGATGACCGGTCACCTCCTCGGTGGCGCGGGCGGCGTGGAGTCCGTGGCGACCGTGCTCGCCCTGTACCACCGGGTGGCGCCGCCGACCATCAACGTCGAGAATCTCGACCCGGAGGCCGAGGCCAACGCGGACATCGTGCGCGGTGAGGCCCGGAAGCTCCCGGTCGAGGGCCGTATCGCCGCGCTGAACGACTCGTTCGGCTTCGGCGGTCACAACGTGGTGCTGGCGTTCCGCACGGTCTGAGCGGCTCCCGTAGGCATGTGAAAGGGCCCCACCGGTCGGTGGGGCCCTTTCACACATGCCCGTGTACGGCGCCCGGGACTCAGACCACCTGGTGCAGCCAGCGCACCGGGGCGCCCTCGCCGGCGTAGCGGAAGGGCTCCAGCTCGTCGTCCCAGGGCTTGCCGAGGAGCTTGGCGATGTCAGACTCCAGGTCGCTCTCGCCGTGCTGGGAGCGGGTCAGGGCGGCCCGCAGCCGGTCCTCGGGGACCAGGATGTCGCCGTGGATGCCGGTGACGGCGTGGAAGATGCCGAGGTCGGGGGTGCAGCTGTAGCGTTCCCCCTCGGCGTTCGCGGACGGCTCCGCGGTGACCTCGAAGCGCAGCAGCTGCCAGCCCCGCAGCGCGGAGGCGAGCTTGGAGGCGGTGCCGGCCTGGCCCTGCCAGGAGAACTCCGAGCGCCAGGTGCCGGGCGCGGCGGGCTGCCTGATCCAGTCCAGGCTGACGCGCGTGCCGAGCACCCCGGCGACGGCCCACTCGACGTGCGGGCAGAGCGCGCGCGGCGCGGAGTGCACGTACAGAACTCCACGTGTCGTCACCGGAACCTCCGGGCTGAGCGGGACATCTCGGAACGGGTGGAACGGCCCGTGGCCGGGCGGGCCACGTTGATGGCGAGGCTACCGTGCGCCGGGGCGCGGAGTGTGACGTACCGTCGGTCCCGGTGCCGACAAACCTCCGCCATTCACCCGGCAGGACGCTTGTACGGGTGTGAGACGTCGCATCGCCTCCCCCGGGAACCCTCGCGCGGTGTCATGGGTTGAGCACACTGGAGGCACGAGACGAGGGACGGGACCGGCATGGGGCAGGGCAGGGAGGAGCGCGGGGCGCGGCGCGTCCGCCGCCGTTCGCGTGCCGCACTCGCCGTCCGCGCCGCGGCCGTCCTGACCGCGGCCGTCGTCGGCGCGACGGGCTGCGACGCGGTGGGCGGCGACTCCCCCGCCCCGTCCGGCTCCGCGTCGAAGAGCCCGAAGCCCGCTCCGCTGTGGGACACCAGCCCCGAGTCGGTCGCCGCCGTGGGCGACTCCATCACACGCGGCTTCGACGCGTGCGCGGTCCTGTCGGACTGTCCCGAGGTCTCGTGGGCCACCGGCACCAGCGCCGAGGTCGACAGTCTGGCCGTACGGCTGCTGGGGAAGGCGCGGGCGGCGGAGAACAGCTGGAACTACGCGGTCACCGGCGCCCGGATGGCGGACCTCAAGGAGCAGGTGACGCGGGCTGCGGCGCGGAAGCCGGAGCTGGTGGCGGTGATGGCCGGGGCCAATGACGCGTGCCGGGCCACGACCTCCGCGATGACGTCGGTGGCCGACTTCCGGGCTCAGTTCGAGGAGGCGATGGGCGTCCTGCGCGAGAAGCTGCCGAAGGCGCAGGTGTACGTCGCGAGCATCCCGGACCTGAAGCGGCTGTGGTCCCAGGGGCGCACCAACCCGCTGGGCAAGCAGGTCTGGAAGCTGGGCATCTGCCCGTCGATGCTGGCGGACGCGGACGCGCTGGACTCGGCGGCGGTCCTGCGGCGCAACACCGTGCGGGACCGGGTGGAGGACTACAACGCGGTGCTGCGGGACGTCTGCGCGAAGGACCGGCGGTGCCGCACCGACGGCGGGGCGGTGCACGAGTTCCGGTTCGGCACGGACCAGTTGAGCCGCTGGGACTGGTTCCACCCGAGCGTGGACGGCCAGGCGCGGCTGGCGGAGATCGCCTACCGCGCGGTCACCGCGAAGAAACCCTGACCCGCTCTGACCTGGGCGGCGTGTCCTAGAGTTCCGCACATGAACGAACTCTTCGGCACACTTCCCGACGGCACCCCCGTCCACCGCTGGACCCTTCAGCGGGCCGGCGTACGGGTGCGGATCCTGTCGTACGGCGGGATCGTGCAGTCGGCCGAGGTCCCGGACCGGGACGGGAACAGTGCCGACGTGGTGCTGGGGTTCGCCGGTATGGACGGTTATCTGGCGCACCCGGAGCCCTACTTCGGGGCGCTCGTGGGCCGCTACGCCAACCGGATCGCGGGCGGCCGCTTCCCGCTGGACGGGCGGACGTACGCGCTGGCGCTCAACAACGGGCCGAACTCGCTGCACGGCGGTGAGCGCGGCTTCGACAAGCGCGTGTGGGACGTGGCGCCGGTGGCGGACGGTGTCCGGCTGAGCCGGGTCAGCCCGCACGGCGAGGAGGGCTTCCCGGGGCGGCTGGAGATGTCGGTGACGTACGCGCTGGACGCGTCGGGTGCGCTGCGCATCGTCTACGAGGCGGTCACCGACGCGCCGACCGTGCTCAACCCGACCAACCACAGCTACTTCAACCTGGGCGGGCCCCGGTCCGGGCACACGGGCGGTCACGAGCTGCGGCTCGCCGCCTCCCGGATCACGCCGGTCGACGCCGACCTCGTCCCGGAGGGCGCGCCTCAGGACGTGACGGACACGCGCTTCGACTTCCGGCGCTCGCGCAAGGTCGGCTCCGGCTACGACCACAACTTCGTCCTGGACAAGGGCGTGACGGACACCGCCGTCGAGGTCGCCGAGCTGTACGACCCGGCGTCGGGGCGGGTGCTGACCGTGTCGACGACCGAGCCGGGCCTCCAGCTGTACACCGCCGACCACCTGGGCGAGCCCTTCGCGCCCGGCGACGGTGTCGCGCTGGAGACGCAGCACTTCCCCGACTCCCCGAACCGTCCGGAGTTCCCCAGCACGGTGCTGCGGCCGGGTGAGGTGTTCCGCTCGGAGACGGTGTACGGCTTCTCCGTGCGGTAGCGGTGCGTCGGGCGTTGCCCGCGGTACTGAGCCCCGGCCCGGCCGTCAGGTCCCGGGCCGGGGCTGCTCGCGGGGGCCACGCCGTCGCGCGGCGGCCCGTCTCAGACGTTAATCGCCGCCGGGATCCGGTGGCCGGTGATCGGATGTCCGGACCGGAGTTCGTACGAACCCTTCACAAACGTCCGGGAGCCGGTCGCCGTAGCGCGCGTCCCTTCCGTCACGCGATACTGCCGCCGTCCGCAGCGCACCTCTCGGCGACGGAAGGCCTGGACTCCCTTGACAGACATACGCGTTCGAACCGGCGTACTCGGACTGGCCCTGGTGGCGGGACTCGTGGCCCCCGCGACGGCCACGGCGGCTCCCCCGGCCCCCGCCACCGCCCACGCTCCCACCGTCGAGGAACGGCGGCTCGACGGAGAGGTGCCCCGGGAGATCCTGCGGCGCTCCGGGTTCGCCGGGGCGGCACCGGCGTTCGCCCGCGGACTCGGGCGGGCCGACTCCTACCGGGAGGCCCGCCGCCTCGTCGCGCGCGAGGGCTCGGCGCTGTGGCGGCGGGCGGTGGACCGGGCGCAGGGACGGGGACCCGCCGGCGGGGACATGGCGCGGGACGACGACCGTCCGCTCTACTGGGCCCGGCTCGGGATGACCCGGGAACTGCGCACCTGGCATCCGGGGTTCCGGCTGACGGAGCGGCAGCGGGACGCGCTGCTCGGCGTGCTGGAGCGCACCTCGCGCGGCCAGACCGACATCGACCTGCCCGGCGGGGAGCAGCGGGGCAAGGGGCTCAAGCGGGTCCTGCTCACCGGCTTCGACCCGTTCACCCTGGACCGCGACATCCGGATCTCCAACCCGTCCGGCGCCGCCGCGCTCGCGCTGGACGGCACCGTGATCCAGACCGAGGCGGGTCCCGCGCGGGTCGAGACGGCCGTGTTCCCGGTGCGGTGGCGGGACTTCACGCGAGGGGCGGTGGAGGAGGCGCTGCGGCCGTACCTGCCGCGGGTGGACCTGTTCACGACCGTGAGCCAGGGCCGGGTCGGGCGGTTCGACGTGGAGCGGACCAACGGGGCGTGGCGGGGCGGCTTCCCGGACAACGACAACGTCTCCCGTACGGAGACGGTGCCCGTGGCCGATCCGGCCGCGCAGCCACAGTGGACGGCCACGACGCTGCCGTACGAGGCGATCACGGCCGCGGACACCGGCCGGTTCCCCGTGTACGACAACACGAGCGTGACGGAGATCCCGGCGGGCGGCACGGAGGCGGTCGTACGGCCGGGCGGGCCGACGCCCGGTTCGACGGCCCGGGCGGGCGGCGGCGGGGACTACCTCTCCAACGAGATCGCCTACCGGGCGACCCTGCTGCGGGACCGGCTCGGACTGCGCGGCACGCTGCCGGGCGGGCACGTCCACACGCCGGTGCTGCGGTTCGGGGACGGGAACACCGACCCGGCGACGGGGACGGTCACCGACCCCGCGTTCGTGCGGAACCGGCTGGACATCGTGGCGCAGGTGCGGTCGATCGTGGCGGTGGCGGTCAGCGCGTCGGAGCCGGACCGGCGGGACCGGTCGGACCGGTCGGACCGGTCGGACCGGAACTGACCGTCTGGCCGGCGGAGCCGCCGTCGGGACGGCCCTCGTCGCTGTCCCGGATCTCCTCGCCCAGCAGTTCGCGGGCGAGGAGGGTGGCCCCGGCGACCGCGCCCGGCATCAGGAACACCGCGACGAAGGGCACCAGGAAGGACACGGCCAGCGGGGTGCCGTAACCCCAGACCAGTGTCTTGCGGGCGCGCAGGAGGGCGAGCCGGTCGCGCAGCCCGACGCCGCGGCGCTGGAGGGCGACGGAGGTCAGCTCCTCGGTGAGGAAGAAGCCGGTGACGAAGAGGCCGGCCACCGGGACGACCGTCTGCCCGACGACCGGGATGAAGCCGAGGGCGAAGAGCAGTACGCCCCACAGGGCGGCGCGGACGAGGATGCGGAGGCTGTCGCGGCCCGAGATCCACAGCTCGCGCAGGAGCGGCAGGTCCGACTCGGGAGCGGTGCCGTCCGGGGAGACGTCCCGGTCGACGCGCTCGGAGAGGCTCTCGTAGAAGGGCTGGCCGATCAGGAGGGTGACCGCGGTGAAGGTGAGGACGGCCAGGAGCAGCGCGAGGGCGAAGAGGACGACGGTGAGGAAGCCGCGGAAGAGGCCGGACCAGGAGCTCGACCAGTCGTCGGCGAAGGGGGTCGCCCAGGCGACGAAGTCCGTGCCCCACAGTGCCAGCGACACCAGCGCCGCCACGTACAGGACAAGGGTGATCAGGCCGGGGACCAGCCCGAAGCCGTAGCTCTTGCCGTGCCGGGCCACCCAGCGCTGGCCCTTCAGAAGATGACCGAATCCCGCCCCAAGATCGCGCATGGGCGGAACTCTACCGGGACCGTGCCGGCCGGGCGGGCGCCGCCGCAGCACGCCGGAGGCCGCACCCGCGTGCGCCGGGTGCGGCCTCCGGTGAGTCCTGCGCGACGGGCTCGCCGTCAGACGAGCGTCACGGTGATGTTGCCGCGGGTCGCCTTCGAGTACGGGCAGACCTGGTGGGCCTTCTCCACGAGCGAGCGCGCGGTGGCGGCGTCCACCGACGGGATCTCGGCGGAGATCTCGACGATGATGCCGAAACCGTCGTCGTTCTTGCCGATGCCGACCTTCGCGGTGACGGTCGAGCCGGAGACGTCGGCGCCCTCCTGGCGGGCCACGACGGCGAGCGCGCCCTGGAAGCAGGCGCTGTACCCGGCGGCGAACAGCTGCTCCGGGTTGGTGCCGGCGCCGCTGCCGCCCATCTCCTTGGGCGGGTTCACGACCACGTCGAGCTTGCCGTCATCGGTGGCGACCCGGCCGTCGCGGCCGTTCTCGGCGGTGGCGACGGCGGTGTAGAGGACCTCGGACTGCTGAATGGGCATGCGGTTGTCTTCCTCCTCGGTCCGCCGTGACTCGCGCCCACGACCACGACGGATTTCGGAAAGACGCTACCGCATGCCGGAAATTCAGTGAAGGCCGCTCCTCCCCCGCGCGGAATCGTCAGAGCTTGACGATCATCTTGCCGGTGTTGTCGCCGCGCAGGACGCCGAGGAACGCCTCCAGGTTGTTCTCGATGCCCTCGACGACCGTCTCGCGGTACTTCAGCTCGCCGGAGCGGACCCAGGGGCCGACCTCCTGGACGAACTGGGGCTGGAGGTCGTAGTGGTCGCCGACCAGGAAGCCCTCGATGCGGCCGCGGGTCTGGATCAGGCGGGCGAGGTTCTTCGGGCCGGGGGCGGGCTCGGTGTTGTTGTAGACGGAGATCGCGCCGCAGATGGCGATGCGGCCGTCCCGGTTGAGGGACCCGATGGCGGCCTCCAGGTGGTCGCCGCCCACGTTGTCGAAGTAGACGTCGACACCGTCCGGGGCGGCGGCGCGCAGCTGCTCGCTCACCGGGCCGTCCTTGTAGTTGAAGGCGGCGTCGAAGCCGTACTCGTCGAGGAGCAGCTTGACCTTCTCGTCCGAGCCCGCCGAGCCGATGACGCGGGAGGCGCCCTTGAGCTTGGCGATCTGGCCGACCTGGCTGCCGACGGCGCCCGCGGCACCGGAGACGAAGACGGAGTCGCCCTCCTTGAAGGACGCGGTGCGCAGCAGCCCGGCGTAGGCGGTCAGGCCGGTCATGCCGAGCACGCCCAGGTACGTCGACAGCGGCGCCGCCTCCGGGTCGACCCGCACCGCGTTCTTCGCGTCCACGGCGGCGTACTCGCGCCAGCCGAAGAAGTGCAGGACGTGGTCGCCGACGGCGATGCCCTCGGCGTTGGAGGCGACGACCTCGCCCACCGCGCCGCCCTGCATGGGCTTGCCCAGCTCGTAGGGGGCGACGTAGGACTTGGCGGCGCTCATGCGGCCGCGCATGTAGGGGTCGACGGAGACGTACAGGTTGCGCACGAGCACCTGGCCCTCGCCCGGGGTGGGCAGCTCGGCCTCGACGAGGGAGAAGTCCTCGGGCTTGGGCCAGCCGACCGGGCGGCTGTCCAGGTGCCATTCGCGGTTGACGGCGGGGAGGGAGGGGGAGTCGGTCATGGGTTCGCCTTTCCTGCGGCGGGAAGGGGGTCTCGCGGTCGTCTCGGTGTTCCAGTTGTTTCAGGTCCTGAAACAACCATGCGGCTGGACATTTCAGGTTGTCAAACAAATGGGTACCCTGGATTCCATGGCCACACCACGCGACACGACCCGTCGACCCGACGCACTCACCCTCGAAGTCGTCGAGCTGATCGGCGAGGTCGTGGCCCGCTTCCACGCCGACTACGAGGAGGCGGCCGCGGAGCGCGCGCTGACCGGCGCGCAGGCCAAGCTGCTCAGCCTGCTCTCGCTGGAGCCGCTGCCGATGCGGAAGCTGGCGCAGAAGCTGAAGTGCGAGCCGTCGAACGTGACCGGGATCGTGGACCGGCTGGAGGCGCGGGGGCTGGTCGAGCGACGGCCCGATCCCGGCGACCGGCGGGTGAAGGTGGCGGCGGCGACGGACGAGGGGCGCCGGGTCGCGCGAGGGCTGCGGGAGTCCCTGCGCTTCGCGCGGGAGCCGCTCGCCGGGCTGTCGGAGGGTGAGCGGGTGGCCCTGCGGGACGCGCTGCGGAGGATGCTGGAGGAGTGAGGCGGGGTGCCGCCGCACCCACCCGGGTCGTCCCGCGCCCTGCGGGACCGGGCTACGTGCACCACCACAGGAAGCGGTCGCACGTTTCGGTGGGGGTGGGCTCCGGCGAGGTCGTCGGGGTGGGGGTGGTGGTCGGGGGCGGGTCGGCCGGGGACGCCGTCGGGCGGTCCGGGGTGTCGGGTGCGTCCGGAGCCGAGGCCGCAGGGCGCGACGGGCCCCCGCCCTCCTCGGCCGTTTCCTGGCTCTCCGCCGACGCGGACCCAGAGACCGACGCGGACGGCGAGGCCGACGCCGAAGTCGACGCGGAGGCGTCCGGGGAGGGCGTGCCCGAGGTCGAGACCTTGTCCGAAGCCGCGTCGACCGGCACGGCGGACGTCTCCCCCACCTCCCGCGTGGCCTCGCCGTCCGTGGACTCGCCACCGGCCGCCGCCGGTTGCGGCGGGGTTCCCGGGGCGTCCAGGCCGAGTTCCGCGAGGCTCAGCCCGCCGACGGCCAGGACGAAACCGGCGGTGACGAACAGGACCCGGCGGCGGCGCCTGCGGTGTGCGGCGGCCTTGCGGTCGCGGCGCCCGGCCCGCCCGCCGGCAGAGGGCTCGCCGGACACCACCGCCGCCTCGGCTCGCGGCGGCGGCACCTCCTCGGCCTCCGTCAAGTGCGGTTCTGCGGCGCGGAGTTCCCCGGCGGGCGTGCCGCACCCCGGGCAGGCGAGGGCGCCGTTCAGGTGCCGTCGGCACGGGTGGCAGTAGTCCATGACGCGGGAAGGTTAAGTTCCGGGGCGGACGTGTTCCTAGAGGCGGCTGTGAAGGTTGTGTGCCGAAGCCGCCGCGGCCGCCCCTCGCCGTACTTTCGAAACTGCCGAAACCGTTATGTGTCCGACCCATTGACACCCCCGCCGCCCCCTCCTTACTGTCACGCCAGCATTTCGAACGAGTGACGAGATATCGAACATAGCGAAGGGCAACCGCCGTGCGCATCACCGGAATCAGCACACACGTGGTCGGGACGCCGTGGCGCAACCTGACGTACGTTCAGGTGCACACCGACGAGGGGATCACTGGAGTCGGCGAGACCCGGATGCTGGGGCACACCGACGCTCTCCTCGGCTATCTGAAGGAGGCCGAGGCCAACCACATTCTGGGCTCCGACCCGTTCGCCGTCGAGGACCTGGTCCGCCGCATGAAGTACGGCGACTACGGCCGCGCCGGCGAGATCGTGATGTCCGGCATCGCCGTCGTGGAGATGGCCTGCTGGGACATCAAGGGCAAGGCCCTCGGGGTCCCGGTCTGGCAGCTGCTGGGCGGCAAGGTCACCGACAAGGTGAAGGCATACGCCAACGGGTGGTACACGACGGAGCGGACCCCGGAGGCCTACCACAAGGCCGCGCAGGGGGTCATGGAGCGCGGTTACCGTGCACTGAAGATCGACCCGTTCGGCACCGGGCACTTCGAGCTCGACCACGAGCAGACGCTGTACGCCGTGTCGCTGATCGAGGCGGTGCGGGACGCGATCGGACCGGACGCCGAGCTGATGCTGGAGATGCACGGCCGGTTCTCGCCCTCCACCGCCGTCCGGCTCGCGCGTGAACTCGCGCCCTACAAGCCGGCCTGGCTCGAGGAGCCGGTCCCGCCGGAGAACCTCAAGGCGCTGAGGAAGGTCGCCGAGAAGGTCGACATCCCGGTCGCCACCGGTGAGCGCATCCACGACCGGATCGAGTTCCGCGAGCTGTTCGAGGACCAGTCGGTGGACGTCGTCCAGCCCGACGTCGGTCACATCGGCGGCATCTGGGAGACCCGCAAGCTGGCGGCGACCGCCGAGACGCACTACACGCTCGTCGCGCCCCACAACGTGGGCGGTTCCGTCCTCACCGCCGCCTCCCTCCAGGTCGGCTTCACCTCCCCGAACTTCAAGATCCTGGAGCACTTCAACGACTTCGCGGACGCGGAGATCAAGAAGGTCGTCAAGGGCGCGCCGGTGGTGGACCCGGAGGACGGCTGCTTCCACCTGTCCGACGCGCCCGGCCTCGGCGTCGAGCTGGACACCGACGCGGCGGCCGAGTTCCCCCAGCAGCAGGCGCGCTTCGACCTGTGGGCCGAGGGCTGGGAGCAGCGCAAGCCCAAGGGGACCGGGGCATGAGCGGCGCGGTCGTCGTCGAGGCGCCGGGCGAGTACCGGCTGGCGCCCCACGAGCCGCGCGACCCCGGTCCCGGCGAGGCGCTGGTGCGGGTGCACGCGGCCGGCATCTGCGGCAGCGACCGCGAGGTGTGGCAGGGCAACCGGCCCGAAGGATACGTGCGTTACCCGCTCACCCCGGGCCACGAGTGGTCGGGGACCGTGGAGCGGGTCGGCGCCGGGGTGCCCGGCTCCCTCGCCGGGCGCAAGGTGGTCGGTGAGGGCTTCCGCAACTGCCAGGTGTGCGACCGCTGCCACGCGGGCGAGACGACGCTGTGCACGGCCGGCTACGAGGAGACCGGGTTCACGCAGCCGGGTGCCATGGCGCCCACGCTGACCCTGCCCGCGCGGCTGCTGCACGTGCTGCCCGACGACGCCGACCTCACGGCGGCCGCCCTGCTGGAGCCCGCCGCCTGCATCGCCGCCGCCGCGCTCAAGGCGAACGCCCGCCCGGGCGAGCGGGTCGCCGTGGTCGGCACCGGGACGCTCGGCATGTTCGCCGTGCAGTTCCTGCGGGCCGCCTCGCCCGGCGAGCTGCTGGTCGTCGGCACCCGCGGGGACCGGGAGGCGCTGTCGAGACAGTACGGCGCGACGGATTTCCGGACCAAGGACCAGCTCCTCCCGGACGACTTCGACGTCGTCGTCGAGACCGCCGGGTCCGCCGACGCCGCCCGCACCGCCGCCGCACTGCTGCGCCGGGGCGGCCGCCTGGTCCTGACCGGCATCCCGGCGCCGGGCGCCGACGGGCTCGACCCCACCGATCTCGTGGTGCGTCAGCTGGAGGTGCACACCGTGTTCGGTGCGGCGCCGGACGCCTGGGCGCACACGGTACGGGTCTTCGCGGCCGGTCTGCTCGACCCGCGGCCGCTGGTCACCCACGAGCTGCCGCTCGCCGAGTTCCCCGAGGCCATCGAGCTGGTGGGGTCCGGCGACCCGAAGGTCGGCAAGGTGCTGCTGCATCCCTGACCCCGCCCCTTGAGCCGTACGCCGGTACGGGGGCGACCTGACGGCCTCCGTACCGGCGTACCTCCACTCCGAGGCTTTTCGTACCCAACGTCGCGAACCCTGTCCGACATGTCGAACACGGCATGCCGGGTGCGGACTCCGGCGCATCGAACCTAAGGAACGCTTGTGACCGACGCTTCCGCCAAGGCCGCCGCACGCAGGCCCGGTGAGCAGGCGCTCACCGCGCTCGGCCTGGCCGCGCCCGCCCTCGACCCCGCCGACGCCTCGCCGCACTCCTTCCCGGGCGGCGGCCGCTGGCGCACCGAGATCCCCTCCTGCGAGGGCCCGGAGGCGCTGGGGGTGGTGCTGAAGGAGTCCTCGCGGCTGGACGTGCCGATCCACCGGATCAGCCAGGGCAGCGGCGTGTGGATGCTGACCGACGCCGAGATCACCGAGATGGTCGAGGCCACCGCCGAACGAGACATCGAGCTCTGCCTGTTCACCGGCCCGCGCGGCACCTGGGACATCGGCGGCTCCACCCGGACCGACTCCGGCGGCGCGGGTCTGCGCGCCCGTGGCCACGACGCGGTCGCCGGGTGCGTCGAGGACGCCGTACGGGCCACCGAGCTGGGCGTCAAGTGCCTGCTCGTCGCCGACGAGGGCGTGCTGTGGACGCTGCACCGTGCGCGGGCGGCCGGCATCGTCCCCGCCGACACCACGCTCAAGCTCTCGGCGCTCGTCGGGCCGGTCAACCCGGCCTCGTACGCGGTCTACGAAGGGCTCGGCGCCGACTCCATCAACGTGCCCAGCGACCTGACGCCGGATCACCTGACCGAAATACGGCGGGTTTCGGCCGCGCCGATGGACATGTACATCGAGGCCCCCGACGACCTGGGCGGCTACGTGCGGATGTACGAGATCGCCGAGCTGATCCGGCGCGGCGCCCCGCTGTACCTGAAGTTCGGCCTCTCCAAGGCGCCCGGGATCTATCCGTACGGCCATCACCTGCGGGAACTGACGCTGGCCACCGCGAAGGAGCGGGTGCGGCGCGGCCGGCTCGCCCTCGATCTGCTCGCCCGGCACGGGGCGGACGGGGAGATGGCGCCGCTGGGTTCGCGGCTGCCCGGCTCGCTCAACCGGTTCGAGATCTCGTCATAACGTTCCGGAAACTCCCTTCACAAAAGAAGACACGACCGCGCACAATCCCACACACCTGCGTCGCCGTTCCAGCCCTCACCTCAAGGATGATGACCATGCGCAACCGCAGAGCCGCACTCGCCGCCATAGCCTCCGCCGCCTCGCTCGCCCTGACGCTGACCGCCTGCGGCCAGAACAGCGAGGGCGGCAGCGAGGAGGACAAGGGAGGCGGCGACGGTGCCACCATCGGCATCGCGATGCCGACCAAGTCCTCCGAGCGCTGGATCTCCGACGGCGCCAACGTCGAGAAGGAACTGAAGGCCAAGGGCTACGAGACCAAGCTCGTCTACGGCGAGGACGACCCGGACCAGCAGGTCTCGCAGATCGAGAACATGATCACGCAGGGCGTGGACGCCCTGATCATCGCCGCGATCGACAACAAGTCCCTGGGCAACGTCCTCCAGCAGGCCAAGGACGCCGACATCCCGGTCATCTCCTACGACCGGCTGATCCTCGGCACGGAGAACGTCGACTACTACGCCTCGTTCGACAACGAGAAGGTCGGCGAACTGCAGGGCTCGTACATCGTGGACAAGCTCGGGCTGAAGGCGGGCGAGAAGGGCCCCTTCAACATCGAGCTGTTCGCCGGCTCCAACGACGACAACAACACCAAGTACTTCTTCAACGGCGCGATGAACGTCCTGAAGCCGTACCTGGACAAGGGCCAGCTCGTCGTCCGCTCCAAGCAGACCGACCTCAACCAGGTCACCACCCTGCGCTGGGACGGCGGCACCGCGCAGAAGCGCATGGACGACCTGCTCACCTCCAGCTACCGCAGCGCCCGCGTCGACGCGGTGCTCTCGCCCTACGACGGCATCTCCATCGGCATCCTCTCGGCCCTGAAGTCGGACGGCTACGGCTCCGGCAGCAAGCCCATGCCGGTCGTCACCGGCCAGGACGCCGAGATCGCCTCGGTGAAGTCGATCATCGCGGACCAGCAGACCCAGACCGTCTACAAGGACCTGCGCGAACTCGCCAAGGTCGCCTCGAACATGGTCGACGCGGTCCTGAACGACAAGAAGCCCGAGGTCAACGACACCAAGTCGTACGACAACGGTGCCAAGGTCGTCCCCGCCTACCTGCTGCAGCCGGTCAGCGTCGACAAGTCCAACTACAAGGAGACCCTCGTCGACGGCGGCTACTACACCGAGGACCAGCTCAACTAACCGGGTCCCTACAAGGATTGGAAGGCACGACCATGGCGGGACCCGTCCTGGAAATGCGCTCGATCGTCAAGACCTTTCCCGGTGTCAAAGCGCTGTCGGACGTCACGCTGACCGTCCGCCAGGGCGAGGTCCACGCCATCTGCGGGGAGAACGGCGCCGGCAAGTCGACCCTGATGAAGGTGCTCTCCGGCGTCCATCCGCACGGCAGTTACGAGGGGGACATCCTCTTCGAGGGCGAGACCTGCCGGTTCCGGGACATCCGGGCGAGCGAGCAGCACGGCATCGTGATCATCCACCAGGAGCTGGCGCTGGTGCCGTACCTGTCCATCGCGGAGAACATCTTCCTCGGCAACGAGCACGCCAAGCGCGGCCTGATCGACTGGAACGAGACCCTCAGGCACGCCACCGAACTGCTGCGCCGGGTCGGTCTCGACGAGCACCCCGAGACCCGCGTCGCCGACATCGGCGTGGGCAAGCAGCAGCTCGTGGAGATCGCCAAGGCGCTGTCGAAGAAGGTGAAGCTGCTCATCCTCGACGAGCCGACCGCGGCGCTCAACGACGAGGACAGCGGCAAGCTCCTCGACCTGATCCTTCAGCTGAAGGAACAGGGCATGACCTCGATCATCATCTCGCACAAGCTGAACGAGATCCGCCGGGTCGCCGACTCGGTGACGATCATCCGCGACGGGCAGTCCATCGAGACGCTCGACGTGAAGGCGGCGGAGACCACCGAGGACCGGATCATCTCCGGGATGGTCGGCCGGGACCTGGAGAACCGCTTCCCGGAACGCACCCCGCACCACCCCGAGGAAGGCACCGCGCCCGCCCTGGAGATCCGCAACTGGACCGTGCACCACCCCATCGACCAGCAGCGCAAGGTCGTCGACGACGTGTCGATCGAGGTGCGGCGCGGCGAGATCGTCGGCATCGCCGGGCTGATGGGCGCCGGCCGCACCGAGCTGGCGATGAGCGTCTTCGGCCGCACCTACGGCCGGCACGCGGGCGGCACCGTCCTCAGGGACGGCGTGGAGGTCCGTACGAAGACCGTCCCCGAGGCTGTCGGGCACGGCATCGCCTACGTCACCGAGGACCGCAAGCACTACGGCCTCAACCTCATCGACACCATCAACCGGAACATCTCGCTGACCGCGCTGGGCAAGGTCGCCAAGCGGGGCGTGGTCGACGAGCACGGGGAGCGGCAGGTCGCCGAGGGCTACCGGAAGTCCATGAACATCAAGGCGCCGACCGTCTTCGAACCGGTCGGCAAGCTGTCGGGCGGCAACCAGCAGAAGGTCGTCCTCAGCAAGTGGATCTTCGCCGGTCCCGAGGTGCTGATCCTGGACGAGCCCACCCGGGGCATCGACGTGGGCGCCAAGTACGAGATCTACACGGTCATCGACCAGCTGGCCGCCCAGGGCAAGGCGGTCGTCTTCATCTCCTCCGAACTGCCCGAGTTGCTCGGCATGTGCGACCGCATCTACACGATGGCCGCCGGCCGGCTGACGGGTGAGTTCTCACGGGCCGAGGCCTCGCAGGAAGCGCTGATGCGTCGGATGACGAAGGACACGAAGGACAAAGAGGTAACCCGATGAGCACGGACGTGACCGCGAAGACCCCGGCCCCGGCGCCGCCCGGCTCAGGCGGTTCGGCCGCCGGCGGCCTGTGGCGGCTGATGCTCGACGGCCTGCGCCGCAACATGCGGCAGTACGGCATGCTGATCGCCCTCGGCCTGATCGTGGCCCTGTTCGCCGTCTGGTCCGACGGCGACCTGCTGCTGCCGCGCAACGTCTCCAACCTGGTGCTGCAGAACAGCTACATCCTGATCCTCGCGATCGGCATGATGCTGGTCATCATCTCGGGCCACATCGACCTGTCGGTCGGCTCCCTGACCGCGTTCACCGGCGCGCTGGCCGCCGTACTGATGGTCAGGAACGACCTCCCCTGGCCGGTCGCCGTGCTGCTGTGCCTGGCCATCGGCGCCGCCGCGGGCGCGATGCAGGGATTCTTCATCGCCTACCTCGGCATACCGTCGTTCATCGTGACCCTGGCGGGCATGCTGCTCTTCCGCGGTCTGACGGAGATCTTCCTGGAGGGCCAGACCCTCGGCCCGTTCCCCAAGGACCTGCAGAAGATAGCCAACGGCTTCCTGCCCGAGGTCGGCCCGGAGACCAACTACCACAACCTCACCCTGCTGCTGGGCTTCGCGCTGATCGCCTTCGTGATCTACCAGGAGGTCCGCGACCGCAAGCGGCAGCAGGAGTTCGCGCTCGAGGTGCTGCCGGCCAAGCTGTTCCTGCTCAAGCTGGTCGCGCTGGTCTCCGCCGTCCTCGTGGTCACGCTGCTGCTCGCCAGCTACAAGGGTGCCCCGATCGTGCTGCTCATTCTGGGCGTGCTGGTCGTCGGGTTCGGCTACCTGATGCGCAACGCGATCATCGGCCGCCACATCTACGCCATCGGCGGCAACCTGCCCGCGGCCAAGCTGTCGGGCGTGAAGGACAAGAAGGTCACCTTCCTGGTCTTCCTGAACATGGGCATGCTCGCGGCCCTGGCGGGTCTGGTCTTCGCCGCCCGCTTCAACGCGGCCTCGCCCAAGGCCGGCCTCAACTTCGAGCTGGAGGCCATCGCCGCCTCGTTCATCGGCGGCGCGTCGATGAGCGGCGGCGTCGGCACGGTCCTCGGCGCGATCATCGGCGGCCTGGTCCTGGGCGTGCTGAACAACGGCATGAACCTCGTCGGCATCGGCACCGACTGGCAGCAGGTGATCAAGGGCGCCGTGCTGCTGGCGGCGGTCGGGTTCGACGTGTGGAACAAGCGCAGGGTCGGTTCGTAACGGATCTCGGGCCCCGCCGCCGAGGCGGGGCCCGCTTCTTTTCACGGAAGTACAGGAGCCGCACATGGAACTGAGCAGACGTACGGTCATCGCATCGGCGGCCGCCGCCGGCCTGACGGCCACCGCGGTGGGCGGCACGGCACACGCCACGGGAGGCAGGAAGCCGGTGAAGGACCTCTTCGGCAGGCTCGCCGACGGCACGAAGGTGTACCGCTGGTCGCTGGAGAACGGCGGCACGCGGATGAAGGTGCTGTCGTACGGCGGCGTCGTCCAGTCCCTGGAGATCCCCGACCGCCGGGGCCGCCACGAGAACGTCTCCCTGGGCTTCGACAACCTCGACGACTACGTGGCCTCCAGCCCCTACTTCGGCGCCCTGATCGGCCGCTACGGCAACCGCATCGGCCAGGGCCGCTTCACCCTGGACGGCACGGCGTACCAGCTCTCCGTCAACGACGGCGCGCAGAGCCTGCACGGCGGCGCCCAGGGCTTCGACAAGCGGGTCTGGGACGTCGAGCCGTTCACCGACGGCCCCGACGTCGGCCTGGTCCTGCACTACACCAGCGTCGACGGCGAGATGGGCTACCCGGGCACGCTCCGGGCGAAGGTGACGTACACGCTCACCCGGCGCGGCGAGTGGCGCATCGACTACGAGGCCACCACCGACCAGGCCACCGTCGTCAACCTCACCAGCCACGTCTACTGGAACCTGGCCGGCGAGGGCAGCGGCACGATCGAGGACCACGAGCTGTCGATCGCCGCCTCCCGCTACACGCCCACCGACGCGGGTCTGATCCCGACGGGCGAACTGGCGAAGGTGTCCGGCACGCCCTTCGACTTCCGGCGCGCCAAACCGATCGGCCGGGACCTCCGCGACGCCCACCCGCAACTGGTCACCGCCAAGGGCTTCGACCACAACTGGGTGCTGGACAAGGGCGTCACCGACCGCCCCGAGCACATCGCCACCCTGCGCGAGCGCGCCTCCGGCCGCACCCTGCGCATCGCCACCGACCAGCCCGGTCTGCAGTTCTACTCGGGCAACTTCCTCGACGGCACGCTCACCGGCACCGGCGGCTCGCTCTACCGGCAGGGCGACGCCCTGTGCCTGGAGACGCAGCACTTCCCCGACTCGCCGAACCAGCCGTCGTTCCCGTCGACCGTGCTGCGGCCGGGGCAGACGTACCGGACGACGACGGTCCACTCGTTCGACGCGTGAGGACACACTTTCTTCACAGGTGTTGAACGGCGTCACTCGTCCCTCCGTATGTAAGGGCGGCCCGCGCTCCCCCGCGCGGGCCGCCCACAGACGGAGGTCCACTTGTCCGGCAACGTCACCTCGTTGTTCCGCAGCACCGCGGCGCACAGCCCGTCGATGGCGGCGCTGACGCGGGAGAGCGGCGGCGAGGCGGGCGCGGGCCCGGTGGACTTCTGCATCCCCTGCAACCCGTACTTCCCCACCCCGGCGATGTTCGACGAGATGGCCGGCCGGCTGCGCGAGATCATCACGTACTACCCGAGCGGCGCCGACACCATCACGGCCGAGCTGTGCGGCCTGCTGCGACTGCCCCCGCAGTGCGTGGCGATGGGCAACGGCTCCACCGAGCTGATCACCTGGATCGACCACCTGCTGGTCCGCGAGTCCCTCGCCGTCCCCGTCCCCACCTTCGGCCGCTGGACCGACCAGCCGATGGAGACCGGCAAGCGGGTCGACATGTACCCGCTCCAGGAGTCCGGCGGCTTCGCCCTCGACCTCGCCCGGTACGCCGAGTTCGTCCGGGCCCGGGGGACGCGGGCGGTGGTGGTCTGCAACCCCAACAACCCCGACGGCGGCTATCTGCACAAGCAGGAGCTGGTGCGGTTCATGGACGCGATGGCCGACCGGGACCTCGTCGTGATCGACGAGTCCTTCCTGGAGTTCGCGGACGCGGAGGCGGAACCCAGCGTCGTGCAGGAGGCGACGCTGCGCCCCAACGTCGTCGTCCTGCGCAGCCTCGGCAAGAACTTCGGCCTGCACGGCATCCGTTTCGGCTACCTGGTCGCCAACCCGGCGCTGGCCGGCCGGGTGCGCGCCATGCTGCCGAAGTGGAACCTCAACTCCCTCGCGGAGCACGTGGTGTTCATGCTGCGCGACCACGGGCCGGAGTACGCGCGGAGCCTCCACCAGGTGCGCCGCGACCGTCTGGAGATGGCCAGTCAGCTCTCCGCGCTGCCCGGTCTGACCGTCTATCCCTCCCAGGGCAACTTCCTCTTCGTGCGCCTCCCCGTGGGCGCCGAGGGCACCGTGGTCCGGGACCGGATGCTCACCGAGCACCGGATCCTGGTCCGTGAGTGCGGCAACAAGATCGGTTCGTCCAGCCGCTTCCTGCGTCTCGTGGTGCGCCCCCAGGTGGACGTGCGTCGCCTGGTGTCCGGCCTGGAACAGGTGCTCTACGGGTCCGGGAGGGGAGCCGCCGTGCCCGAGCCCGCTACCGGGACCGGCTACAGCTCGGGCACGGCGGCGGTGGACCGCCTGGTGAGCGAGACCAACGGGGCCGGGATGCGGGCGCTCTCCGACCGGCCGGCCGGCCCTCCGGGGCTCCCCGCCGCGCCCGCCGCCGGCACCGGCGTGCCGCTCCCCGCCGCGGTGCCCGTCGCCCCGGCGGCGGCCACCGCCGGCCCGATGCCGGTGCCGGCCCCTCCGCAGGCCCCGCAAGCGGCGCCCGCCCCCCAGCCGGCGCCGTATCCCGGACCGGTGCCGGCCCCCCACCCGGCACCGGTCCCCCAGTCCGCGCCCGCCCCGTCGCCGTACCCGGCACCCGCCCCGGCCGCGGCGGTCCAGTACCCGGCGCCCGCCGCCCCCACCCCGCCCGGCGTCCCGGCCCGCGGCGGACTCACGGCGGCCCAGGTCAGGGGGACCGACGGCCTGCAGACGGTCCCGGCGACGGGGTGGCCGGGACCGGCGAGCATGGGCCGGACGGGCTGACGGGCCGCCCCCCCTGCCACCGCCGCTCAGTAGGCGACGGGCCAGCCGCTGCTCCAGTCCAGGAGGTTGATGCCGAGCTTGGGTGTGCCGTTGTCGTTGCCGTCGTAGTAGTGGTAGACGAGCAGGTCACCGTCGACGTCGTTCATGACCGACTGCCCGCCGGGACCGATGACGCTGCCGTGCGACTCCAGCACGGGAGTGCCGCCGTTGTTCATCATCGAGACGCCGTTCCGGTCTCGGTAGGGCCCGGTGACGCTGGTCGCCCGGCCCACCTTGATCTTGTACGTGGAGCTGGTGCCGGCGCAGCAGGTGTCGTACGAGGCGAAGAGGTAGTAGTACCCGTTCCGCTTGACGATGTAGGGGGCCTCGACGGCCTTGGTGCCGGACGGCCGGGAGGCGAGGGAGCGCCGGGCGGTGTCGGAGGCGTGCTGCTTGCCGGTGGAGGGGTCGATCCGGATCATCTTGATGCCGGTCCACCAGCTGCCGAAGGAGAGCCACCACTTGCCGTCGTCGTCGACGAAGAGGTTGGGGTCGATGGCGTTGTAGTCGCTGGAGGAGCCGGAGGTGTAGACGATGCCGTAGTCGCTCCAGCTGCCCGGCTGCCCGGTGGCGGAGCCGGCGAGCCCGATGGCGGAGGTGTTGGAGCCGAACTTCGAGACGGAGTAGTACATCAGGTACTTGCCGCCGTGGTACGAGATGTCGGGCGCCCAGGCCTCCGGGACCGACGAGTAGCGCGACCACCAGCCGGGCCGGGAGCCGAAGGCGTCGGCGCCCGCCGCGAAGGCGGTGCGGTCGGAGGACGTCTTGCTGCTGATGCCCCCGCCGGTGGCGTAGAGCTGGTACTGCCCGGACGCGGTGCGGATCATCGTCGGGTCGTGGGTGACGACGGAGCCGGTGACCCGGCCGGGGCCGGGGTACGCCGAGGCCGTGGTGGGGACGAGCGCGAGCAGGGCGGCGGTGGGGAGGGCGAGGAGTGCGGTTCGTCTGCGCCTCATGGGGGGACGCTCCTGTTCCATATCTCGAACGCCGATCGTGCTGTCGGACGGAACGTAGAATCGAACCCCTTGCGCGTCAATGGCCCGCGCGACAACGGCAACCAACGTCCGGAAAACACCCCGTGGCACAGGTGACCCACCGGTGAACTCCTGACGGATGGTCGGCGCAACCGTGTTCGAGGACGGTTCCGCCCGGACAACATGGCCTCCCCATCCATGTGCGTGCCTGCGTCGGGAGTCGGTCATGAGCGGTGTCTCGTGGGAGTCGGTGATCGCGGTGTTCGGCCTCGCCGTGCCCGTGGTCGCCGCCCTGTGGGAGTTCGTCGTGGCGGGCCGCAAACGGCTGGGCTACCGGGTCCAGATGGACACCAGCGCCCGGGACTCGGGCACGTCCACGGGACCGCAGGCCAGGGTCCTCCAGCGCATGCAGTGGGACGGAGTCGACCTGGACGATCCCTCGGTCGTCCTGCTGCGCATCGAGAACGTCGGCTGGACCCCGATCGTCGAGGAGGACTACGTCGCCCGCGTCGACGACCCGGTGGGCGTACGCGCGGCGTTCCCGGGCCGCCGTGTGGTCGGCATGGTCGTGACGGAGTGCAGCCACCCCGTACTGCGTGAGTTCTTCGAACCGGGGACGGCGGGCCTGGGAGCCGCGGACGGCGTCATCACGCTGCCCAAGGTGAAGCTCAACCGCCGCGCCCACTACAAGGTGCTGGCGGTGCTGGACCGCCTCCCCGACGCGGCCGGGGACGACCTGCCCGGCCCGGAGATCAGCGCGGGCATCGTCGGCGGGGTGCGCGGCGGGACCATCAAGAGGACCGAGTACTACCCCTTCGCCTCCCGGCCGGTCCGCTGGCTGCTCGCCCTCCTCGTCCTGGTGAGCGTCGCCCAGTCGGTGTCCACCTTCGCACGGGGCGAGGACGCGGTCGCCGCCCCGCTGGACTGCGCCGCGGGCACGCTGCACCTGTCGGGCTCCACCGCCTTCAAGCCGGTGCTGGAACTGGCGGCCGAGCAGTACACGAAGACCTGCCCGGACGCCCGGATACCGCTGACCGACAACTCGTTCCGGGGCAGCGTCCCCGGCCTGGACACCCTCGCCGCGGCGGGCGAGAAGGCGGAGCTGGGCGAGGACGGCGGGCTGGGCGACCGGCTGGCCTTCAGCGACGGCCCCAAGTCCGACGGCCGCCCGCAACTGCTTCCCAGGCCGGTCGCGCTGTCGCTGTTCACCCTGGTGGTGAGCGAGGACACCGGTGTGCGGGACCTGTCCCTGAAGCAGGTCCGGGACATCTACGCCGGACGGATCACCAACTGGCGGCAGGTCAGGGGCAACGACCTGCCGGTCCAGCTGGTCAGCCGCCACCCGGGCTCCGGCACCCGGACCGCCCTGGAGCAGCGGGTGCTGGACGGCGCCCCGCTGCCCGCGGTCACCACCAACGACTGCCGCAGTCTGGACTCCGGCAGACCCGGCCGCTGCGAGGTCGGCGGCACGCCGGCCCTGCTGGACGCCGTCGCCGCGACGCCCGGCGCCCTCGGCCACAGCGAGGTCGGCTCCGCCACCGCCCACGAAGGCGTGCGGCAGGTCCGCATCGACGGCTACCCGGCGACACTGGAGGGCGCCGACCAGGGCGCGTACCCCTTCTGGGAGACCGAGATCGCCTACACCTACGGCGAGCCGCCGGCGGACTCCGTCGCCGCGGGCTTCCTGCGCTACCTCGCCGACGAGGTCGGCAAGGACATCATCCGCTCCAAGGGCCACCGCCCCTGCTCGGAGCTGGCCAGGCCGCTGGTGTGCCGCCCGAGCGGGGCGTGACCCGGGCGGCCGGAACGCGGGCGGTCAGGAGTCGGGGCACTCCTTCCACGCCAGGTGGTACACCGTGCTGATGTCCCCGTCCGTCGAGTCCATCGTCATGAAGCTCACCTCGGCGGGGTCGGACGTCCCCGTGCTCACCCGCAGCTCCGTGTTGATGTTGAAGTTGCGCTGGACCCCGCAGGGCGCCCAGACCAGCTGGGCCCAGTCGGTGCTGTCGGTGGCCTGCCAGTTGTCGTTGAGGGGGCCGTCGAACGGGTGGGTGCGGTACTCCGTGTTCGGGGAGCCCTGGAAGTAGTACGAGGCCCGCTGGGTGCCCTTCGCGCCGTCCTGAAGGGCGGCGAAGCCGCGGTAGTCCGCGCTGGCCACGGCGTAGGTGAAGCCCTGCGGAACGTGGACGAGCAGGTTGAGCTGGCAGTTCTTGCGGAAGGCCGTGGGCGGCGAGTCACCGCCCGCCTGGGCGAGGTAGTCGCTGTAGGTCACGGTGAAGGCCGTGTTGTCCTCCGAGACGGCGACCGCCGCCGTGCCCTGCGGGCAGCCGGAGCCGTTCACCGTGGCGACCTTGATGACGATCTTGTCCGGCGGCGGGTCCTCGAACCCGCCGGAGGGCTGGTGCTGCGCGGGCAGCACGGAGGTGAGGAGCGCGGCGATCGTGCCGCTCAGGAGCAGGCCGGTGGCCATGGGTCTCCCATCCCGGTCAGTGGGGGGTGTAGTTGAATGCACTGCACACATGTTGTGCACATGTCATTCACGATGCGCTCGCATCGTATGTTCGGCCGCAGGACGCGGACAGGTCACACTTTGGCCATTTACCGCAGCACCGCTCCGGTTGTGCAGAATGGCCCGGCAGCGAAGCAGCGGAAGCACGGCAAACAGGAGAGGCTCCCTTGGAGCTCAGCAGGCTCAGCAGACGAGCGTTCAGCACCCTCGCGGGCACCACCGTCCTCGGTCTGGCGCTCGGTGGCAGCGTGAGCACCCAGGCACTGCCCCGCTCCGGCGCCCGCGGCCCCGTGCCCACCGGCCCGCCGCCCGGCCCGCCCGCCGCCGACGGGCAGCGCCACCACGTCGCCCTGGACCGCCACTCCCTGCTGGTCGACGGCCGGCGCCTGGCCCTGTGGGCCGGCGAGATGCACCCCTTCCGGCTGCCGAGCCCGTCCCTGTGGCGGGACGTCCTGCAGAAAATGCACGCGTACGGCTACAACGCGGTCAGCGTCCCCGTCGCCTGGAACGTGCACTCCCCCGCCCCGGGCGAGTACGACTTCACCGGGGTCCGCGACCTGGACCTCTTCCTGCGCACGGCCGCCGAGACCCGGATGTACGTCGTCCTGGACCCCGGCCCGTACATCGGCGCGGAGGTGGACGCCGGCGGCCTGCCCGGCTGGCTGACGGTCACCGGGGGCGAGGCCCGGACCACCGACCCCGCGTACCTGCGCCACGCCGACGAGTGGCTGAGCCGCGTCAACGCCGTCGCCGCCCGGCACCTGTACACCCGCGGCACCGGCACGGTCCTGCTCTACCGCCTCGGCGCCCCGCAGCGCACCCAGCTGACCCACCTGCACGAGAAGGTCCGCGCCGACGGGATCGACGTACCCCTGCTGCACGCCGACACCCCCGTCGCCCCGGGCGAGCCCGAGCGGTCCCGCAACGCCGGCGAGGCACGGCAGGCCCACCTCGCACACCTGGCGCAGGGAGTCGCGCTGCACCACGTGCGCACCGCGTTCGGCGGCACCTCCTGGGGCTGGCTGCCCGCACCGTCCGCGCCCGGCCCGACGTACGACCCCACCGCCGGGATCGACGAGGCGCGGCGGCCGACGGACAGGACGGCCCCGCTCCACCAGCTCGGGCAGCTCCTGCGCCACGTGCCCGACTTCACCCGGCTGGAGGAGGCCGCCGAGGTACGGGCCGCCGACGCCCGCCTGCGGGTGCGGCACCTCGCCAACCCGGACACCGGCACCCACGCCTACGTCGTGCGCAACGGCTCCGCCGCCGACGTCACGTCGAGGCTGCCGATGGGCGGGACCGACGTGGAGGTCACCGTCCCCGGCCGGGACGCCAAGCTGTTCGCCACCGGGCTGCACCTGGGCGCGGGGCGGAAACTGGCGTACGCCACCGTGCAGCCCATGCTCTCCATGAGCGTCGGGAAGCTGGACATCGCCGCCTTCGTGGGCCGGGCCGGGGAGAAGGCGCACCTGGTGCTGGACTGCCCGCACGAGCCGTGGCCGACCCGGCTGGACGAGGAGGCAGCCTGGACGTACGTCCGCGGGAAGCTGCACGTCACGGTGGAGCTCGCGGAGGACCGGCTGACCCGGCTGCGGATCCGCAGCGGCAAGACCGACCGCACCATGATCCTGCTCCTCGCCGACGACGCCGCCTCCCTGAAGCTGTGGCCGTACGAGACCCCGTCGGGCCGGGTGCTGGTGTACGGCCCGGCGCTGCTGCGCGACGCCGCCCTGGACGGGAACACCATCCGGCTGACCGGCGACACCGTGGAGGAGTGCGGCCTCGAGGTGTGGGCACCGCCCGGCATCACCGACGTGTCCTGGAACGGCGGCCCGGTCCGTACGCGGCTCGGCCGGGCCCACAGCCTGTACACCACCCGGTCCCTGCCCGGCGTGCCCGAGCTGGTCCTGCCCGCGCTGGACGGCTGGCGGCGCCGCGACGAGAACCCGGAGTCCCGGCCCGGCTACGACGACTCGGGGTGGACGGCCGCCGACCGGAAGACGTCGTCCAGCACGACCCCCGTGCCCGAGGGGCAGCCGGTGCTCTTCGCCGACGACTACGGCTTCCACTACGGCGACGTCTGGTACCGGGGCCGGCTCACCGGTGCCGCGGGCCTGGAGTCGGTGTCCCTGTCCTACCGCACGGGCGCGCGGGGGCTGCTGATGGCCTGGCTGGACGGGGAGCCGCTGGGCACGCACCGCGTGGGCGGGGACGGCCGGCAGGGCACGTGGACCGCCACGGCCCGGTTCCGGCTGCCGGACGGACCGCGGGCCGCGCTGCGGGAGCGGCCCGGCGCGGGTGGCCCGCCCGTGCTGTCGGTCCTGGTCCGGCGCACCCAGCACGACCAGGACGACTACAAGGCGGCCCGCGGGCTCGCCTCGGCCGCCTTCGAGGGGGCCTCGCCCGAGGTGGCGTGGCGGATCATGGGTACGGCCGCCGCCGACCCCGTGCGCGGGCCGCTGAACAACGGGGGCCTGTACGGGGAACGGCACGGCTGGCATCTGCCCGGGTACGACGACGGCGGCTGGGAGCCCGTCTCCTCCCCCGGCGGCGGCGACCGGCGCCAGGGCGTGACCTGGTACCGGACCACCTTCCGGCTGGACGTGCCGCCGGACGTGGACGCCTCCGTCGGGCTGGTCCTCGGTGGCGGGCGGGGCCGCGCCCAGCTCTTCCTGAACGGCTGGAACATGGGCGAGTACGCGGGCGACGTCACGGGCGCACCGCACACCTTCGTCCTGCCGAACGGCATCCTGCGCACCCGCGCCGCCGCCAACACCCTGGCCCTCGCGGTGCTGTCCGACGGCACGTCGGCGCCGGGGACGGGGACGGTGCGGCTGGAGCTGCTGGGCGGCGCGGCCGGAGGGGTGCGGGTGGAGCCCGTTCCCTCGCCCGGCAGGCGCCGGGACTGAGACCGAGGCACCGACGGCGCTCGGGGACGGACCACGTCATCCGTCGTGGCAGAGGGGCTCCTGCGGAAGGGAGATGCCCAGGCCCTCCTTCTCGGCAGGGGTGAATTCCCGGTAACCGATCACTCGGCACAGCTGGCGCTTCCACAGGGCGGCGTCGAGCCGGATGAACCGGTACGCGGAGCCCACCATCTCGTCGTCCCGGAACATGAGACTCCTGCCGTCGACCGATGCGTCGACGTAGGAGTACCCCCGGAAGCCGTCGACGGGGACGCCGAAGGTGTAGGTGTCCTCCGACCTGCCCTCGCCGATGTCGTAGAAGTGCACCGAGGTACGCGAGGCCAGCAGGAAACGCCCGTCGCGGAGGAACTGGGCGACAAAGCCACGGCTGTGGGGGTCGCTGGTGAAGATCGGCCCGATTTTCCTGTGCGGCGGGTCGCTCCGCCAGAGTTCGACGTTCCCTCCTCTGCGGAGCACGGCGAAGGACTCCCCGTCCGGGGCGAACTCGACCCTCGCCGTGTCCGGTCCCGTCCTGACCGTCCTCAGCTCGCTCCCCGTCACCGGATCGATGATGTGGACCCTCGGGTCGCCCCACACGACGACGGCCAGGTGACCGGGCTCCGGAGAGTGGCTGACCTGGAGAACGCTCTTGGCGGTGACCCCGTTGATCAGACGACGCAAGTCCGTCCGCGCCGTCTGCCGTCCGGTCCTCCGGTCCCACTGCTGCACCACCGGGCCGGACAGCGTCACCACGCTGTCTCCGGGCAGGAGGTAACTGAACGTCGAGCCACCGTCCGGCGGATCCACCGCGGTGATCGTACGGAGGGGGCGCAAGTCCGAGGCCCGGCGCAGCACGACGGTGCGCTTCCCGGTCTGGTCGGCCACCACCTCCCCGTCCGCGCTGAACCCGAGCACCGCGTCCCGGTTCTCGAAGTCGCCCGCCCGGCGTTCCGCTTCGGCCAGCACTTTGCCGCCCTCGTCCGACGCGTGGCGCACGATTCGCTTCCCGCTGTCCGCCAGGCCCACAAAGGACTTCCCGTCCGGAGAGAAGGCCGCAAGCGGCAGCGGATCCATCCGGGGGCTCTCCGGCTGGGCCGGAATGAACAGCACGCTCTTCTCCGTGGCGGCCAGGATCACCGGGGCACCGTCGACCGTGACCACCTTCTGTACCGTTGTGCTCGAGTCCACGGCTCTCCCGGTGGAGAAACGCCGACCGTTTTCGAGGTCGAGCAGGTAGAAACGGTATCCGCCCGTACCGCCGTACTCCTGTGTCACCGCCCATCTGCCGCTGTCGGCAACGGCTTCCAACCCGCACTGCTCATCGTCTCCCAGGCCCGAGCCCGTGTAGCGGAGCGTCTCCTGTGGGCGCCCGGTCCTCCGTACGGTGAGTACGCGCTCTCCGTGCTCCTTCGAGGACTCGCAGACGGCTACGGCGTTCCCCGCGTCGGACACCTCGAAGAGCGGGGTCGGTGCCACGACGACCCGCGAGTTCCGCGTGCTTCGGTCGACGGCGAGCAGCGTGCCCTTCTCGGTCTTCCGGTCCCAGACACTGGCCAGCAGTTCTCGGTCGTCCGAGCCGATGTGCACACCGTCGAAGCGGCTGGTCTCCGACAACCCGGTGGGCAGCGGAACCGTTCCCGACGTCCCCCTTTCGAGATCCCACCAGGCGATCGACGTCGCGTCCGCCCCGGTCTGTGCGACGATCCGCCCGTCACTCGACACCGCGGCGTCGTCACCGACGGTGCTGTAGCCGGGGGGCGGTTGGAGCTGGGGCGGCAGATGATGCTCGGGACCGGCGAGCTCACCGGGATCGCCGTCGCGCCGCACGTCGAACCACACCAGTTCCCGCTCGTCGGTGAAGAACCCGGCCCGGCTCCCGTCCGGGGAGACGAAGCTCAGTCTGGCCTGGTACGGCAGGTCGAGCCGTTGAGTGCGTACCGTTCCCGTGGCAGCGTGCACGTGCAGCGTGGGTTTGCCGAAGTCCGAGTGCACGAGGACCACTTCGCCGTCCTCGCTCGCGGCGACACCACCGACCGAGCCGTCGGACCCGGACAGCATGCGATGCTCGGGACGGTGGGCGAGCCGGGCCCGCAGCAGGGCGTCGCGGGCCTGATCCGTCGGCGACGTCCGGTAGGCCGCCAGCGCCGTCAGGACGGAGACCACCGGGTCCGAGGTTCCCAGGTCGGCCGAGCTCTGCGCCAGCGCGCGCGAGGCGGACTCCGCGGCGCGCTGGTCACTGACGTAGCGGTAGTAGGCGAACAGTGCGCCGAAGAGGACCGCGAGGGCGGTGAGGGAGGCGATGACGGTGGTCAGCGCGCGCTGTCTCCGCCGTCGCGCGTGCCGGTAGGCCCGACCGCGACGCAGGTAGTCCCGCTCGGCGTCGGTCAGGAACCGGCCGCGGTCGGGCAGCCAGCGTTCGGCCGCGTCCAGGGCCGACCACGACGGCAAGAGATCCGGCGGCCTTCCACCGTGCTCCCAGCGTTCGCTGTCGTGGCGCAGCGTTTCACGCCAGACGAGAAACGCGCGGTCCTCCTCGGTCCAGTCGGCCAGGCGCCGCCATTCGCCGATGAGGGCCTCGTGCGCCACCTCGACCGTCTCCATGCCCTCGGCGTTGCGCCCGGTGACGAGCAGGCGCGCGTCGGCCAGGGTCTGCGCGATGTCCCAGGCCTCGGCGTCCAGTTCACCGCGCAGGGCGGTCCGCCGGGTGATCGCGCTGGTGCCGAGGGGCACGCGCACCAGTGTCGCGAACAGCCGGCGTGCGGCGGGCGCCGCGTGCCGCGGGACGCGCGCGTTCCACAGACGTTCCGCGTGCTGTCCCAGCGCTCCCGCCACGCCGCCCAGTTCCTCGTAGGACTCGTGCGTGAGGACTCCGCCGTCCTGGTTCCGCCACAGCCGGTCCAGAGTGAAGCCGA
The DNA here is from genome assembly GCF_042745235.1 of Streptomyces sp. NPDC058796. Lineage (NCBI taxonomy): Bacteria > Bacillati > Actinomycetota > Actinomycetes > Kitasatosporales > Streptomycetaceae > Streptomyces > Streptomyces sp. NPDC058796. Next base: position 470,449 of record NZ_JBHYOP010000001.1, read on the forward strand.
GCAGGGGCAGCGCGCCCGGTTCCTGCCCCGCGTCGGCGAGCACGCGCTCGACGAGACCGGCCTCGTAGCCGACTCCCGGTACGGCGTCCACCGGTGCGGTGACGATCCGGCGAAGCTGTCGCGGGCCGGGAGTGGCGAGGGCGTAGAGCCGGTTGCGGAAGGCCGTGCCCACCCGCGCATGGGTCAGCGCGCTGTCCAGGAAGTCGGCGCGGAGGGTGGTGAGCACGTGCAGGCCCTCGGGCAGGGGCGTGGTGTAGAGCGCGTCGGCCAACTCGTCCACGAGGCCGGGAGCGGAGACGAGCAGTTCCTCGAACTGGTCGACGACGAGGAGCAGGGCGCGGGTTCCCTGGCGTTCCCGTATCGCGGTGACGGTGTCCGCTACGCCCTGCCGCTCAAAAATGCTCGCCAAGGACGGAAGCCGCTCCAGCCGGTCGACGGCGGACAGGTCGGGCTCCAGCAGGGGCAGTAGCGCGGCGGCCAGCGCGGCCAGTGGCCGGCTGCCGGAGGCGGGCCGCAGTACGCCCACGGAGAATCCCTGGGCACGCAGGCGGGGTACCACGCCGGCCAGGGCCAGCGAGGACTTGCCCGACCCCGACGGGCCGACCAGGCAGACCTGGCGCTCGGCCGCCACCTCGGCGGTCAGCTCCTCGCTCTCCTCCTCCCTGCCGTGGAAGCACGCGGCGTCCGTCTCGCGGAACGGGGCCAGGCCGCGGAACGGGGAGACCGGCGACGTCAGGGCCCGCAACGGCTCCCATACGCGCAGCAGCGCGCCCGAGGGAATGAGATAACTCGCCGCGGGCTCCCCGGACTCCGCCACGGCCACCATGCCGACGACGGCGGACAGATCCTCGTCCCACACGGGACTGCCGCTGAATCCCCCGGAGACCCGGTAGCCGTGGGACGCCAGGTCGGCCTGGATCCATCCGTCGGCCTGGCGGGAGCGGAGCACTCCGGCGTGCCACACGCCGGCCGGGCGCCCCTGGGGGAAGCCGAAGATCCGGGCCGGGTGCCCCCACACGTCCGGCGCGTCGACCATTCTCACCGGGCGTCCCCGCGGGAGCACGGTTTCCAGACGCAGCACCGCGACGTCGTCGTCCCCCGCCGCGAAGTGCACGATCCGGGCCGGCACCGCGGCCCGGCCGGACTCGGCCGCGGGCAGGAGAGGCAGATCGACCAACACCCGCGCCGCCTCCGCGGGAGGCTCGCCCTCGGGCGTCCCGAGGGCGGCGCTCACCACGTGGGCGCAGGTCAGGGCGGTCTGCTCGCCGACCAGGAAACCGGCACCCCAGCAGTTTCCCTGCCGGTCCGTGACGCGCAGGACGGCCGAGCCGAGCGCCGCCGGGCCGTTCCCGCCTGTCGGGGCGGTTTCCGGCACCCTCAAGCCCCCGGTTCGGCCGTCGGACGGCCCGCGTCCCCGTTCCCGCTCCGGTCCCATCTGAGGGTCACGGTGAAGTGCGCCTGGGCCGTGCTGCTGCTGATCACGATGTCCGCCGCGGCCGACAGCGACAGGCCGAACTCCACAGTGATCTCCTGCGGGCCCGGCGCCGTCTCGCCGAACGTGTTCACCAGTTGCTGGGCCACGGGCCGGAGCCCGGACAGCATCTCTCCCATGGAGCGGCTCGCCCTGGCCACCACCTGTCCGGGCCGGGCCACCTTGACCAGACCGTCTCCCGGCTTTTCCTGGACCTCGACCTTGACGGCACGAGCCGCTCCGTCAGGGCCGTCGTCGAGCGGCAGCTCCACCACGTACGTCATCGTGCTCCCCGTCACATGTGTTCGCTCCGCTCCTCGCTTCCCGTAGGCGCGGCCTCATCAGCCACTCCATCGTCGCCGGTCACACGCCAACAACAGCCATTTCGGCCAACCTCCGTGCCTCCGGCCTGCCTCCTCCCGGCGCGCGGGCGGCACCGGAGCACTCTGTCTCCCGGGGATCGTGCCGCCCACGCCCGGACGTCGCCCGCGGGCACTGGGGCGGGCCTCAGCGCAGCCGGATCACGTTCCAGGACAGCGGCTCCAGGGTGGCGCTCAGCCTGCCGTCGCTCACCACCGTGCCGTCCACCGCGTGCGGGACGACCCGCTCGGGCTCGGCGAGGGTGTTGCGGGCGTCGGGGTCGGCGTCCGCGAGGGCGCTGTGCTCGACGACCTCGGTGAGGCCGAGGCCGCTGAGGGCGACGTCCAGCGGCAGCGGCTCGGTGCGCGAGCGGTTGACGGCGAAGACGGTGACCGAGCCGTCCTCGGCGCGCACGGCGGTGGCGTGCAGCAGGTCGGCCTCGCCGTACCTCTTCGTCTCGTACGTCGGTGAGTCCACCCGGACGTCGAGGACCTCGCCGCGGCCGTACTTCGAGGCCTGGGAGAAGGGGAAGAAGGTCGTCTGGCGCCAGGCGGGGCCGCCCGGCTCGGTCATGATCGGGGCGATGACGTTGACGAGCTGGGCGAGGCAGGCGACGGTGACGCGGTCGGCGTGCCGCAGCAGGGCGATGAGGAGCGAGCCGAAGACCACCGCGTCGGTGACGCTGTAGTTGTCCTCCAGCAGGCGGGGCGCCTCGGGCCAGTCGAGGGCGCTCACCTCCGCCTGGGTCTTGGCCATGTACCAGACGTTCCACTCGTCGAAGGAGAGGTTGATCTTCTTCTTGGACTTGAGGCGGGCGCCGACGTGGTCGCAGGTGGCGACGACGTTCTCGATGAACGACTCCATGTCCACGGCGGAGGCGAGGAAGGAGTCGACGTCGCCGTCGTGCGGCTCGTAGTAGGCGTGCAGGGAGATGTGGTCGACCAGGTCGTAGGTCTCCTGGAGGACGGTCGCCTCCCACGCGGCGAAGGTCTCCATGGACTGGCCGGAGGAGCCGCAGGCGACCAGTTCGAGGTCCGGGTCGATCTGGCGCATGGCGCGGGCGGTCTCGGCGGCGACGCGACCGTACTCCTCGGCGGTCTTGTGGCCGGTCTGCCAGGGGCCGTCCATCTCGTTGCCCAGGCACCACAGCCGGATGCCGAAGGGGTCCTTGTCGCCGTGCTCGGCGCGCAGGTCGGAGAGGGCGGTGCCGGAGGGGTGGTTGGCGTACTCCTGGAGTTCGAGGGCCTCGGCGACGCCCCGGGTGCCGAGGTTGACCGCCATCATCGGCTCGGCCTGGGGGCCGATCTTCTTGAGGAAGGCGATGTACTCGGACAGGCCGAAGCGGTTCGACTCGGTGGTGCGCCAGGCCAGGTCGAGGCGGCGGGGGCGGTCCTCGACCGGGCCGACCGAGTCCTCCCACTTGTAGCCGGAGACGAAGTTGCCGCCGGGGTAGCGGATGGCGGTGACGCCGAGTTCGCGGACCAGCTCCAGCACGTCGGTCCGTATGCCGTCCTCGTCGGCGGCGGGGTGGCCGGGTTCGAAGACGCCGGTGTAGACGCAGCGGCCGAGGTGCTCGACGAAGGAGCCGAAGAGGCGGGGGTTGACTTCGCCGACGGTGAAGGCGGGGTCGAGGGTGAAGCGGGCGGTTCGCATCGCTGCCTTTCGGGGTTTCGGGTTCGTCTGCGGGAGTGGGGCGTGCGGGTCAGCGGCCGACGGCCGGCCAGCCGTCCTTCGTCCAGTTCAGGGCGTTCAGGCCGAGCTTGGGCGTGCCTTCGTCCCGCGCGTCGTAGTAGTGGTATGCCAGCCAGTCGCGGCCCCGGTCGCGGAAGACCGACTGGCCGCCGGTGCCGATGTAGCGGCCGTGGCCTGCCAGGAGGAGGTCTCCGCCGCCCTCCAGGAGCGGTTTGCCCGTGCTGTCGACGTAGGGGCCGGTGACCGACGTCGACCTGCCGACCTTGATCTTGTACGTGCTGTCCACGCCCGAGCAGCAGGCGTCGTGGGAGGCGAAGAGGTAGTAGTACCGGCCGTGCTTGACGATCTCCGGGCCCTCGACCGCGTACGGCTCGTCCGGCCGGGTCGCCAGGTGGTGGACCTCCGCGCCCTCGACGGCCTTGCCCGTCCTCGGGTCCAGCTCGACCATGCGGATGCCGGACCAGTAGGAGCCGAAGGACATCCACAGCCTGCCGTCGGCGCGGACGACCGCCGGGTCGATGGCGTTCCAGGTGTCCGTGGTCTCGGAGGAGAAGACCTTGCCGTGGTCGGTCCACGTGCCGGGCAGGCCCGTGCGGGAGGTGGCGACGCCGATCGCGGAGTGGTTGGTGCCCCAGGACGAGACGGCGTAGTACAGCCAGTAGCGGCCGGCGCGGTAGGTGAGGTCGGGGGCCCACGGGTCGCCGGTGTCGTTGTACTCGTACCACCAGGCCGGGGGCTTCGCGAAGGCGTTGCCCGCGTCGTCCCAGTGCCTGCCGTCCTCGGAGAGGCGGGCGCCGATGACGCCGCCGGTGGAGTAGGCGACGTAGCCGCCCGACCTGAGGCGCAGCACGGTGGGGTCGTGGATGATCTCCTGGCCCGTGATGGGGCGCGGGTCGGGGTAGCTCTGCGCCGCCTGGGCCGTGTGGGGCAGCAGGGCCATCAGGGCCGCGGTCGCCGCGGCGGTGAGGATTCTGCGTACGGTCACTGTCCCGCCAATCCCGTGTGGGCGACGCCCGCCACGATCTGCCGCTGGAAGAAGACGAAGACGACGATCAGGGGCAGGCCGGCCATGAGGCCGCCGGCCATGAGCTGGGCCCACTGGATGCCGTAGGAGTTCATGACGGTCGCGATGCCGTTCGGCATGGTCATCAGGTCGGGGTTGTTGGTGACCATGTAGGGCCACAGGAAGTTGTTCCAGGAGCTGATGAAGGTGAAGATGCCGACCGCCGCGAGCGACGGGCGGGAGAGCGGCACGATGATGGTGAAGAAGACCCGCCAGCGGCCGGCGCCGTCGATGAAGGCGGCCTCCTCCAGCTCGCGCGGGATGCCCTGGAAGAACTTGTAGAGGATGTAGACCATCGCGGCCGGCGCGCACTGCGGCAGGATCATGCCCCAGTAGGTGTCGACCATCCCCATCTGCTGGACGGTGGTGAACAGGGGCACGCCGAGCACGGCCGGGGAGATCATGAGGCCGGCCATCACCAGGGCCATCAGGGCGCCCTTGCCGCGGAACTCGGTGCGGGCGAAGCCGTAGCCGGCCAGCGCGCTCACCAGCAGGACCACCGTCGTGACGCAGACCGACACGACGAGGGAGTTGACGAACCAGTTGGTGATGTTGCCGGTCTCGAAGAGGGCCGACCAGGCCTGGCCGGTCCACTCCTCGGGCAGCCAGTGCGTGGGTACCTCGACGGCCTCGGTCTCCGACTTGAGGGAGGTGAACAGGGCCCAGGCGAGGGGGGCGAGGAACACGGCGGAGACGGCGGTGCCGAGCAGCGTGAGCACGATCTGGCCGGGGGTCCAGCTCCTGCGCGGCCGGGTGCGGATCGATGGTGCGGCGGTGGTCATCGGCCGCCCTCCTCACGGTTGCGCAGCAGCCACATCCGGGCGAGGGCGACGGCCGCGATGAGCACGAAGAAGATGATGGAGATCGCGGAGGCGTAGCCCACGCGGTAGCTGGTGAAGCCCTGTTCGAGGGTGTACTGGACGAAGGTGCGGGTCGATTCCTCCGGTCCGGGCCCGAAGTCCTGCATGACGACGGCCTGGTCGAAGACCTGGAGCGAGGCGAGGATCTGGAGGGCGACGACGAGGCCGGTGATGTTGCGCAGCATCGGCAGCGTGATGTGGAGCGTGCGGTGCCAGGCGTTCGCGCCGTCCAGCTTGGCGGCCTCGTAGAGGTGGGCGGGGATGCCCTGGAGGGCGGCGAGGTAGAGCAGGAAGCTGAAGCCGACCGTCCACCACAGGGTGGTGATGACGACGGCGAGCAGCGCGTAGGACTTGTCGGTCAGCCAGGGCGTCTGAAGGCCGAAGACGTGGTTGATCATTCCCGTGCCGGGGTTGAACAGCCACTGCCACAGGTTGGCGGCGACGGTGGACGGCAGCAGGAAGGGCAGGAAGAAGCACAGCCGCCACAGCCACTTGCCGCGTTCGATGTGGTGGGCGAGCATCGCCAGCAGGAAGGCGAGGACCGTGATGCAGGGCACGACGAGCAGCGTGAAGTACGCGCTGTGGCCGAGCGCGTCCCACATCAGGGGGTCCTGGAGGGCCTCGCGGTAGTTGTCGAGGCCGATGAAGCTCGCGCCGTCGCCGGAGATGTTGGCGTCGGTGAAGCTGAGGTAGAGGCCGCGCAGCAGCGGCCAGATCACGAAGAGCGCGAACAGGGCGAGGAACGGGGCGACGAACCAGCCGCCGTGCTGGAAGCCCTGCCTGCGGCGGACGGTGGCGCCGGCCGCGGCGGTCCTCGCGCGCGCGGGGCGGACGATCGTCTCGGCGCTGGTGGTCATGATCAGGCACCTCCCTGCGCGGCGGTCCGGCCGTCCATGGGGTTCTTCATGGCGAGCAGTTCGGTCAGCGCGCCCTTCATCCGGCGGGCGGCGGCCTCGGGCCTGGTGGAGCCCATCGTGGAGGAGACGACGATCGGGCCGACGCGCTGGGCGAGGATGCCGGTGGAGCCGGCGAACCACACCTTCGGTTCGGTGGCCTGCTGCTCCATGGCGTCGGCGTACTCGTTCTGCGGCTGGAGCTCCCGGTACGCGGCGGTGGAGAGGGTGGGGGTGTAGGCGGGGATGTGGCCGCCGGCCGCCCACTGCCGGGCGTGCTTGACGACATAGGCGGCGAGCCGGTGCGCGGCCTCGTTGGCGGCGCCGCCGCGGTCCGCCTGGTGGGGCAGGACGAAGGAGTGCGACTCGGCGTGGGTGGCCCGCTCGCCGAAGACGGGCGGCAGCGGGGTGGCGCCGTAGTCGAGCTTCGCCCCCGAGAAGACCGGCACCGACCAGTTGCCCTCCCAGGCGAAGGGGGAGCCGTTGACGAACTGTTCGGCGCCCGCGCCGCCCCCGAAGCCAGGGTCGGCGTACCCGTCGGCGATGTGCCGGCGCAAAAATTCCAGCACCTGGACGGCCTTGTCGGTGTCGAAGGTGACGTCGGTCTTCGCGTCGTCGAACCAGGTGCCGCCGAGCTGGGTGTAGAAGGCGACGAAGAACCACCACTGGAAGTTCTGGTCGTTGTGCCAGAAGCCCATGGTCTGCAGGCCCTTCGCGGTGGCCTTCCTGGCTTCCTTCAGCACGTCGAACCACTCGTCGACGGAGGTGACCGGGACCATCCGGCCGTCGTCGCCGAGCAGGCCCGCCTTCCCCAGCACGTCCTTGCGGTAGAAGCAGAGCTGGACGTGGATGTCGAGGGGGAGGGCGTAGAGCTTGCCGTCGATGACGGCGCGGCGCCACAGCTCGGGGTTGAAGTCGGCCTCCTTCACGCCGTACTTGGCGAGCAGGCCGACGTCCCAGGGGTCCAGGAGGCGGCCGGGCGAGAAGCCGGTGACGCGGCCCAGGTGCATCACGCCGAGGTCCGGTGCGCGGTTGCCGGCGGCCGCCATGGCGAGCTTGGTGTAGAAGGGGCTGCCCCACTGGAGGGTGGAGTCCTTCACGTCGATGCCGGGGTTGTCCTTCCGGAAGGCGTCCAGCATCGCGATCATGTTGTATCCGTCGCCGCCGCTGAAGAGGTTCCAGTAGCGCACCCGGGTGTCCGCGTCGGAGGCCAGGGCGTCGGCGCCCGTGCCGAGAGCCGCGAAGCCGAAGCTTCCCGCGACCGTCAGGCCACCCGCCGCGGCCAGAAAGTGCCTGCGATTCAGGTCAGGTCGTCCCATGCCCTGCCCATCTGTCATGAACGAGAGTCGCTCTGAACTTTCACCGTTCGAGATTGCGTCGTTCGATATTTCGTATGACGCTCGTAACTTCGAACGGGACCGTAAGGTCGCACGCCGGGCGCGTCAATGGGTCGCGCAGGACTTTCCGCGGCCGGTAGTCGTTCCGCGTTGAACAGATGTCCCTCGATCACATGACGCGAACAGACCCGGACGCGTAACCTCGGAGGGCTTCGGACCAGCCACGAGAAGGGGGAGGCATGAACCTCGCGGGCGCGCGCGGGCGGGCCGTCCGGGCCGCCGCGGCACTCAGGCGCTCGCGCGGCGGCTCCGCCGGCACCCTGGCCGCCGACCTCGCCGCAGCGGCCCGCGCACAGGACCGGGCACCGCGCGACGTGCGGGAGCTGTGCCACACGCTGTGCGCCGAGATGGCCGCGCGCCGCGCCGGACGGCCGGTCGAGCTGCGCTTCGAACGGTTCCCCGACGAACTGCTGGTCACCGGATTGTGGGTGGAGTTCCACGACCGCGACCTGGTCATCGTCGAGGAACGGGCCGAGGCGGTCCAGCAACTGGTCATCCTCGGGCACGAGTTGTGGCACATCCATGCCGGGCACCGGCACCACCACGGCGTCGGGTCCACCGCCGTCCGCGCCCTGGCCGACCGGCCCGGCTGGACGGACGTGGCACTGGCCGCGGCCGCCCGCGACGGCTCCCGGCAGGACGACGAGGCCGACGCCGACGACTTCGGTCACCGCCTCGCCGCCGCCTGCCGGCCCCTGCTGCCGGGGCGGACCGGCGCCACGCCCCCCAGCCCGGTCCAGAGGTCGCTCGGCTACCGCGGGCGGGGAGGTGCGCCACGGTGACGACGGTGTCGGCGCTCGAACCGGCCGACGTGCTCGGCGAGTTGTACATATCCTTCTGGATACCGGCCGCGATCCTGACGGCCGCGTTCGCGATCAAGCTGCCCACCGTAGTCCGGCTCTGGCGGGACCCGTTGCTGCGCGCGGTCGGCGGTCTGCTGCTGCTCGCCTGCGTGGTGTTCGTCTTCGCGGCCCCCTCGACCATCGCCTGGACCAACCGGGTCACGGGCGTGACCAACATCTCGGCGCCCTGGGTGTACTCCCTGCTGACCGCCTTCTGCGGCTCCTGCCTGCTGCTGATCATCACCTGGCGCAACGGGCCGTCCGAGCGCGCCGCGGACACCCGCCGTGCCGTGCGCTGGGTGGTCGGCGTCTACTCGGGGGTGATCGCCGCCCTGTGGACGCTGTTCGCCCTCGCCGACGCGCCCGTGGAACGCCTGCGGGACCTGGACACGTACTACGCCACGACACCCTTCATGCGCGAGCAGATCGTGCTCTACCTGCTCGCCCACACCGTGGCCGTCCTGATCACGTCGTGGCTCATCTGGAACTGGGTGCGCACCGACGGCCTCGACGCCTGGCTGCGCTGGGGACTGATGTTCCTCGGCGTCGGCTACGCGCTGAACCTGGTCTTCGACGCCGCCAAACTCACCGCCGTGGGGGGGGCGGGGGCGGGGCGCGCCCCCGCCCGGGGGGGGGACCCGATCTGCGCCCGCCCGCCGCCCCCGGGCGGCCCGAGATTGTCGCACGCGGAGGACGAGACCCCC